>NZ_JBIWOX010000012.1:0-228509 GCF_044767975.1 Streptomyces sp. NPDC101181 | reverse complement strand
CGCCCGGACCGTGTTCGACGTCCTCGCCGCCGCCTTCGACTCCGACCGGCGGGCCGGGGGCCGTACCGCCCCCTCCGGGGGCGCCCCGCCGCCCGTCTGGGGGAACACCCGCCACGGGTCCGGCCCCCCGCCCGCGGCCACCCCCGCCCCCCCCCGCCCCCCCCCCCGCCCCCCGCCCCCCCGCCCGGCGGGGGGGGCGGCGGGGCGCGGGCCGGCCGCGCCCCCCCCCCCCCCCCCCCGCGGGCGGGTGGTGCGGGGGCGGCGCCGCCGTGGGGGCGGGCGGATCAGTTGTCGCGCGGGCGGTCGGTGTCGGTCTCGGGCGGCAGCGGCCCGTTGCCGTGGTCCTTCAGCTCGTACGGCGACAGCGCGTGGCCGTCCTCGGGGAACCGGTCGGATCCGTGCGGGTCGTGCTGGTCGATGTGGGTGCGCCGGTCCGGTTTCTGCGGCTGCTCGTGCGGCTGGGGCGGCGGCGGCTCGGCGTCCCGCTTGCGCTTGCCGAGGATGAATCCGCCGATCAGCAGGCCGACGACGGCCAGGGCCGCGACACCCATGAGAATGCCGAGAGCCCCCGTGCCGGCGGCGAGGGTCACCGGGGCGGAGGGCTCGGCTCCGTTCAGAAGGTCCATACTCCCCGGATACCCCACGAGGGGAAAGCCAGTCGGCCATACATGGCAATTCATGTTTTATGGGTATCTCGCCAGATATCCGTTTATGGGAAAAGTGATCCTCCACGTGCCCGCCCGGCCCGGTTCCTAACACCCTTTGGCCCTCTCCCGTGTCGCCGTCGGACCGATGCGGGGTCAGCCTGGAGGGGAGCCCGAGGGCCTCGAGCCCGGAGACGAAGGAGCCACGGTGAACAGCACACCCGAGCAGAGCGGCGCCGACCACCCCGCGGACCAGCAGGTGGTGGTCTCGCTCGGCGGGGGCGACGCCCAGGACGCCCGGACCGTGTTCGACGTCCTCGCCGCCGCCTTCGACTCCGACCGGCGGCCGGGCGACCTTCCCGACGCGTCCGGGGGCGCCCGGCCGACCGTCTGGGTCATCACCGTCGACGTGTCCGGCCCGCGGCCCGCGGCCACGCCCGCCCGCCTCTCCGCGCCGGTCACGGTCGACGCCCAGGGCGGCTACCGGGCCGTCGACCGGCTGCGCGACCACCTCACCGGCCTCTTCGCCGTGAGCGTCGTCGGCACGGCCGCCGGGGACCAGGAGCAGGAGGCGCGGCTGCGGCTGGAGAACCGCTGACGGCCCGGACGCCCAGCCCAGGAGCCCCTGTTCGACCGCAAGTGTGAAAGGCGTGCGCATGGATTTCCTCGCCCTCGGAACGGACCTCGGACCGGAACCGGTCGCCGATCAGCGTTCCACCGTGACCCTCCGCGTCAACGGCGCCGAGACGACGCTGACGGTCGACCACCGCAGCACGGTCCTGGACACCCTGCGGGAGCGGCTCGGCCTCACCGGGGCCAAGAAGGGGTGCGACCACGGCCAGTGCGGAGCCTGCACGGTCCTGCTGAACGGGCGGCGGGTCACCAGCTGCCTGCTGCTGACCGTCGCCCAGGACGGCGCGGCGATCACCACCGTGGAAGGGCTCGCCGACGGCGGCACCCCGCACCCCCTCCAGGCGGCGTTCGCCGACCGGGACGCCCTCCAGTGCGGGTTCTGCACCCCCGGTCAGATCTGCTCGGCCGTCGGCATGCTCGGCGAGGCCGCCGACGGCTTCCCCTCCCACGCCACCGAACCCGGCGCCCCCTTCGGCGGAACGGCCGACCTCGGCCCCGAAGAGATCCGCGAACGGATGAGCGGCAACCTCTGCCGGTGCGGGGCCTACCCCCGCATCGTCGAAGCCATCGAGGACGTGATCCCGTGAGGCCCTTCGGCTATGTGCGCCCCTCCTCCACCGCCGAGGCCGTCCGCCTCTGCGCGGCCGGCCCCCAGGCCCGTTTCCTGGGCGGCGGCACCAACCTGGTGGACCTGATGAAGCTCGGTGTGGAGCGGCCCCGGGTCCTCATCGACGTCGCGGGGCTGCCCCTGGACCGGGTGACCCGCACCCCCGACGGCGGCCTCGGCATCGGAGCCACCGTCCGCAACAGCGACCTGGCGGCCCACCCCGACGTGCGCGAGCGGTACCCGGCGCTCTCCCAGGCGCTGCTCGCCGGGGCCTCCGGCCAGCTCCGCAACACCGCCACCACCGGTGGCAACCTCCTCCAGCGCACCCGGTGCCGCTACTTCCAGGACGTCTCCAAGCCCTGCAACAAACGCGTCCCGGGCTCCGGCTGCCCGGCCCGTGAGGGCACCCACCGGGATCTCGCCGTCCTCGGCCACTCAGAGGAGTGCGTGGCCACCCACCCCTCCGACATGGCGGTGGCCCTGGCGGCGTTCGACGCCACCGTGCTGCTGCTCGGCCCGGAGGGCGAACGCTCCGTGCACGCCACCGAGTTCCACCGCCTCCCGGGGCGGAACCCGGACCAGGACACCGTCATTCGGCCCGGCGAACTGATCACCGAAGTGGTGCTGCCGCCGCCCGTCCCGGGTGCCCGCTCGCGCTACCGCAAGGCCCGCGACCGGGCCTCGTACGCCTTCGCCCTGGCCTCCGTCGCCGCCGCCCTGCGGGTCACGGACGGGCGTGTGACGTACGCGGCGCTCGCTTTCGGCGGACTCGCGCACCGGCCCTGGCGCGCCCGGCGCGCCGAGGCCGGACTGCTGGGCGCCCCGGCCACCTCGGCCGTCTTCGAACGGGCCGTGGCGGCCGAACTGGCCGGGGCCCGCCCGCTGCGCGACAACGCCTTCAAGGTGGATCTCGCCCGCCGCCTCGCCGTCGACGTGCTCGGCGAACTGGCCGGCGGCCCGCCGTCCGCCCACCCGGAGTGAACCGCCCGCCGCCCGCCCGCTCCCGTGAGCCGCCCGTACGGATCGAACCGCCCCCGTGAGCCGCCCGTCCGGGCTCGCGTCCCGCACGTCTTCCGCCCCCGACCCGAGGACCCATGGCCATGACCCACGCTCCGCAGTTCCCCGGCGCGCCCCTCGTCCGGCGGGAAGCCCGGGACAAGGTCACCGGCGCCGCGCACTACGCCGCCGACATCGCCCCGCCCGGCCGCCTGTACGCCTGGCCGGTCCCGGCCACCGTCGCCTCCGGGCGGGTCGCCGCCGTCCGGGCCGTGGACGCCCTCGCCGTCCCCGGAGTCCGCACCGTCCTCACGCACGACAACGCGCCGAAGCTGGAGGAGCCCGACGACCCGATCCTCGCGGTGCTCCAGAACGACCGCGTCCCGCACCACGGCTGGCCCATCGCCCTGGTGATCGCCGACAGCCCCGAAGCGGCCCGGACCGGCGCCGGGGAACTGCTCGTCGCCTACGAACGGGACCCGCACGACGTGACCCTCACCGACGACCACCCCGGGCTCCGCACCCCCGAGGAGGCCAACGGCGGTCACCCCGCGGTCCGGGAGCGCGGCGACACGGACCGGGCCCTGGCCGCCGCGGACGTACAGACCGACGCGACGTACCGGATGGACGCACTGCACAACCACCCCATGGAGCCGCACACCGCCACGGCCGAGTGGCGGGACGGGCGGCTGACCGTGCACGACTCCAGCCAGGGGTCCACCGCCGTGCGCGACAGCCTCGCGCGGGCCTTCGGGCTCGATCCGGACCGGATCACCGTCGTCTCCGAGCACGTGGGCGGCGGCTTCGGCTCGAAGGGCACCACCCGACCCCAGGCCGTCCTCGCCGCGATGGCCGCCCGGCACACCGGACGGCCGGTCACCCTGGCCTTCCCCCGCGACCAGCTGGCGGAGGTCGTCGGCCACCGGGCGCCCACCGTCCAGCGGGTCCGGCTCGGCGCCGACCTCGACGGCACGCTCACCGCGGTCTGCCACGAGGTGGTCACCCAGACCTCCACGGTGAAGGAGTTCGTCGAACAGGCCGCCGTCCCGGCCCGCGTCATGTACGCCTCACCGCACAGCCGCACCACGCACCGGGTCACCGCCCTCGACGTGCCCAGCCCCTCCTGGATGCGGGCCCCGGGGGAGGCCCCGGGGATGTACGCCCTGGAGTCCGCCATGGACGAACTGGCCTCCGCTCTCGGGCTCGACCCCGTGGAGCTGCGGCTGCGCAACATCCCGCAGACCGAACCCGACAGCGGCCGCCCCTTCAGCAGCCACGGCCTGGCCGCCTGTCTGCGCGAGGGCGCCGCCCGGTTCGGCTGGCACGATCGTGACCCCCGCCCCGCCGCCCGCCAGGAGGGCCGCTGGCTCCTCGGCACGGGCGTGGCCTCCGCCACCTACCCGGTGCTCGTCTCCCGCTCCACCGCGCGCGCCCACGCGGCGGCGGACGGCACCTTCCGTATCGAGGTGAACGCCACCGACATCGGCACCGGGGCCCGCACGGTCCTCGCCCAGATCGCCGCCGACGCGCTCGGCGCCGACCCGGAGGCCGTGCACGTCGCCATCGGCTCCAGCGACCTGCCCACCGCCCCCCTGGCCGGAGGCTCCTCCGGGACCGCCTCCTGGGGCTGGGCGGTGCACCGGGCCGCCGCCGCGCTCGCCGACCGGATCGCCGCGCACCCGGGCCCGCCGCCCGCCGAAGGGCTCACCACGACCGCCGACACCGAGGAGGAGACCGCCGCCGCGTCCCCGTACGCCCGGCACGCCTTCGGCGCCCACTTCGCGGAGACGGCCGTCGACGCGGTCACCGGAGAGGTACGTGTGCGCCGGCTCCTCGGGGTGTACGCCGTCGGACGCGTCCTCAACGAACGCACCGCCCGCTCCCAGTTCACCGGCGGCATGATCATGGGCATCGGCATGGCCCTGACCGAGGGCTGCGGCCTCGACCCCGCCTTCGGCGACTTCACCGCCAAGGATCTCGCCTCCTACCACGTCCCCGTCAGCGCCGACACCGCCGACATCCGGGCGCACTGGATCGAGGAGGACGACCGCCACCTCAACCCGATGGGCAGCAAGGGCATCGGCGAGATCGGCATCGTGGGGACCGCCGCGGCAATCGGCAACGCGGTCCGCCACGCCACCGGCGCCCGGCTGCGGGAACTCCCCCTCACCCCGGACCGTTTGCTGCCCTACCTCCTGTGACCGCCCACCGGCCCCGACCTGCGCGAACGGCCTCCCTGTTGCGGGTTTGGCAACCCGCGCGCACCCTGATGAGTGACCCAGAAGTAATGAGCCATCACGCTTCGTGTCCGGGGATCGTTCGTACGACGGGGTGAAGGTACGGCGGGTGAAGCATGCGGGCCTCGTGGTGAGGAGCCTCGACGATGACCGTTCCACTCGACCGGCACTACTCGGTCGAACTGCAGGTGTCGGCAGAGCGCGTTTCCCAGCTGCGGCGGATCGTCGCCGCACACCTGCGTCACTGGAGTCTGGACCCGCACGTGCGGCCCGTGTGCCGGGCCCTGGACGAACTCCTGGCCAACGTCCACCGGCACGTCGGCCCCGGCACCACCTGCGTCGTCGAACTCCGCTGGGGCGGACGGCGCGTCACCGTGTCCGTCGCGGACGACAGCGCCCGGATGCCCCGGCTGCTGCCGTCCGGCGGCGGACTCAGCCGGGTCATGGCCCTCAGCGACAGCTCGGGCACCTGCCGGACCACCGAGGGCAAGGTGGTCTGGTTCACCCGCTACGCCGAGGCCCCGCGCACCGCGGCCCTGCTCCCCAGGGCCCCGCTGCCCGGCGTCCGCGCCGCGCGCACCGTCCCCCTGGCGGCGCTCGGGTAACCGCCCCTCCGGAGCGGACCGCCCCACCCGGCCGACGCGGAACGTGCCCCGCGGCACGCATGATCCGCGTCGGCCGGGTACGCGCGGGGGAGGGGAGGGCCGCGTTGCGCGCACCCGCGCGGCGCGGCACGGTCGACGTACCGGAGCATCACGCAAGGAGGCCACTGCCATGCCCATCGCGACGGTCAACCCCGCGAACGGCGAACTGATCAGGTCCTACGACGCCCTCGGCGAGGAGGAGACCGAGCGCCGGATCGCCGCGGCCGCCGACACCTTCCGCCTGTACCGCACCACCTCCTTCGAGCAGCGCGCCGCCTGGCTGAACCGGGCCGCCGACCTGCTCGACGAGGACCGCGACACCATCGCCCGCACCATGACCGTCGAGATGGGCAAGCCCGTCACGGCGGCCCGCGCGGAAGCCGCCAAGTGCGCCAAGGCGATGCGCTGGTACGCCGCGCACGCCGAAGGACTCCTCGCGGACGAGCATCCCGACCCCGACGACGTGCACGACTCCGGCGCCGCGCGCGCCCTGGTCCGCTACCGCCCGCTCGGTGCGGTCCTCGCCGTGATGCCGTGGAACTTCCCGCTCTGGCAGGTCGTGCGGTTCGCCGCCCCCGCGCTGATGGCGGGCAACACCGCGCTCCTCAAGCACGCGTCGAACGTGCCGCAGACCGCCCTCTACCTGGAGGACCTCTTCCACCGCGCCGGATTCCCGGCGGGCTGCTTCCGTGCCCTGCTGATCGGCTCGGGCGCCGTCGAGACCGTCCTGCGCGACCCCCGGATCGCCGCCGCCACCCTCACCGGCAGCGAACCGGCGGGCCGGGCCGTCGCCGCCACGGCCGGTGACGAGGTGAAGAAGACCGTGCTGGAGCTGGGCGGCAGCGACCCCTACCTCGTGCTTCCCTCGGCGGAGGTGGCGAAGGCCGCCGCCACCGCCGTCACCGCACGCGTCCAGAACAACGGCCAGTCCTGCATCGCCGCCAAGCGGTTCATCGTCCATGCCGACGTGTACGACGAGTTCGCGGAGGCGTTCACCGCCGGGATGCGCGCCCTGACCGTCGGCGACCCGCTGGAGGAGGCCACCGACATCGGGCCGCTCTCCACCGAACAGGGCCGCGCCGACCTGGAGGAACTCGTCGACGACGCCCTCGGGCGCGGGGCCGAGGCGCTGTGCGGCGGGCGCCGGCCCGACAAGCTGGGCGGGGGTCTGGAGAACGGCTGGTTCTACGAGCCCACCGTGCTGGCGGGCATCACGACCGCGATGCGCGTCCACCGCGAGGAGACCTTCGGACCGGTCGCCACCCTCTACCGGGTCGCCGGCCTGGACGAGGCGATCCACCTGGCCAACGACACCCCCTTCGGCCTCAGCTCCAACGTCTGGACCCGCGACGCGGGCGAACAGGAGCGCTGCGCCCGCGACCTGGAGGCGGGCGGCGTCTTCTTCAACGGGATGACCGCCTCGCACCCGGCCCTGCCCTTCGGCGGGATCAAGCGCTCCGGTTACGGCCGGGAGCTGGCCGGGCACGGTATCCGCGAGTTCTGCAACGCCACCACGCTCTGGTACGGGCCCGAAGCGTCCTGACGGCGTTTCCCGACGGGACGGCCCGGTGCCGCCCGCCCTTCCCGTCGGGTCGGCCCTTCCCGTCGGGGCGGCTCAGTAGCGCAGCGCCGCGGCGATCCGCCCGTGGTCCGTCAGCGAGCCGTCCTCGACGAACACCACGTCGGCCCCGGCGTCCAGGGCGGATTCGACGAGTTCGTCGACGATGTCCTCGCGGACCCGGTCGTCGGTGCTGCGGGTGGTCCCCTCGTCCACCGGCTCCAGATGCTCGTCGGTGACCCGGACGACCGTCCGGAAGTGCTCCTCCACGGCCACCAGGCCCGCCCGGCCCTCCCGGACGGCGGCCCACACCTCGTCCAGCCCGCCCGCGAAGGCGTGCGCGCCGCGTGCGCGGTCCAGCCGGGACGCGACCTCGGCGGCCGCCTGCCGGGCGCCCTCCGCGAGGGCGGGGCCCAGCTCCCGGAGCACTTCGGCGGGCGGCAGGTCGGCCGGCGCCCCCTTGGTCACGCGCCCGGCGGCCGCACCGGAGGCGGTACCGACCTCGTCCAGCAGGGCGAGGGCCGGTGCGAGGCCCATCAGGTACAGCGGACGCGGATCGTCGGCGAGCACCGTACGCAGCCTCTCGTCCACGTCCCGGAAGAAGGTGCGGGTCTCCTCGTCGCTGAAGGTGCTCGGGGTGTCGCCGATCCGCTCCTCGCGCTGCGGGTTCGGCGGCTCCTGCGGGGCGGTCAGCGGGAAGCCGCCCGTCTCCTCCGGCCGGATGCCGTCCCGCGTGCCGAGCCACAGGGTCGCGTGGTCGGCGGCCAGGGTGAGCACCCGGAACGGCCGGGTCTGGGCCTTCGCCGCGACCAGGTTGCGGGTGAGGAAGCTGTCGCTGAACACCACCCGCTCGGGGGCGACGCGCGGCAGCCGCCAGATCTGGTACTCCTCGGTGGTGGCGAGGACGAGCAGGGAGTCCAGCGCCCCGCGCGGATCGACCTCGGCCGCCGCCCGCTCCAACTGGGCCCGGAGCGCGGCCCGGACCTCCCTGCCGACCCGGGGGTCGGCCTCCAGACGGTGGGACGCCTCCGCGACGAGGTTCCGCAGACGCACCGGGTCCTGGGCGTTCTCCGGGGCCGTGCGGTGGGTCGGCATGGTGAGGGACAGGACCGGATAGGGCCGGGGCGTCCGCAGCTCGCGCAGCACGTCGGCGGTCAGGGCGTCCGTGTCCATCGTCGCTCCCAGGGCTCGGCCCGCTCCCGTGTGAAGCGGATACCTCAACGAGTCAATTCATACCTTTTGATCCTAATATGGGCGAGTTGGTGATCACGGATTGCGGAGGTGCGCGCGATGTCCACGCTCACGGTGTGGAAGTTCCGGACGGCCGACGGGGCGGACGACGTCGAGGAGGCGCTGAAGTCCCTCCAGAAGGAGGGGCTGGTCACGATCCTCGACGCCGCGGTGGTCAGTTGGCCCGAGGACCGGGCCAAGCCCCGGACCAGGCAGCTGCTCAACCTCGTCGGCGCCGGAGCCCTCAGCGGCACCTTCTGGGGCATGCTCTTCGGGCTGATCTTCCTGATGCCTCTGCTGGGAGCCGCGATCGGCGCGGCCGCCGGTGCGCTCGGCGGGAAGCTGGCGGACGTCGGTATCGACGACGAGTTCATCGCCGAGATCAAGGAGAAGGTGACCCCCGGCACGTCGGCACTGTTCCTGCTCACCCGGGACGAGGTGCCCGACCGGATCAGCGCCCGGCTCCCCGGCGACGGAGCCGAACTGCTGCACAGCAACCTCGACACCGAGCGCGAGGCGAAGCTCCGCGACATCTTCGGCGACGAGACGGCGTGAGCGGGCGGGCGCCCGAGCACACCCCGGCCCATCTCCCTCCCTTGCGTCTCCTCTCTTCTCCTCCCCTTCCCTGATTGGACGGACCGTCCGTGACAGCGAACCTCCCCGCGCGCACCCTGGCCCCCGTCGTGGCGGTCGTCCTCCTGGCCGTCGGCGCGGCGGCCTGCGGCTCCGACACCCAGCGGCGCGGGCACCGACCGGGGCGTGCGCACCCTCACCCCCGAGTCGCACGGGCCGGGCGAGGCGCACGCGTCGCCCGAGACGAGCGCGTCGCCGTCGCAGTCCGCGAGCCCGCGCACCCAGCGGAGCTTCGCCGCCTCGGTCTCCGCCGAGTCCGAACGCGTACGGCAGGAGGCCGCGAAGCGGCTCGACGGCGTCGGGGGCCGGGGGAACGCGGTCGCCGACGTCTCCGTCAGCGGCCTGCCGGTGACCGCCTCCGAGGAGGTCCGCAGCGCGCGGGTCCGGGTCACCAACTCCACCTCCAGGCCCGCGTTCTACGCCGTGAAGGTGGAGTTCGTCGGCGCGGACGACCAGGTGCTCGACACGGTCGTCGTGGGCGTCGAGGACGCGCCGCCGGACCGCACGGTCGACGTGCAGGCCAACAGCCGCAAGGCCGCCGGGGTGAAGAGCACCCCGCGGGTCGCCCAGGCCGAGCGCGGCTGAGGGAGGACGTCCCATGAGCGCGGCCGACGCGGTGACCGACTCCCTCCAGAATCTGCGCGCCCAGTTCGCCGGCGTACGGGAGGGCAGACCGGCGGACTACATCCCCCAGCTCGCCCTCGCCGACCCCGACGCCTTCGGGCTCGCCCTGGTCAGCATGGACGGCCACCGCTACAGCGCGGGTGAGGCGGAGGTCCCCTTCACCCTCCAGTCCGTCTCCAAACCGTTCATCTACGCCCTCGCGCTGTCCCTGCTCGGCCTCGACGAGGTGAGCCGCTGGGTGGGCGCCGAACCGAGCGGCGAGGCCTTCAACGCCATCAGCCTGGAACCCGGCACGGGCCGCCCCGCCAACGCCATGGTCAACGCGGGCGCGATCGTCACCACCGCACTGATCCCCGACGCCCCCGGCGACGACGCCTTCCGCCGCATCCTGCACTGCCTCGGCCGCTTCGCCGGACGCGAACTGGACGTGGACGAGGAGGTGTTCCGCTCCGAGTCGGTGACCGGGGACCGCAACCGGGCGCTGGCGTACCTGATCCGCTCCACCGGCACCATGCCCGTGGACCCGGTGCTCGCGGTCGACCGCTACTTCCGGCAGTGCGCGATCCGCGTCACCGCGCTCGACCTCGCCACGATGGCCGCGACGCTCGCCTACGGGGGAGTGAACCCGGTCACCGGCGAGCAGGTCGTCTCCGCCGAGGTCGCCGCCCGGGTGCTCGCCGTCATGGCGACCTGCGGCATGTACGACGGCTCCGGCGACTGGCTGCTGCGGGTGGGGCTGCCCGCCAAGAGCGGGGTGTCCGGCGGCCTCATCGCGGTGGGTCCCGCCCGCTTCGGGGTGGCGACGTACAGCCCGCCGCTGGACTCCACCGGCGGATCGGTCCGCGGCCACGCGGCGCTGGAGACGATGTCGCGGCGCTACGGGCTCCACCTCATGCTCAACCCCGCGCTCCCCGGGTCCACCGTCACCCTCGTCACGACCGCGGACGACCTGCCCTCCGCGCCCTCGGCGGGGCACGAGCGGGTCCTGCACGAACAGGTCGGTGTGGTCGTCGCCCAGGGGTCCATCGACTTCACGGCCGCCGAGCGCGTGCTGTACGCGCTGGACGAGTCCGGCCCGGACGGCGGCCCGGTCGTCCTCGACCTGCACGACGTCACGTCCGTCGACTCCGTCGCCCTGGCGATGCTGCTCACCGGGCTGGCCCGCCTCGTCAACGACGGGCGGCGCGCGGCGGTCGTCGACCCGAACGGCCTGCTGGGCGCGATGGAGCTGGTACGGGAGCGGACCGGCCAGGACCTGCCACGCCACGCCACCCGCGTCGAGGCGGTGGAGGGCAGCGCGCGGGCCCTGGCCGGGGAGGGCTGAGGGCAGGGGACTACCAGATGGCGTCGACCCACTCCGGGTGGTCGATGAACGGGTTCCGGTTGTGCTGGAACTGGTCGAATATGACGTCGTTGCGGCGCTTTTCGAAGGTGTCCGGCGGGTCCTCCTGGCTCCACTGCTTGAGGACGGACAGCTTGCCCATCTTCGGCGCGGAGCCGTTGTTGACCTGGTCGTTGGGTTCGAGGTCGGCGAAGGAGTCGTTGCCCTCGTAGCGGACGGCCATGTAGAGGATCATGCGGGCCACATCGCCCTTGACCGCGTCGCGCGGCTCGAAGGAGTCGCCGTCGGTGAAGTTGCCGGGAGCGCCGCCCACCGCGCTCCCGCCGCTGTCGAAGTCCTTGTTGCCCCGGGCGGAGTTGACCTGGACGTCCTCCGGCCGCAGATGGTGGATGTCGGTGCCCGGACCCGTGGAGGTGCCGAAGTCGCCGTGCGACTTGGCCCAGACGTGCTCCCGGTTCCACTGGCCCGAGCCGCCGCCGTTGTCGTTCTTGGACTGCGAGCGCCCGGTGTACAGCAGGATCACGTTGGACGTGTTCGCGGGGTCCTGGTCCGTGGCCTTCAGCGCGTCCCACACCTGGCCGTAGGAGAGCCTGGTCTGGTCGCTGATGATCGTGTGCAGGGCCGCCTTCAGCTCCTCGCCGGTCTTGCCGACGGCGTCCTGGTAGTAGGTGTCGTCGAGGGCGGCGGAGGTGGCGGTGTACGGGGCCGGGGCGGGGGCCCCGGCCGCCGGCGCGGCGGCCGCGGTGCCCGCGAGCACGGTGGCGGCGGCAGCCACGGCCAGCAGCGGACGCGCGGAGAACGAATGACGACGGGACATGTGGGGTGTCCTCTCCGGAACGCGGGCGCCGCGACGAGACCCTGCGGGGTGTCCTCACGGCGGCCTGGCGGGAAGTGGTCGCCGGGAGCGTCGCACACGCAGCGTGCCGTAGGTGTGAACAGCGTGTACCCATCATGTGCAAGTCAAGAATCGGACTCCGCGGCCCGCCATGCCCTCGGATGCGGCCGGGTACCCGCCGGGCGAGAATGACCGAAAGGACGAGGAGGAGGCGGCATGAGCGAAGAGTCCGAATCCCTGGCCGGGCCCCTGGCCGAAGAGCAGGCGCGCGGGGTCACGCCCGACCGGCTGCTGCACACCGGGGCGAGCGACGAGCCGACCCCCGAGGACGTGGTGCTCGCGTCCGGCCGGGACGTGACGCCCGAGACGCTGGAGTGGGCGCGGCGCAAGCTGGCGGAGGAAGGCCGGTCGGCCCTGGACCGGCGCCTGCCCTGACCGGGGCCCGCGGCGGCCCCGTCCGCACGGTTCCGGGAACGGGCCGCGGGAGAGCGGCGGGCGCGCGGTTCGCGCAGGTGGAGGCGGCCGAAGGGGCCGGGAGCGGGGTGGGGCGCGCCCGGCCCCCTCGGCTAGCCTGAGCCCCCTATGAACCGCTTGACGATCCCCCAGGGCACGTTCGACCTGGCCCGCTTCCCCGATGACCCGCGCGACCCGCTCCGCGCGTGGGACGCCGCGGACGCCTACCTGCTGAGGCACCTGGCGGACCCCGGGACGGGCCCTCTCGGCCTCGCGGGCACGGTCGCCGTGCTCGGAGACCGGTGGGGCGCCCTCACCACCGCCCTCGCCGGACACCGGCCCGTCCAGATCACCGACTCCTCCCTGGCCCGGCGCGCCACCCTCGCCAACCTCGCGCGCAACGGCCTGGACGCGGACACCGTACGGCTGCTGTCCTCCCGCGACACCCCTCCGGACCGGATCGACGTCCTGCTGGTCCGGGTGCCCAAGTCGCTGGCGTTCCTGGAGGACCAGCTGCACCGGATCGCCCCCGCCGTCCACCCCGGCACCGTCGTCATCGGCACCGGCATGGTCAAGGAGATCCACACCTCCACCCTGAAACTCTTCGAGCGGATCATCGGCCCCACCCGCACCTCCCTCGCGGTCGGCAAGGCGCGGCTCATCTTCTGCGCGCCCGACCCCGCCCTACCGCCTGCGCCGAGCCCCTGGCCCCTGCGCTACGCGCTGCCCGCCGACGTCGGCCCCGCCTCCGGGCGGACGGTCGTCAACCACGCCGGGATCTTCTGCGCCGACCGCCTCGACATCGGCACCCGCTTCTTCCTCAAGCACCTCCCGGTCCCCGAGGGCTCCGCCCGCGTCGTCGACCTGGGCTGCGGAAACGGGGTCCTCGGCCTCTCCGCCGCGATCGCCGCTCCCGGGGCGCACATCACCTTCACCGACGAGTCCTACGGCGCCGTCGCCTCCGCCGAGGAGACCTTCGGCGAGAGCGCACCGGAGGGGGCGAGCGCCGACTTCCTGGTCGGTGACGGGCTCGACGGCCTCGCCCCGGGCAGTGTGGACCTGGTGCTGAACAACCCGCCGTTCCACTCCCACCTGGCGACCACCGGCGCGACCGCCCGCAGGATGTTCACCGGGGCGCGCACCGCGCTGCGCCAGGGCGGCGAGCTCTGGGTCGTCGGCAACCGGCACCTCTCCTACCACACCCACCTGCGCCGGATCTTCGGCAACTGCGTCACCGTCGCCGGTGACCCGAAGTTCGTGGTCCTGCGGGCCGTCAAACGCTGACGCCCCACCAGGGCCTCCCCGGCCCTTCCAGATTCTTGCAACACGTTCTACTGTGTGCGCCGCCGGACACGGGCGACGCGGAAGCGAGACTCTGGAGGGGCCGTGCACCTCGAATACACGCGTGAGCAGCAGCAGTTGCGCGCCGAACTACGGACGTACTTCGCGGCCCTGGTGCCCGACAACGCCTACGCCCGCTACGCGCGCCCCGCGGCGCAGAAGCGCTTCTACCGCGAGACGGTGCGCAGACTGGGCGCCGACGGCTGGCTGGGCGTCGGCTGGCCGAAGGAGTACGGCGGCCGGGGGCTGACCCCGATGGAACAGTTCATCTTCTTCGACGAGGCCGCCCAGGCCGGCGTACCCCTGCCGCTGATGGCCCTGAACACCGTCGGCCCCACGATCATGCGCTACGGCACCGACGAGCAGAAGGCCCACTTCCTCCCCGGCATCCTCGCCGGGGAGATCGACTTCGCGATCGGCTACAGCGAACCGGACGCGGGCACCGACCTCGCCGCGCTCAAGACCCGCGCGGTGCGCGACGGGGACGAGTACGTCGTCGACGGACAGAAGGTCTGGACCACCAACGGCGACACCGCCGACTGGGTCTGGCTCGCCGTGCGCACCGACCCCGGCGCCCCGCCGCACCAGGGCATCACCCTGCTGCTCGTCCCCACCAGCGATCCCGGCTACTCCTGCACCCTGATCAACACCCTGGCCTCGCACGACACCACCGCCAGCTACTACGAGAACATCCGGGTCCCGGTCTCCCGCCGCGTCGGCGAGGAGAACAAGGGCTGGCGGCTCATCACCAACCAGCTCAACCACGAACGCGTCACCCTCGCCGCCCACGGCACGATGGCGGTCCGCGCCCTGCACGACGTCCAGCGCTGGGCCGCCGACACCAAGCTCACCGACGGCCGCCGGGTCATCGACCTCGGCTGGGTCCGCACACTCCTGGCCCGCGTCCACGCCCGCCTCGACGCGATGAAACTGCTCAACTGGCAGATGGTCACCGCCCTCCAGGACGGCACCCTCACCCCCCAAGACGCCTCCGCCGTCAAGGTCTACGGCTCCGAGGCCCGCCGCGACGCCTACGCCTGGCTGATGGAGGCCGTCGGGTCGGCGGGCGCACTGAAGGAGGGCTCGGCGGGCGCGGTACTCCACGGCGAACTGGAACGCGGCTACCGCTCCGCCGTGATCTTCACCTTCGGCGGCGGCAACAACGAGATCCAGCGCGAGATCATCTCCTGGATCGGCCTGGGGATGCCCCGCGTGAGGCGGTGACCTGCGCGGCCGGGCCCCGCCCGCCCGGCCGCCGGGAGAGAGGGATTAGGGTCGGGCGTGACCGCCGAGCCGGTCCCCACCGTCCCCCTGAGCGTCCCATCCCCGAGGAGCCCGTGCGTTGTCGCCCCCATCCGGCCTGGTCGCGGGCATGGAACGCCATCAGGTCGCCTTCTACGTCGGGGCCCTGGCAGCGGGCGGGGCGCTGGGCCTGGCCGCACCCGGGGCCGGGCCGGGGCTGGAACACGCGATCAACCCCGTCCTGGCGGCCCTGCTGTTCGTGACGTTCCTCCAGGTGCCCGCCGCCGAACTGGTCCGCTCGCTCAGGGCCGGACGTTTCCTTGCGGCCGCGTTGGTGGTGAACTTCGTGGTCGTACCGCTGGTGGTGGCGGCCATGTTCGCCCTCCTCCCGGACGACGAGGCCGTACGGATCGGGGTGCTGCTGGTGCTGCTGACCCCCTGCGTCGACTACGTGATCGTCTTCTCCGGCCTGGCGGGCGGCAGCGCGCAGCGCCTCCTCGCCGCGACGCCGCTGCTCCTGATCGCGCAGATGGTCCTGCTGCCCGGCTATCTGTTCCTGTTTCTGGGACCGGAGCTGACCGACGTCGTGGAGGCGGGCCCGTTCGTCGAGGCGTTCGTCGTCCTGATCGTCGTCCCGCTCGCCCTCGCGTGGCTCACCCAGGCGTGGGCCGCCCGCCGCCCGGCCGGGCGCCGGACCGCCGACGCGGCCGGCACCGCGATGGTGCCGCTGATGTGCGCCACGCTGCTCACCGTGGTCGCCTCCCAGGTGCCGGGGCTCGGCGACGCCGGGGACCTGTCCGACATCGCCGGAGTGGTGCCGTTCTACGCGGCCTTCCTCGTGGTGATGGCCTTCGCCGGGCTCGCGGTCGCCCGCCTCTTCCGCCTCGGCGCCCACGACAGCCGGGCCATCGTGTTCACCGGCGCGACCCGCAACTCCCTGGTCGTCCTGCCGCTCGCCCTGGCCCTTCCCGACCGGCTCGCGGTCGCTGCGGTCGTCGTGGTCACCCAGACACTGGTCGAGGTGATCGGCATGGTGGTCTACGTCCGCGCCGTCCCGAGGCTCGTCCCGCTCCGCGACTGACCCGCGCGCACCGCCGCGAGATCCGGTCGCCGCGCCCGGCGAGCGCGGTGTCCGGCACCTGGCGGGTGCCGGACCCGGGTTCGCGCCGCCCCGCCGCGTACCGGCTCCGCCGTGAGGCGGCCATACTGGACGGGCCGGGGAGGGCGCGAAGGCGGAGCGCGAGCGGCGGGACTACGGGGGCGGGACACGGCAGATGGCGGACACCAGGCTGATCCAGAGCCGGTACCGGCTGCTCGAACTCATCGGACGCGGCGGCATGGGCGAGGTGTGGCGGGCCCGCGACGAGTCGCTGGGCCGCCAGGTCGCCGTCAAGTGCCTCAAGCCCCTGGGGCCCCAGCACGACCAGGCCTTCACCCGCGTCCTGCGCGAACGCTTCCGCCGCGAGGCCCGGGTCGCCGCCTCCCTCCAGCACCGGGGCGTCACCGTCGTCCACGACTTCGGCGAACACGACGGGGTGCTGTACCTCGTGATGGAACTGCTCGACGGGCAGAACCTGAGCCAGCTCCTGGAGGAGAACGAGCAGCACCCGCTGCCCGTCGACCATGTCGTCGACATCGCGGAACAGGTCGCCGACGCGCTCGGCTACACCCACCGTCAGGGCATCGTCCACCGCGATCTGAAGCCCGCCAACATCATGCGGCTGACCGACGGCACGGTGAAGATCTGCGACTTCGGCATCGCCCGCCTCGGCCGCGACATCGGCATGTCCTCCCGCCTCACCACCACCGGCATCGCCATGGGCACCCCGCACTACATGTCCCCGGAACAGATCAGCGGCAAGGAGGTCGACCACCGCAGCGACCTCTACTCCCTGGGCTGTGTGCTGTACGAGATCGCCACCGGGGTACCGCCGTTCGACCAGGAGGACGCCTGGGGCGTCCTCGTCGGCCACCGCGACACCCCGCCGCGACCCCCGCGCACCCACCGCGCCGAGCTGCCCCGCTTCCTCGACCGCGTCGTCCTCGACCTGCTCGCCAAGACCCCCGACGAGCGCCCCGCCGACGCGGGAGACCTGCGCCGCCGCATCGTCCTCGGCCGCAGCGGCGAACAGCCCGTCCCCGGGCCGCTCACCTTCGATACGGGCGTCGCGCGCGAAGCCGCCCTTCCCGCCTGGACCCGCACCATGACCCCCGGGCGCCGGGCCGCGTCCCCCGCGCGCCGGGGCGCCGGGCCGCTCGGCCCGGAAGCGGGTCTGACGGGGCGGTGGACCGCGGCGAGGGCGCACGGGGAGCCCGGCCCGGTCACCACGGAGCCCACCACGGAGCCGGAGGAGGGAGAGGGCGGGACGGGTGCGGTGGGGGTCGCCCTCGGCCGGACGGGGCGGGCCGAGGAGGCCTTGCGCGCGTTCGGCCAGGCCGCCGCGGGCCGCGCACGCACCCTGGGCCCCGACCACCCGGAGACGCTCGCCGCCCGGGAGGAGACCGCGAACGCCCTCGGACAGCTCGGCCGGCACACCGAGGCCCACCAGGTGTACGAGGCCCTGCTCGCCGTTCACGAGCGCACCCTGGGCCCCGACCACCCCGACACCCTGCGCTGCCGCCACAACCTGGCGTACAACCTCGGCCGGCTTGGACGGCCCGAGGAGGCCTGGCGGGCGGCCCGCGAGGTCGCCGAGGCCCGTGCCCGGCTGCTCGGCCCGCTGCACCCCGACACGCTCGCGACCCGCTGCGAAGCGGCCCACGCCCTGGGCGCTCTGGGCCGTCACGCGGAGGCGCTGGAGACCTACCAGGACGTGGCGCACGCCCGCGCCTCCGCCCTCGGGGACGACCATCCCGACACCTTCGCCGCCCGCTACGAGACCGGCATCAGCCTCGGCCGCCTCGGCCGCCACGCCGAGGCCCTGGAGCTGTACCGGTCGCTGGTGGAGGACCGCACCCGCACCGCGGGAGCGGCCGATCCGGAGACCCTGCGCGCCCGCCACGGCCTCGGGGTCAATCTGGGGCGGATGGGCCGCTGGGAGGAGGCGCTGTCCCAGGCCCGCCAGGTCTGCGCCCTGCGGGAGCGCACCCTGGGCCCCGACCACCCGGACACCGTGGTCAGCCGCCGGGAGGTCGCCGTGGGCCTGGGCTGGCTCGGCAGGT
The DNA here is from genome assembly GCF_044767975.1 of Streptomyces sp. NPDC101181. Taxonomy (NCBI): domain Bacteria; kingdom Bacillati; phylum Actinomycetota; class Actinomycetes; order Kitasatosporales; family Streptomycetaceae; genus Streptomyces; species Streptomyces sp. NPDC101181. The sequence goes on along the minus strand of NZ_JBIWOX010000012.1, from coordinate 210,328 downwards.
GGGACGACGCCCTCGTCGCCTACCGTCAGGTCGCCGAGGCCCACAGCCGCGCGCTGGGCCCCGGGCACCCCCGGACGCTGGCCGCCCGCAACGACGAGGCGCACTGCCTGGAGCGCCTCGGGCGCTCCCCGGAGGCCGCCGAACTGCACCGCTCCCTCGCCGCCCACCGAGCCCGCAACGCCGCCCCGCCCGGCTGAACCGGCCGACGCCTCGCGGCGCGTGCCGCGACCCGTTGCCCGGCGTGCGTGTCCCGGCCGGTGCGGCTGTCCCTGGCCGCGGCGGCGGGCGGCGTGTTACGAAGGTGCATGCCCGCACCCCGCTCCGCCTCGCCCCAGGTCCCCGCAGGCCGGTCGCCCGCACACGACCGCTACGACGCCGTCATCGTCGGCGGCGGTCACAACGGTCTGGTGGCCGCCGCCTACCTCGCCCGTGCCGGACAGTCCGTCCTCGTCCTGGAGCGCCTCGGCACCACCGGGGGAGCGGCGGTCTCGACCCGCCCCTTCGCCGGGGTCGACGCCCGGCTCTCGCGCTACTCGTATCTGGTGTCCCTGCTGCCGGGCAAGATCGTCCGCGATCTGGGCCTGGACTTCGCCGTACGCAAGCGGAACTTCTCCTCCTACACTCCCGCCGTGCGCGACGGACGCCCCACCGGGCTGCTCGTCGCGGGGGAGGGCACCCGGGAGTCCTTCGCCGCGCTCACCGGCGGCGAGCGCGAGTACGCGGCCTGGCAGCGGTTCTACGGCATGACACGGCACGTCGCGGAGCGGGTCTTCCCCACGCTCACCGAGCCGCTGCCCGCCCGGGACGCGCTGCGCCGGCGGATCGACGACGCCGAGGCCTGGCGGACGCTCTTCGAGGAGCCCATCGGTGTGGCCGTCGAGGAGAACTTCACCGACGACCTGGTGCGCGGGGTCGTCCTCACCGACGCCCTGATCGGCACGTTCGCCGACGCGCACGACCCGTCCCTGGTCCAGAACCGGTGCTTCCTCTACCACGTGATCGGCGGTGGCAGCGGCGACTGGGACGTCCCCGTGGGCGGCATGGGCGCGCTCACCGACGCGCTGGCCGGGGCCGCCCGCGCGGCGGGCGCGGAGATCCGCGTACGGCACGAGGCGACCCGTATCGAGACCGACGGCGCCCGCGCCGAGGTCACCGTCTCCACGCCGGACGGCGAGCGCACCGTCGCCGCCCGCCGGGTGCTGGTGAACGCCTCCCCGCAGGCCCTGGCCGCCCTCCTCGGCGACACCCCGCCGCCGCCCGCCGAGGGCGCCCAGCTCAAGGTGAACATGCTGCTCACCCGGCTGCCCCGGCTCCGCGACCGGGCCGTCGACCCCCGGCAGGCCTTCGCCGGTACGTTCCACATCGCGGAGGGGTACGGGCAGCTGGCCGACGCCTACCGCCAGGCGTCGGCGGGACGGCTCCCCGCGGCCCCGCCGTCCGAGATCTACTGCCACTCGCTGACCGACCCCTCGATCCTCGGCCCCGAACTGGCCGCGCGCGGCTACCAGACCCTGACCCTGTTCGGCCTGCACACCCCGGCCCGGCTGTTCGCCGCCGACAACGACACGGCGCGTTCGGCGCTCCTGAGGGCGACCCTCGCGGAGCTGGACGCCCACCTGGAGGAGCCGGTCACCGACTGCCTGGCCCTCGACGAGAACGGCGAGCCCTGCATCGAGGCGAGGACCCCGCTCGACCTGGAACGGGACCTGCGGCTGCCCGGCGGCCACATCTTCCACCGCGACCTCTCCTTCCCGTACGCGGCGGAGGGCACCGGGCGGTGGGGCGTGGAGACCGCGCACGCAGGCGTCCTGCTGTGCGGGGCGGGCGCGGTGCGCGGCGGCGGGGTCAGCGGGGTCCCCGGGCACAACGCGGCGATGGCGGCGCTGGGGCGCTGAACGGAGGCGGGCCCGAGGCGCCGGGCCGCCGCGCCGCACGGGCCCGCGCCGCACGGGCCGCGTCGCGTCCCCGGTGCGGCGCGATGGCCGACGGGACCGTTCAGTCCGCCGACCGCACCCAGCCCGCCGCCTCGATCCGCCCGGCGTCCCGGGGCCGTTCCGCGTCGAAGACTGTACGGCCCCCGTCCTGCACCCGCAGGGCGTCCACGTACGCACCCCGGCCCACGTAGCGTTCGTCGGTGGTACAGCGCCAGCGCAGCCGGACCTTCCGGCCCCGCCAGGGCGACAGGTCCGCCTCCAGCCGGTGCCAGACGCGGCCGGACCAGCCGGAGACCGAACCCGTCGGGTGCGGCTGGGGGTCGGGGCGGTGGTGGCCGGGGCCCGGCCGGGAGGTGGTGAACGGCACGGGGCGCCAGTCCCCGCCGCCGGTCCCCTCCGACACCTCCAGGAAGAGGTGGTCGACGGCCGGTTCGGTGTCCCACCACAGCGCGCAGTCCAGCCGGGCCCGGTCGGAGCCCAGGCGCAGGGCGGGAAGCGTCAGGGTGGCGGTGGACGCGCTCGCCATCCCGGAGAACCAGGCCGTGCGCCCCCGCTCGGGCCGGACCGGGACGGCGCGGGCCAGCTGGTTCGCCGTCGCCACTCGGGGAGCGCTGCCCGTGCGCCAGTTCCGCACCGGGTGCACGGAGTTGCCGAGCACGACGAGGAAGGTGTCGGTCGACGGGTCGAGCACCAGGCTGGTACCGGTGAACCCGGTGTGGCCCGCGGTGCGGGGTGTGGCCATCGCCCCCATGTACCAGTGCTGGTAGAGCTCGAAGCCCAGGCCGTGCTCGTCGCCGGGGAAGGCGGTGTTGAAGTCGGTGAAGAGCAGGTCGACCGATTTCTCGGAGAGGACGCGGGCACGGCCGTAGACCCCGCCGTTGAGCAGTGTCCGGGCCAGCACCGCGAGGTCCCAGGCACAGGAGAACACCCCGGCGTGGCCCGCCACTCCGCCGAAGCCGAAGGCGTTCTCGTCGTGGACCTCGCCCCACACCAGACCGCGGTCCAGTCCCGACCAGGGCGGCCGGGAGTCCTCCGTCGCCGCGATCCTCGGTTTCCAGGAGGCGGGCGGGTTGTAGCGGGTGCGGCGCATCCCGAGCGGGGCGGTGATCTCGTCGTGGAGGAGGGCGTCCAGCGGGCGGCCGGTGAGCTTCTCCAGGATCAGCTGGAGCGAGATGAGGTTGAGGTCGGAGTAGAGGTAGGCGGTGCCCGGGGCGGACACCGGGACCTCGTCCCACAGCATCCGGAGCTTGCCCTCCCGGGTCGGCTCCTCGTACAGCGGAATCCAGGAGCGGAACCCCGAGGTGTGCGTGAGCAGCTGACGGACCGTGATGTCCTGCTTGCCGCCGCCGGTGAACTCCGGGAGGTACGACAGGACCGTCGCCTCCAGCGCCAGCGCGCCCCGCTCGATCTGCTGCACCGCCAGGATCGACGTGAACAGCTTGGAGATCGAGGCCAGGTCGAAGACGGTGTCCTCGGCCATCGCGATCTGCCGGTCCGGCGGGAACTCCACCCCGGTGTCGGTCTTCTCGTCGTACGACGCGTAGCGCACCGCCTTGCCGATGGGCCGGTGCAGTGCCACCGTGCCGCCCCGCCCGGCGAGCAGCACCGCGCCCGCGTACCAGGGGTGCTCGGGGGAGTCGGCGAGATACGTCTCGGCCTCCCGCACCAGGTGGTCCAGCGGGCCCTGGAGCAGTCCGGCGCGGGCGGCGCTGCCGCGTCGCAGCGTCGGCCGGTGCGCCCCTGGTCCCATACCCGCTCCCGCTTCCGTGCCCGCCGCGCCGTCCGCCGTGCCGCCGGCCGCTCCCGGGCGGACCCCGCCCGCCGCGGCCGCGAGCGGGAGGGGCGTCAGCGCGAGCGCCCCGCCCAGAGCCAGTATCCCGCCGCCCAGCCGACGGCGGCCGATCCCGCCCGTCGTCGGTACGCCACCGCTCGCTGCCCCGGTCATCCGCGACCCCTTCCCGCGTGAAAGTAACTTCCGGGCGTTCGTCGAACGCTGAAAGTTCCTGCCGTCGCCCGAGGTTACTGTCACCTCCGCCCTCCCGTACGCCTCCCGGCCCGCAAAGAATCTGACGTTCCATCAGAAAGTCTCTTCCCTCCGCCACGCCGCTGCGGCATCCTGCCGCCCATGGAGACCGAGCTGAGCCGGCGCCTGGGCATCGAGCACGCGATCTTCGGCTTCACGCCGTTCCCCGAGGTCGCCGCCGCCATCACCAGAGCCGGGGGGTTCGGCGTGCTCGGGGCCGTTCGCTACACCGCGCCGGACGACCTCGCCCGCGACCTCGACCGGCTGCACGAGCACGCCGACGGCAAGCCCTACGGCCTCGACGTGGTCATGCCCGCCCGGAAGGTCGAAGGGGTCACCGAGGCGGACGTCGAGGCGATGATCCCCGAGGAGCACCGCGGCTTCGTCCAGGACCTCCTCACCCGCCACGGCGTCCCCGAACTCGCCGAGGGGGAGGTGTCCGGCTGGCGCATCACCGGCTGGATGGAGGAGGTCGCCCGGAGCCAGCTCGACGTGGCCTTCGACTACCCGGTCAAGCTGCTGGCCAACGCCCTCGGTTCCCCGCCCGCCGACGTCGTCCGACGGGCCCACGGCCACGGGGTCCTCGTCGCCGCGCTGGCCGGGAGCGCCCACCACGCCCGCCGCCACGCGGAGGCCGGCATCGACGTCGTCGTCGCCCAGGGGTACGAGGCGGGCGGCCACACCGGGGAGATCGGCTCCATGGTGCTGGTGCCCGAAGTGGTCGAGGCCGTCGCCCCGTTGCCCGTGCTCGCCGCCGGAGGCATCGGCAGCGGGGAACAGGTCGCCGCCGGGCTCGCCCTCGGCGCCCAGGGCGTCTGGCTCGGCTCGCTCTGGCTGACCACCGAGGAGGCCGACCTGCACTCGCGCGCCCTCACCGCGAAGCTCCTCGCGGCGGAGTCCGGCGACACCGTCCGCTCCCGCGCCCTCACCGGCAAGCCCGCACGCCAGCTCCGTACCGCGTGGACGGACGCCTGGGACGACCCGGCCGGACCCGGCACCCTGCCGATGCCGCTCCAGGGGCTGCTGGTCGCCGAGGCCGTGTCCCGCATCCAGAAGTACGAGGTCGGGGAGCTGCTGGGCACGCCCGTCGGGCAGATCGTCGGCCGGATGACCAGCGAACGCAGCGTCCGGGCCGTCGTCGACGACCTCACCCGCGGCTTCGAACGGGCCGTCACCCGCATCAACCGCATCGCCGGAAGGAGCGCCACATGAACCAGCCGCCGAACGGATTCTGGGCCCAGGCCGCCGCCGACCCCGGCCGCACCGTCCTGATCGCCCCGGACGGCGAGGAGTGGAGCGCGGGCCGCCTGCACGCCGACGTCAACCGCATGGTCCACGGGCTGCGCGCGGCGGGGCTGCGCGAGGGGGACGCGTTCGCCGTCGTGCTGCCCAACGGCGTCGAACTCCTCACCGCCTACCTCGCCGCGTCCCAGGCCGGTCTCTACCTGGTCCCCGTCAACCACCACCTGGTCGGCCCCGAGATCGCCTGGATCGTCGCCGACTCCGGTGCCCGGGTGCTGATCGCCCACGAGCGGTTCGCCTCCGCCGCGACCGCCGCCGCCGACGAGGCGGAGCTGCCGGTGAGCCACCGCTACGGAGTGGGCGCCGTCCACGGCGGCCGCCCCTACGCCGAACTCCTCGACGGGCATCCGGGCACCCCGCCGCCGGACCGCTCCCTCGGCTGGGTCATGAACTACACCTCGGGCACCACCGGCCGCCCGCGGGGCATCCGCCGCCCGCTGCCCGGCAAGGAACCCGAGGAGACCTATCTCGGCGGATTCCTCGGCATCTTCGGCATCCGGCCCTTCGACGGCAACACCCACCTGGTCTGCTCGCCGCTCTACCACACCGCCGTGCTCCAGTTCGCGGGCGCCGCCCTGCACATCGGCCACCCGCTCGTCCTGATGGACGGCTGGAACCCCGAGGAGATGCTGCGCCTCATCGAGGCGCACCGGTGCACCCACACCCACATGGTCCCCACCCAGTTCCACCGGCTGCTCGCGCTGCCCGAGGAGGTCAGGGCCCGCTACGACGTCTCCTCCATGCGGCACGCCATCCACGGGGCGGCCCCCTGCCCCGACCACGTGAAACGGGCCATGATCGAGTGGTGGGGGAGCTGTGTCGAGGAGTACTACGCGGCGAGCGAGGGCGGCGGGGCGTTCGCCACCGCCGAGGACTGGCTGAAGAAGCCCGGCACCGTCGGCAAGGCCTGGCCGATCAGCGAACTGGCCGTCTTCGACGACGACGGCGACCGCCTCCCGCCGGGCGAACTGGGCACCGTCTACATGAAGATGAGCACCGGAGGCTTCAGCTACCACAAGGACGAGGACAAGACCCGCAAGAACCGCATCGGTGACTTCTTCACCGTGGGCGACCTCGGCGTGCTGGACGCGGACGGCTATCTCTTCCTCCGCGACCGCAAGATCGACATGATCATCGCGGGCGGTGTCAACATCTACCCCGCCGAGATCGAATCCGCCCTGCTCACCCACCCCGCCGTCGCGGACGCGGCCGCCTTCGGCGTCCCGCACGCCGACCGGGGCGAGGAGGTCAAGGCCGTGGTGGAGCCGGCCGAGGGCCACGAACCGGGCGACGCGCTCGCCGCCGGGATCCTGGCCCACTGCGCGGAGCGGCTCGCCGGGTACAAACGGCCGCGCTCCCTCGACTTCATCGCCACCATGCCCCGCGACCCCAACGGCAAGCTCTACAAACGGCGCCTGCGCGAACCGTACTGGGAGGGCCACCAGCGGCACCTTTAGCCACAGCACGGGTCCGGGCGGCCCGCCTCCTCCCCCTCCGCCCGCGCTCCTGCGTCCTTCCTCCTTCCGTACGGGCCATGGGCCTGCCGTACGCGCTCCGCCGCTCCTCCCGGGCCTTCCCGGCCCGCTGCCTCGGCAGCCGGGGTACCGCCCGGCGGTGTGCGGGGGAATGGTGAGGGGTTGGCGCACGGCCTCCCGGGTCCCGGCCGAGCGGCGGATACTCGTGGGCTGCGACGTGGCGCCCGCCAACCGGCGTGTGCCGAAAGCGAGATGGGAGACCGATCGAGAATGAAGACACTCATGTCGCGCAGAGTCCGGGTGGGCGCGCTCGCCCTCTCCGCCGCTGTGGCCCTGTCTCTCGGCGCCCTGGTTCCCACCGGCGCGACGGCGGCCCCGACGCTCGCCGACGAGATCCCGCACCCCATGAAGGCGGGCCCCACCTCGGTCGCCTACGTCGAGGTGAACAACCACAGCATGACGAACGTCGGCAAGTACACGCTGTCCAACGGCGACAACGTCTTCGACGTGGCCGTGATCTTCGCCGCCAACATCAACTACGACACCGGTGCGAAGAAGGCCACCCTGCACTTCAACGAGAACGTGCAGCGCGTCCTCGACAACGCCGCCACCGAGATCCGCCCGCTCCAGAACAAGGGCATCAAGGTCGTCCTCTCCGTCCTCGGCAACCACCAGGGCGCCGGCTTCGCCAACTTCCCGTCCCAGCAGGCGGCCGCGGACTACGCCGAACTGCTCTCGGACGCCGTGAACCGGTACGGGCTCGACGGCATCGACTTCGACGACGAGTACGCCGAGTACGGCAAGAACGGCACCGGCCAGCCCAATGACAGCTCCTTCGTCCACCTGGTGACAGCGCTGCGCGCCAACCTGCCTGACAAGATCATCAGCCTCTACAACATCGGCCCGGCCGCCGCCCGCCTCTCCTACGGCGGCGTGGACCTGTCCACCAAGTTCACCTACGCCTGGAACCCGTACTACGGCAGCTGGCAGGTGCCCCGTATCGGCCTGCCCAAGTCGCAGCTCTCTCCCGCCGCCGTCCACATCGGCGCGACCTCACCGAGCACGGTCACCGGCCTGGCCCGCCGTACCGTCACCGAGGGCTACGGCGTCTTCCTGACCTACAACCTCGACGGCAGCGACCGCAGCGCCGACGTCTCCGCCTTCACCAGGGAGCTCTACGGCCAGGACGCGGTCTACAAGCCGTAGCCGCGCCGCGCCCGCGACCGAGTCCGTGTCCGTGTCCGTGTCCCGCCGTCGTGTCGAACCCGGCGGCGGGATCCACGGGAACCGGCCGGGCCCGGGGTCCGTGCGGCGGGAAGCTTCACGGGAGCGGATGCCGTGCACGGCCCGATCCGGACGAGGTGACGGCGGGCCTCATCACGGACGTCGTCCGGCAGTTCACTCCACCGGGGCCGACGCCGTCCGGAGCGCGGGACGCAGTTCGTCCAGGACCGCCCGCACCGCCGCCCGTGGCGGCGTGCCGCGCCGGAGCGCCGCGGTGATGGTGCGGGAGACGGGGGTCGCGAGCTCTCTGGTGGCCACCTGATAGCGGGTCGTGTGCGCGGCCAGCGCGGGCAGCAGTGCGACCGCGAGACCGGCCTCGACATGTTGCAGGGTCAGGGTGTAGTTGCTGAACCGGCCCACGATCCGGGGCTCGAAGCGCGCCTGGCGGCACAGTCGCAGCGCCAGGTTGGCCATGTAGGACTGCGGGATGTCGAAGGCCCACGGTTCGTCGGCGAACGCCGCGAGATCCACCGGCCCGCGTCCGGCGGCCGGATGCCTGGGCGGCAGCACCAGCAGGACCGGGTCGGAGTCCAGGGGGACGAGGTCCAGGTCGGGGCCGAGGGGCAGTTCGCCGAAGTCCGTGGTGGTGATGACGAGGTCGGCGTCACCGACGCGCAGGGCCGGGACGCTCTGGTGCGGTTCCAGTTCCATGAGCTGGACCTGAAGATGGGGATGGCGGGACGCGAGCCGCTGCGCGGCGGGCAGGGCCATGGTGTGTACGGCGCTCTGGAAGGCGCCCAGCCGTACGAGGCCGGAGGGCTCCTCGCCGAAGCCGCGAAGCTCCGCCTCCACACTGTCCATGTGGTCCAGGAGCGCCCGCGCCCGCTGCGCGAGGATCACTCCGGCCGAGGTCAGCCGGACCCGGCGCCCGGTGCGCTCGATCAGCTGGGTCCGGGTCTCGCTCTCCAGTACGGAGAGCTGCTGGGACACGCTGGACGGGCTCAGGCTGGCTGCCTGGGCCACCGCCCTCACGGTGCCGAGGGTGTCCAGCTGCGTGAGCAGCCGCAGCCTCCAGGGATTCATCACCTCGCCAGCCTAGGCCGCGATCCCTATGTGCCCTGTGCGGCTCCGCCGAACAGGAGAGCAGGAAATGTTTGATGGACGCGGCGCTCGCCGCCGCCCTACCGTCGCCGGCATGGCTATCCCGACATCCGCCACAGAGTCCGACGCCCGCACCTTCTGGGCGCACGCCGACCAGCATCTGGTCCGTTACGGAGGAAGCTTCACCCGCGAGATCATCGAGCGCGCCTCGGGGAGCTTCGTGTACAGCGCGGAGGGCAGGAAGATCCTCGACTTCACCTCGGGGCAGATGAGCGCGATCCTCGGGCACTCCCACCCGGCCATCGTGGAGACGGTGCACCAGCAGGTGGCCACCCTCGACCACCTGTACAGCGGGATGCTCAGCCGTCCGGTCGTGGACCTGGCGCGGCGGCTGGCCGAGTCCCTGCCCGCGCCGCTGGAGAAGGCGCTGCTGCTGACCACGGGCGCGGAGTCGAACGAGGCCGCGATCCGGATGGCCAAGCTGGTCACCGGCGGACACGAGATCGTTTCCTTCGCCCGGTCCTGGCACGGCATGACCCAGGCCGCCGCGTCCGCCACCTACAGCGCGGGCCGCAGGGGCTACGGGCCGTCGGCTCCCGGCAACTTCGCCATCCCGGTGCCCAACGCCTACCGCCCCGACTTCACCACGCCCGAAGGCGTCCTCGACTGGCGCCGCCAGCTCGACCTCGCCTTCGACCTCATCGACGCCCAGTCCACCGGCAGCCTGGCCGCCTGTCTCGTGGAGCCCGTGCTCAGCTCCGGCGGCGTGATCGACCTTCCGCCCGGCTATCTCGCGGCGCTGAAGGAGAAGTGCCGGGAGCGCGGGATGCTGCTGATCCTCGACGAGGCCCAGACCGGCCTGTGCCGTACCGGGACCTGGTACGCCTTCGAGCGGGACGGGGTCGTCCCCGACATCCTGACGGTCTCCAAGACCCTGGGCGCGGGGCTGCCTCTCGCCGCGGTGATCACCAGCGCCGAGATCGAACAGGAGGCGTACGACCGCGGTTTCCTGTTCTTCACCACCCATGTGTCCGATCCGCTGGTGGCCGCCGTCGGGCTGACGGTGCTCGACGTCCTCGCGCGGGAGCGTCTCGACGAGCGGGCCCGGGACCTCGGGAGTCATCTGCGCGGGGGGCTCGAGGAGCTGATGACGCGCCATCAGGTCATCGGCGACATCCGCGGACGCGGTCTGCTCATGGGCCTGGAACTGGTCACCGACCGGGGGACGAAGCAGAGCCCGGACGAGCTGGGAGCCCGTGTGACCCGTCGCTGTCTCGAACTGGGTCTCCACATGAACATCGTGCAACTGCCCGGCATGGGCGGTGTGTTCCGCATCGCGCCACCGCTGACCGCGACCGAGGAGGAACTGTCCCTCGGCCTGTCCATCCTGGACACCGCCATCGGTGAGGTGAGCCCGGCCGGCTGACCCGGGTTCCACGGGTCCTCACGAGCGCGACGCCCCGGCCCCGGCCGCCCGCCCCGACGGGCCACCCGGCGGCCGGGACTCGGCGGCCGGCGACTTAGGGGACCGACGCCCACAGCGGCCCAGGAGGCGGCTGCTCAGAGCCGCCCCGCCGCCACGATCCGCCGCAGGAACCGGCGGGTCCGCTCCTCGCGGGGCGCGCCGAACACCTCCTCGGGAGTGCCGCGCTCCAGCACCACCCCCGCGTCCAGGAAGCACACCTGGTCGGCGACCTCCCGGGCGAAGGCCATCTCGTGCGTGGCGATGACCATCGTCATGCCCTCGTCCTTCACCTCCCGCACCAGGCCCAGCACCTCGCCCACCAGCTCCGGGTCCAGGGCCGCCGTGATCTCGTCCAGGAGCAGCAGCCGGGGCCGTACCGCCAGGGCCCGGACGATCGCCGCGCGCTGCTGCTGCCCGCCGCTGAGCCGGTCGGGGTACTCGTCCGACTTCGCCCCGAGCCCCAGCCGCTCCAGCAGCTCCCGGGCCTCCTCCTCGGCCCGGGACCGGGACAGGCCGTGGACACGGCGCGGGGCCAGCGTGATGTTCTCCAGGACCGTCAGATGCGGGAAGAGGTTGTACGCCTGAAACACCACCCCGATCCGGCGGCGCACCGCGTCCGCGTCGGCCCGGGGGTCCGTGATCTCCTCGCCGTCCAGCCAGATCGCCCCGTCGTCCACCTCCTCCAGCAGATTGGCGCACCGCAGCAGTGTCGACTTCCCCGACCCGGAGGCCCCGATCAGGGCGGTCACCGAGTGCGGGGCGACCTCCAGGTCCACGTCCCGCAGTACCAGTGACGTACCGAAGGACTTGCGGACCGCCTCCATCCGCAGCACCGCGGCCGCCTGCGCCGCCGTACTCATACCAGTCCTCCCTGCGCCCGCCGACGGTCCATCCGGGCCGTCACCCAGTCGGTCAGCCGGGTCATCGGGATGGTCAGCGCGACGAAGACCAGGCCCGCGACGACGTACGGCGTGTAGTTGAAGTCCTTGCTGGCGATGATCTGCGCCGCGTACACCGCGTCCACGGCCCCGGCGATGGAGACCAGACCGGTGTCCTTCTGGAGCGACACCAGGTCGTTGAGGAGCGGCGGCACGACCCGGCGCACCGCCTGCGGCAGAACGACGAAACGCAGCGCCTGCCCGCTGCTCAGCCCCAGCGAACGCGCCGCGGCCCGCTGCGAGGGGTGCACGGACTCGATGCCCGCCCGGAAGACCTCCGCGACGTACGCCGAGTAGGTCAGCACCAGCGCGGCGCCGCCCAGCAGTACCGGGTCGGTGGTGACCCCCTCCAGGCGCAGCGCCGGCACCCCGAACACCACCATGAGCAGGCAGATGATGAGCGGCAGCCCCCGGAAGAAGTCCGTGTAGGCGGTGGCCAGCGCGCGGACCGGGAAGAACACCGGGCCGCGCAGGGTGCGCGCCACCGCCAGCAGCAGACCGGACACCAGCACCGCCGCGCCGCACACCGCCAGCAGCCGCAGGTTCAGCCACAGCCCCTCCAGCACCTGCGGAAGGGCGACGCGCGCGTAGTGGGCGGAGAAGAACGTCTCCTTGGTACGCGGCCACCCCGGTGAGCCGGTGATGAGCGCGAACAGCACCACGCCCACGACCAGGGTGCTGGCCGCAGCGATCGCGGTGGCCCGCCGGGTACGGGCCCGGCGGTGGCGTTCGCGGGCGAGACGGCGCTCGGAAGGTCTGTAGCCGTCCTCGACGGCGGGGGTCTGGTCCGCCGTCACTTGAGGACCGGGGCGTCGACGGCGTCGGAGAGCCACTTCTTCTCCAGGGCGGCCAGCGTGCCGTCCTTCCGCAGCGCGTCCACCGCCCCGCTCACGCAGGAGACGAGCGTGCTCTGCTTGTCCAGGACCAGACCGAACTGCTCGGGCTTCGCGGCGGAGCCGGGGAACTGGCCCACCACCTCGGCCTCGGGCACCTCGGCTCCGGTGATGTAGAACGCGGTCGGCAGGTCCACCACGATGGCGTCCACCTGGCCGGTCTTCAGCGCCGTCTTCGCGAAGTCGTTGCGCTGGTAGACGGCGGGCCGCTCGGCCGGCTTCACCAGGTCCTCGATGAAGTCCAGGCTGGTGGTCCCGACCTGGGCGCCCAGCTTCACGTCCTTGAGGTCGGCCACGCTCCTCGCCCGCGCCGCCTTGGACGACGCGAGCGCGACGACGGCCTGGCGGACGTCGTAGTAACCGGACGAGAAGGCCACGGCCCTCTTCCGCTCCTCGCTGATGGAGACCTGGTTGATGTCGAAGTCGAACTTCTTCGCCCCGGGCGCGAACGCGCTGTTGAACGGCGTGTGCTGCCAGAGGACCGCGTCGCGGGCGTACCCGAGCTCCTCGGCCACCGCGTACGCCACCGCCGACTCGAAGCCCTTCCCGTTGGACGGCTCGTCGTCGGCGAACCAGGGCGCGTAGGCGGGCTTGTCGGTGCCGACGGTCAGCTTCCCGGGCACCTCGGTGGGGAGCGTGCCCGACGTGCAGGACCCGGACGCACCGGCCTCGCCGGACGCCCCCTTCTCCTCCGCTTGCGGGGCGCACCCCGTCAGGGCGGCGCAGAGGGCGAGAGCGGAGCAGGCGGCGGTGACCAGGGAACGGCTGACGAGAGGCATAGCGGGAGACTGGCAGCGCCCGGGGCGTTCTGTCGAGATTTTCCGGCGGCTGTCCGCATCGTGGGAACGGGTGTTGCGGCGGTGTGAACAGCGACGCCCCTCAGGGCCGGGGGACAGCGCGCTCACCGTGCTCCCGGTCCGGACCGGGATGGTGCGCTCACCGCGTTCCCGTCCGGACCGCGCGCTCACCGCGTCCCGGGCTCCCGCAGGTCCACGATGCGGCGGATCTTGCCCACCGAACGCTCCAGCGACTCCGGGTCCACGATCTCCACGCCGACCGACACCCCGATCCCGTCCTTGACCGCCGCCGCGATGTCCACAGCCGCCTTCTCCCGGTCGGCGGCCGTCGCGTCGCCCCGCGCCTCCGCCCGTACCGTCAGCGCGTCGAGCCGCCCCTGCCGGGTCAGCCGGAGCTGGAAGTGCGGGGCGAGACCGGGTGTCCGCAGCACGATCTCCTCGATCTGGGTGGGGAACAGGTTCACCCCGCGCAGGATGACCATGTCGTCGCTGCGGCCGGTCACCTTCGCCATCCGCCGGAAGGTCCGGGCCGTGCCCGGCAGCAGCCGGGTCAGGTCCCGGGTGCGGTAGCGGATCACCGGCATGGCCTCCTTGGTCAGCGAGGTGAAGACCAGCTCCCCCTCCTCGCCGTCCGGCAGCACCTCGCCCGTGAGGGGGTCCACGACCTCCGGGTAGAAGTGGTCCTCCCAGATGTGCGGCCCGTCCTTCGTCTCCACGCACTCCTGCGCGACGCCGGGGCCGATCACCTCGGAGAGCCCGTAGATGTCGACCGCGTCGATGGCGAACCGGTCCTCGATCTCGCGGCGCATGGCGTCCGTCCACGGCTCCGCACCGAAGATCCCCACCTGGAGGGAGGTGGACCGGGGGTCCACGCCCTGCCGCTCGAACTCGTCCAGCAGCGTCAGCATGTAGGACGGGGTGATCATGATGATCTCGGGCCGGAAGTCCTGGATCAGCCGCACCTGGCGCGCCGTCATCCCGCCGGAGGCCGGGATCACCGTGCACCCCAGCCGCTCCGCCCCGTAGTGCGCCCCGAGACCGCCGGTGAACAGCCCGTATCCGTAGGCCACATGGACCTTGTGGCCGGGGCGCCCGCCCGCCGCCCTGATCGACCGCGCGACCACGTCGGCCCAGGTGTCCAGATCCCGTTCGGTGTAGCCGACGACGGTCGGACGCCCCGTCGTCCCGCTGGACGCGTGGATGCGGCGGACGTCCCGCTCCGGCACGGCGAACATCCCGAAGGGGTAGTTGTCCCGCAGATCGGCCTTCGTGGTGAACGGGAAGCGCGCCAGGTCCCCCAGCGTGCGGCAGTCCTCGGCCCGCAGCCCCGCACGGTCGAACGCCGCACGGTAGAAGGGGACGTTGGTGTACGCGTGGTGGAGCGTCGTCCGCAGCCGCTCCAGCTGCAAGGCTTCCAGTCCGTCCCGGCCCAGCCGTTCCGCCGCGTCCAGCATGGCCGTCATCGGGGCCCCTTCCCTCCGCGTCGATGGGCGATCGGGCGACCACCGGACACCCGGGGCCGAACGATCATTCGGTGGATCTTCCTGGGAGCAGTAATTCAGCCGGCCGGGGCCGCTGGCAAGAGGCGCGCGCGGAGCGCGGACGGCCCGCTCCGAACCGCCCACGCGTCAGCCCGCCGCGAAGCCCGGTGCGGACGCAGCCGACTGCCTGTTTGGATGGCCCCATGCCGATCTTCTCCGCGTACGACACGACCCCGCTCGCCTGCCACCTGGTGGGGGAGGGCGAACCGCTGATCTGTCTGCCCGGCGGGCCGATGCGGGCGAGCGCGTACCTCGGTGACCTCGGGGGCCTCGCCGCCCGGCGGCAGCTCGTCCTGCTCGACCTGCGCGGCACCGGTGACTCCGGCGCACCCGACGACCCCGCCGCCTACCGCTGCGACCGGCTCGTCGACGACGTGGAGGCGCTGCGCGCCCACCTGGGACTCGACCGGATCGACGTGCTCGCCCACTCGGCGGGCGCCGACCTCGCCCTGCTGTACGCCGCCCGCCACCCGGACCGGCTGCGCACCCTGACCCTCGTCACCCCCAGCGCCCGGGCCGTGGGGGTCGAGGCCACCGACCAGGACCTGCGCGAGGCGGCCGAGCTGCGCCGGGACGAGCCCTGGTACCCGCAGGCGCGGTCCGCGCAGGAGGCGCTTCTGGCCGGAGGGCCGTTCGCCGAGCTGTGGCCCCGGGTCCGGCCGCTCATGTACGGCCGCTGGGACGAGACGGCCCAGGCGCACGCGGCGGCCTCCGCCGGACAGACCAACGCCGAGGCCCGGGGGCACTACGCGGCGGCGGGCGCCTTCGACCCCGCCGCCACGACCGCCGCCCTGCGCGAACTGGCCGTACCGGTGCTGGTGCTGGCCGGGGAGTACGACGGCCACCCGAGCCCGGACCGGGCGGCCGAGCTGGCCGCGCTCCTCCCGCTCGCCGAATTCACCGTCCAGCGCGGCGCGGGCCACTTCCCGTGGCTGGACGACCCCGGCGTCTTCGCCCGTACCGTCGAGGCGTTCCTGGCGGAGCTCCGCTCGTTCGGCCTCTCCTGAGGGGCCGGCGCGCGAGGTGAGCGGGCGGACCGCGCGCCGCCCTCAGCCGTCGGTGCCCGCCGCCACCGTCCTCGCCCACCGGTAGTCCGCCTTGCCGCTGGGCGAGCGCCGGATCTCCTCGGTGAGGACCAGGGCGCGCGGGACCTTGTACCCGGCGAGCCGGGTCCGGCAGTGCGACTGGAGGGCATCGAGGTCCAACGCGGGAGCGTCAGGCCGGAGTTGGACGACGGCGGCGACCCGGCTGCCCCACCGCTCGTCGGGAACGCCCGCGACCAGCACGTCATAGACGTCCGGATGGGACTTCACCGCCTGCTCGACCTCCTCCGGATACACCTTCTCGCCCCCGGTGTTGATGCACTGCGAGCCCCGGCCGAGCACGGTGACGACGCCGTCCGCGTCCACGGTCGCCATGTCACCCAGCAGCACCCACCGCTCCTCACCCTTGCGGAAGAAGGTCTCGGCGGTCCTGGCCGCGTCGTTGTAGTAGCCGAGAGGTACGTGGCCCCGCTGCGCGATGCGGCCCGGCCGGCCGGGGGAGACCGGCTCGTGGGTCACCGGATCGACCACGGCCGTACGGGCGTTGACCTGCACCCGGAAGCCCCTCTCGGGCCCCGCGTCGGCGGTCGCCGTGCCGTTGAAGCCGGACTCGGAGGAGCCGAAGTTGTTCAGCAGCGTCACCGTCGGTACGAGCGCCTGGAACTCCGCCCGCACCGAGTCCGACATGATCGCCCCGGAGCTGGAGACGGAGAAGAGCGACGAGCAGTCCGTCCCGGCGAGCGGCCCGTTGAGACAGTCGATCAGCGGACGCAGCATCGCGTCGCCCACCAGCGAGACGCTGGTGACCTTCTCCCGCTCGATGGTCCGCAGCACCTCCTCGGCCACGAACTTGCGGTGGATGACCACGCGCTGGCCGAAGTTGAAGCCGATGAAGGCGGTCAGGGTGGAGGTGCCGTGCATCAGCGGGGGGGTGGGGAAGAAGGTGATGCCGTCGCCGCCCGCGGCGACCCGCTCGGCCAGCTCCCGCGGACGTCCCACCGGGTCCCCGGTGGGCGCCCCGCCGCCGAGTCCCGAGAAGAACAGGTCCTCCTGACGCCACATCACGCCCTTGGGCATACCGGTCGTGCCTCCGGTGTAGATGATGAACTGGTCGTCCGCCGAGCGCGGCGCGAAGCCGCGGTGCGGGGAGCCGGACTCCTCGGCCTCGGCGAACGGCACGGCCCCGGGCCCGGGAGCGGGCCGCCGCGGTGCCGCCCCCACCCGGATCAGATGGCGCAGCCCCGGGGCCCGCGGGGCGGCCACCGCCACCCGCTCGTCGAACTCGCCGTCGAAGACCAGCGCCGCGAGGTCCGCGTCCCGGTAGAGATAGACCAGCTCATCGGCCACATAGCGGTAGTTGACGTTCACCGGGACGACCCGGGCCTTGAGCGCGCCCAGGACCGTCTGGAGGTACTCCACCCCGTTGTAGAGGTGCAGCCCCAGGTGCTCGCCCGGCCGCACGCCCGCGTCGATGAGGTGGTGGGCGATCCGGTTGGCCGCGCTGTCCAGCTCCGCGTAGGTCAGCCGTCGCTCCGCGCCCGTACCGGGGTGGTCGATGTACAGGAGTGCCTCGCGGTCGGGCACCACGTCCACGACCGACTCGAACAGGTCGGCAAGGTTGTACTCCACCGTTCCTCCTGACCCCGGACGACTGGTGACTCGGCCGTCATTAGAGCGCCGGAGGGCACAGGTGGGAAGAGGCGGCGCCCAAGGAATCTGACTGACTGTCAGAAAACTATTGAACTGCGTCCCGGGCTCCTGCAACCTGTTCCAGGTCTGGACGACAGGAGGCGGTCATGAGCGGTACGGAACACCTCACCGTGCGGCGCGAAGGCGCCACACTGGTGCTCACCCTCGACAGACCACGGGCCAGGAACGCTCTCTCGCTGCCGATGCTCGTCGGCCTCTACGACGGCTGGAGGGAGGCGGACGAGGACGACACGATCAGATCCGTCGTCCTGACCGGCGCGGGCGGCGCGTTCTGCGCGGGCATGGACCTCAAGGCGCTCGCGGGCGACGGGATGGAGGGCGAGGAGTACCGGGAGCGGATGACCGCCGACCCGGACCTGCACTGGAAGGCGATGCTGCGCCACCACCGCCCCCGCAAACCGGTGATCGCCGCCGTCGAGGGACCCTGCGTCGCGGGCGGCACGGAGATCCTCCAGGGCACCGACATCCGCATCGCCGGGGCCACCGCCACCTTCGGACTCTTCGAGGTCCGCCGCGGCCTCTTCCCCATCGGCGGTTCCACCGTCCGGCTGCCCCGCCAGATCCCCCGCACCCACGCCCTGGAAATGCTCCTCACCGGCCGCCCGTACACCGCCCAGGAAGCCGCGGCCGTCGGACTCGTCGGCCGGGTCGTCCCGGAAGGCACCGCGCTGGAGGAAGCCCTCACCGTCGCCGAGCGCGTCAACGCCTGCGGGCCGCTCGCCGTCGAGGCCGTCAAGGCCTCCGTCTACGAGGGCGCCGAACTCACCGAGAGCGAGGCCCTGGCCGCCGAACTGAAGCGCGGCCGACCCGTGTTCGCCACCGAGGACGCCAAGGAGGGCGCCCGCGCCTTCGCGGAGAAACGCCCGCCCGTCTACCGACGCGCATAGAAGTGCGGGCGCACAGCACCCCGACCCGACCCGGCAGTCCTTGCCCGCCTGCGGTGCCTGCCGGGCCGCGGCAGTCCCGAACCAAGGAGGCAGCAGCCATGCCCGACGTCCTCAGCGCCCCGCTGGTGGTCGAATTCCCCTTCACCCGCTCCCTCGGGCCCGTCCAGAGCGCCTTCCTCACGGGACTGCGCGAACGCACCGTCCTCGGCGTCCGCACCGACGACGGCACGGTCCTCGTCCCGCCCGTCGAATACGACCCCGTCACCGCGAACGAACTGCGGGAGCTGGTCGAGGTCGCCCCCACCGGGACCGTCACCACCTGGTCCTGGAACCCGTCGCCGCGCCCCTACCAGCCGCTGGACACCCCCTTCGCCTGGGTGCTCGTCCGCCTCGACGGTGCGGACACCGCGCTCCTGCACGCCCTGGACGCGCCCGGCCCGGACGCCGTGCGCACCGGGATGCGCGTCCGTGTCCGCTGGGCCGCGCGACGCACCGGCGCCATCACCGACATCGCCTGCTTCGAACCGTACGAGGGCGAGCCCGGCCCCGCCGAACCCGTCCCGCACACAGGGGAGTTCACCGAACCGGTCACCGGCGTCGTGGTCCCCGCCCGGCTCGACTACGTCCACACCCCAGGCCGCGCCCAGAGCGCCTACCTCAAGACCCTGGAGGAGCGCCGCACCGTCGGCGAGCGCTGCCCGTCCTGCCGCAAGGTCTACGTGCCCCCGCGCGGGGCCTGCCCCACCTGCGGGGTCGCCACCGCCGAACAGGTCGAGGTCGGCCCGCGCGGCACCGTCACCACGTTCTGCATCGTCAACATCAAGGCCTCCCACACGGCGAACCTGGACATCGAAGTCCCCTACGTCTACGCCCACATCGCCCTCGACGGCGCGGACCTCGCCCTGCACGGCCGCATCGCCGGGATCCCCTACGACCAGGTGCGCATGGGCCTGCGCGTCGAGCCCGTCTGGGCCGCTCCCGGTGAGGGAGCCCGCCACGTGGACCACTACCGGCCCACCGGGGAGTCCGACGCCGACTACGACACGTACAAGGAGCTGGTGTAGATGCGGGACGTGGCGATCGTCGCCTTCGCCCAGAGCGCGCACCGGCGGCGCACCGACGAACTCTCCGAGGTCGACCTGCTGATGCCGGTCCTCCACGAGGTGCTGGGCGCGACCGGCCTGAAGGCCAACCAGATCGGATTCACCTGCTCCGGCTCCGCCGACTACCTCGCCGGGCGGGCCTTCTCCTTCACCATGGCGCTCGACGGGGTCGGCGCCCACCCGCCGATCTCCGAGTCCCACGTCGAGATGGACGGGGCCTGGGCGCTGTACGAGGCGTGGGTGAAGATCCTCACCGGCGAGGCGGACACCGCCCTCGTCTACTCCTACGGCAAGTCCTCGCCCGGCCAGGTCCGCGACGTCCTCACCCGGCAGCTCGACCCCTACTACCTCGCCCCGCTCTGGCCGGACTCCGTCTCCCTCGCCGCGCTCCAGGCCCAGGCCCTCATCGACGCGGGGGCCACCGACGAAGGAGCCCTCGCCGAGGTCGCCGCCCGCAACCGTGAGGCCGCCGCCGGCAACCCCCGCGCCCAGCTCACCGGCGACGTGCCCGCGGGCGACTACCTCGTGCATCCGCTGCGTACCGGCGACTGCCCGCCCATCGGGGACGGCGCCGCCGCCGTGATCCTCGCCGCCGGGGACACCGCCCGCGCCCTGTGCGCGCGGCCCGCCTGGATCCGGGGCATCGACCACCGCATCGAGGCCCACAGCCTCGGCGTCCGCGACCTCACCGACAGCCCCTCTGCCCGGCTCGCCGCCGAGCGCGCCGGAGCCTTCGAGGGGCCCGTCGACACCGCGGAGCTGCACGCCCCGTTCACCTCGCAGGAGGTCGTCCTGCGCAGGGCCCTGCGGCTCGGGGACGACGTCGTCGTCAATCCCTCCGGCGGGGCGCTCGCCGCCAACCCGATCATGGCCGCCGGACTCATCCGGCTCGGTGAGGCCGCCGCCCGCATCCACCGCGGCGCGTCCGACCGGGCGCTGGCCCACGCCACCTCCGGCCCCTGCCTGCAACAGAACCTGGTCGCCGTCCTGGAAGGGGAGAGCGCTCATGCCTAAGGAGCCCGTCGCCGTCGTCGGCATCGGCCAGACCAAGCACGTCGCAGCCCGGCGCGACGTCTCCATCGCCGGACTCGTCCGCGAGGCCGCCGTCCGTGCCCTGGCGGACGCCGCGCTGACCTGGAGCGACGTCGACGCCGTCGTCATCGGCAAGGCCCCCGACTTCTTCGAGGGCGTCATGATGCCGGAGCTCTACCTCGCCGACGCCCTCGGCGCCGTCGGAAAGCCGATGCTCCGCGTCCACACCGCCGGCTCGGTCGGCGGCTCCACCGCGCTCGTCGCGGCGGGCCTGGTCGCGGCGCGCGTCCACCGCACCGTCCTCACCCTCGCCTTCGAGAAGCAGTCCGAGTCCAACGCCATGTGGGGCCTTTCCCTGCCCGTCCCCTTCCAGCAGCCGCTGCTGGCCGGCGCGGGCGGCTTCTTCGCCCCGCACGTGCGCGCCTACATCCGCCGCACCGGCGCCCCCGGCACGGTCGGCTCCCTCGTCGCCTACAAGGACCGCCGCAACGCGCTGAAGAACCCCTACGCGCACCTCCACGACCACGACATCACGCTGGAGAAGGTCCAGTCCTCGCCCATGCTCTGGGACCCGGTCCGCTACTCCGAGACCTGCCCCTCGTCCGACGGGGCCTGCGCGATGGTCCTCACCGACCGGGCCGGGGCGGCCCGCGCCCCGCACCGGCCCGCCTGGGTGCTCGGCGGAGCGATGCGCAGCGAGCCGACGCTGTTCGCGGGCAAGGACTTCGTCTCCCCGCGCGCCGGCCAGGACTGCGCCGCCGACGTCTACCGCCAGGCCGGGATCACCGACCCGCGCCGGGAGATCGACGCCGCCGAGATCTACGTACCGTTCTCCTGGTACGAGCCGATGTGGCTGGAGAACCTCGGCTTCGCCGACGAGGGCGAGGGGTGGAAGCTCACCGAGGCGGGCGTCACCGAACTCGACGGCGACCTGCCGGTCAACCCCTCCGGCGGGGTGCTCTCCACCAACCCCATCGGCGCGTCCGGCATGATCCGCTTCGCGGAGGCCGCCCTCCAGGTGCGGGGCACGGCCGGGGAGCACCAGGTCGAGGGGGCCGCCCGCGCGCTTGGGCACGCCTACGGGGGAGGGGCGCAGTTCTTCGCCATGTGGGTGGTGGGCGCCGAGCCGCCGGCCGGCTGAGTCCGGTGCCCCGGCCCCCGGGATGCGCTTCTCAGGGCCACAGCAGTCGGCGTTCCCAGCCGTCCCGCGTCGCGTGGTAGCTCAGCCGGGTGTGGTCGCGGTTCCGGTCGCCCTGCCAGAACTCCACGCTGGTGGGCCGCACCCGCTGGAGCCTCCAGCCCGGCGGTACGAGACCGGGGTCCCGCTGGACGCGCCCGGCCGCCTCCCGGACGGCCCTCTCCCGCTCGACGGGGTCCTCCAGCGGGGTGCTCTGCCGCCCGAGCAGCGACTCGGCCCTGGCCCGTGGGCCCCGGGCCAGGAAGTCGGCCGCGCTCTCCTCGGGGCTCGCGGCCGTCACCGGGCCGCGCACCCGGACCTGCCGGGCGAGCGGGGACCAGTAGAAGGTCAGCGCGGCGAACGGCCGCTGCGCCAGATCACGGCCCTTGACGCCGCCCGCGTCCGAGGCGAACGCCCAGCCCTCGGCGGAGACGTCCTTGAGGATCAGGGTGCGGGCTGTCGGATCGCCGTCCGCGCCCGCCGTCGACAGCGTCATCGCATGTGGTTCGCGGACCCCCGACCGCAGGGCGTGCAGGAGCCACTGGGTGAAGAGATCCACGGGGGAGTCCGGTGCGTCCTTCGGGTCGAAGGAGGGCAGCTCCCCGTCGAACACCTCGATGCCGCGCAGGAGTTGCCGCAGGCCGTCCATGGGATCCCCCTACCTCGTTCTAATGTTTATGGCCGAGATGAACATTAGTCCATCGCTGTGCGCCGCCGACCCGGGCCCGGCTCGGCGGCGTGAGCCCGGACACGTACCATGGCTGCATGTCCTTCCTCCGCCGCCGTAGCGCCGCCACACCCGCGGGCCCGGACTTCGACGTCCTGGCCATGGACCCGGGGGACTGGCCCGGCAACCTCGGCGCCGGTCTGCTCCCCGCCCCCGACGGCAGCTGCCAGGGCGTCTTCCTCCGCTACGACCTGTACGGCGGCCGCGGCCCCGCCATGATCATCGGCAACCTCCCGGCCGGATCGCCCGCCAGGGAGACCGAGGAGGGGCAGGTCCCCTTCGAGGTGGCCCAGCTGCTGCTCGCCCTGGAGAACGACGAGCCGGTCGAGGTCGTCAGCTCCGAGGACGTCCCCGTGATGCAGGGCGACAACCTGCTCATCGTCCACCGCGTCAAGCTCTCCGAGAGCCGGATCGCCTGTGTGCAGTTCGACCGCAGCGACGGCGTCCTGGTGACCATCGCCAGCTGGGACCGGCCGATCACCGACGACCTGTACACCCTCCTCAAGCCCCTGCCCGCGGAGCTGTTCCAGCAAGGCTGAAACGTATCTGCATAGGCCTGCCGCATATGCCGCCCGGCCCCGTCGTGGACGTACCACGACAGGGCCACGCTCCCCGGGTCGACCGCCCGCCCGGCTGGCGCGGCCCCTCCCCGGGGTGCGGCCGCGGCCCTACGGCGTGGCCCCGGCCACCCGGACTACCCCCGGCCGCACTACCCCTGGCCGCTCGCCGCCCCGGCCAGCAGCCGGGTCACGCGCGCCGCGGAGGTGCCGGGGCCGGTGGGCCCGCTCAGTCGCGGGGGAGCGCCGTGGCCGCGCCGCAGATCCTCCTCGCGGTAGCGGCGGCAGCCCCGGTGCCAGACCAGGATCCCCGCCAGCCAGTGCTTCAGCTCCAGCACATAGCCCGCCAGGATCTCCCGCGCCTGGGCGTCCAGGCCGAAGTCGTCGTACAGCACGGGCAGTTCCACCTCGGCGACGTGCAGGAACTGCCGCAGCCGCGACGTCATCAGGTCGTGCACGATCGCCACGCCCGTCGGATAGTCCACCCCGAAGAAGTTCTGCACCACCAGGACCCCGTTGTGCACCTCGCCCTCGTACTCGATCTCCTTCTGGTACGAGAACAGGTCGTTCAGCAGACACGCGTAGTCGGCCGCCGCGTTCTCCAGGGAGCGCATCGGACCGCTGCGGTAGACCTCCTGGGGGACCTTCCGGCCGTGCCCGAGCCGGCACAGGCTCATCGTCAGGTCCGAGCCGAACGTCGCCCGGCGCATCTCCACGTAGTCCACCGGGTCGGGCACGCGGTTCTGCGCCTGGTTCGCCAGCTCCCACAGCCAGCTCTCGGTCATCGACTCGACCGCGGTCCGGAAGGTCCGCCGTCCCGCCTCGTCCATGGGGGCGGCCGTCCGGTGCCACAGGTCCCCCAGACTCCGCTCCAGGGCGTTCACCGGCTCCGGCGTGCCGCCGTTGTCCAGCGGCATGAACAGCGACAGCCGCTCGTTGGCGAGCCGCGCCCCCGCCAGGTCCCGGGTGCGCCCGTGCACCACCGGGAACCAGTCGTCCCCGTACGTCCCCCAGGCCAGCCACCCCGAGGACAGGTCGAGTCCGTCCGGGGTGGCGTCCGGGTGGATGCCCGCCGCGCACAGCGGCAGGTCGATCGCCACGATCCGGTCCTCGTCCCAGATGTGCGAACCCGGAACACCGGGCTGTGCCTCCAGGATGCCCATCCGCCGCGCCCACTCCACCAGCCGCACCCGGGCCCCCTCCAGATGCGGGCTGAGCGTCGTGCCGAACGGGAGGTCGAAGGCGGGCAGCAGCGAGGGGCCCACGTGCTGGTAGGGCACATGGCTCTGTCGGCGGGCCCGCGCGGTCTCCGAACGGAGGGTGAACCTGACCGAGGCGGCGGACCCGGCGGCACCGGGCACGGCCTCGCCTTCGCCGCCGCCGTTCATGTAGCGGCTGGAGCGCAGGTGCCATGCGTGGCCGCCGGACTGCCAGTCCTGGAGCCCCTTCACATACGCGAGGACGGCGGCGCTCTCCGCGGGGTCGAGGCCCTTCTCGGCGCAGAGCGGCCCGAGTTCGGTCAGGGCGGTGTTCTCGAACTGCTGGAGCCGTGAGGTCAGCAGGTCGTTCACGGCCTCGGCGGCCTCCTGCGTGGAGCAGCCGAGGAACTTCTCCAGCACCAGCACACCGTTGCTGTTCTCGCCCTCCTCCTCCACCTCGCGCTGGTAGGAGAAGAGGTCGTTGCGCAGGTGCACCGCGTCGGAGAAGGCGTCCCGCAGGACGCGCAGCGGCCGGGCCCCGGCGACCACCGCGGGCACCTCGGCGTCGGCCGCGTACTCCACCAGACCCGCCGACCAGGGCGCGCCACCCACCTTCCGGCGCATCTCGATGTACTCGACGGGGTTCGCCACGCGGCCCTCGTGGATGTTGGAGAGCTCCCACATCGACTCGTTCAGCAGGTTCTCGGTCGACTCGGCGAACCTGGCCCGCCAGGCGTCCGACATCGAAGGGACCGTGCGGGCCCACAGATCCGCCAGCCCCGCCTCGACCGGGTTCTCCGGCTGCGGGACCGGAGCGTCACGGGCCATCGGCATGAAGGCCGGAAGCCGGTCCAGATAGCGCTTGGCCCCCTCGCGGTCGGGGGTGCGCTTGAACAGTTCCAGGAAGTGGTCGTCGAAGAAGAAGACCCACACGTACCAGTCGGTGACGAGTGAGAGCGCCTGCGCCGAGCAGTCGGGGTGGGTGTGGGCGCACAGCAGGGCGTAGTCGTGCGCCTCCAGGTCCTTCTCCTCCCAGACGCCGGACCCCTCCAGCATCCCCATGGAGCGGGCCCACTCCCGGGTGTGCGTGCGTGCCGCCTCCACGTGAGGGTTGAGCCGGGCCGGATACGGAACGTAGAAGTCCGGCAGTGAGAAGGGCTGTGCCATGTGCGTCAGGCCTTTCCAGAAGCCTCCGCGCGGTGGCCGCGCGGACCGGTGGTGTCCGCGCCAGCACTACCCTGCGGCCATCCGGGGCACGCACGATGACCACTAGTCACATGATCGGCACGCTAGTGATATCGGCTCAGTAGGCGGAGTCGACGTTGTCGATCGAGCCGTAGCGGTCGGCGGCGTAGTTGGCGGCGGCGGTGATGTTGGCGACCGGGTCGGTGAGCTTCTTCGGGGTGCCCTTGACGTGGTAGGCGTCGAAGGTGGGCTGGATCACCTGGAGCAGACCCTTGGAGGGGATGCCGTTGCGCGCGTTGATGTCCCAGTCGTTGACGGCGTTCGGGTTGCCGCTGGACTCGCGCATGATGTTGCGGTGCAGGCCCTCGTAGGAACCGGGGATGTCCTTCTTCTCCATGATGTCGAGCGACTCGCGGATCCAGCCGTCGAGGTTGTTCGCGTACTGCTTCGGCGAGACGGCCTTGCGCTCGGCGGAGCGGCCCGCTGCCTGCTTCTCGGAGCGCTCCTTCGCGGCGGCCCGCTCGGCGGTGGCCTTGCGGTCGGCCACGGCCTTCTTCGCGGCGGCCTCCTTCGCAGCGGTCTTCTTCGCGGCGGTCTGCGCGGCCGCCTTCTTCTCCGCTGCGTCCTTCGCGGTGGGGATGCCCGCGGCGGCGACCGGCTCGACGGCCACGGAGGAGTGCGCGGCGGCGGGCGGCGTGTCGCCCTGCGCGCTGGTGGCGGCTATGGCGGAGACGGAGCCTGCCGCGACGAGTGCGGCGGTGGCGAGCTTGTGCGTACGGGTGATGCGCAGGGTGGAGATGCGGGGCATGCGTGAGCTCTTCCTGATGGGGGACGGGCTGCGCGGCCTTCGCGCCGCGTCGGCTGAGCCCGAGGTGTCGGCCGCGGCCGCCGGTGGGCGTTCGTCGCTGGCTCGTGCTCGGTGCTTGCCGGAATCCATGGTTAGCGGCGTCCGGTACAGGAAGCAATGACCGTCATTACTACGCTTCGTCGTGGAATGCTCGATTATGGGCCACTTGAGCGTCCGGTTACGCCGAACGGGCCGGGCGGCATCCACTAACGGAGGTCGTACGTGACGTGGGTCTCGTGGCGGGCCTCACCCGCCAGGGCCGTGGAAGCGACGCCGTGTCATCGCGCGGACACGCTGATATGCGCGTGCGCGGAAGCGTGGACGCGCGGGCATACGGTCACGCGGCACGGGCGGATAGGGGGAACAGCGCGCTGCGGGAGCCGGTGCTTCGGCACCGGCTCCCGCAGCGCGCTGTTCCCCGGCACGGTGGCCCATCCCGGCGGCACCGTGATCCCCCGGCAGGCGATCGGCCGGAGGGCTCGCGGCGCATGCGGCCGCCCCGCACCGAAGGCGGTGCGGGGCGGCGGCTGTCACGCCCGGGGTCAGCGCGTGCCGACCGCCGCCCGCACGGCCCGTCGCGCCATCGCGCAGTCGTCGTGCAGCCTGCGCAGCAGCAGCCGCTGCTCCTCGCCAGAGGAGAGGCCGCCGGGACGTTCCTGCGCGGAGCCCACCGGGGGCGCCTCGCGCATGGTGCGCTGCACCGCGGTCTCGTAGTTACGGATCTCCCGGGTCAGCACCAGCATCAGATTCACCAGGAACGCGTCCCGCGCGGCCGGGCCCCTGGCCTGCGCCAGCTGGCTGATCTGGCGCCGCGCCACCGGGGCGTCCCCG
Source organism: Streptomyces sp. NPDC101181 (assembly GCF_044767975.1). NCBI lineage: Bacteria > Bacillati > Actinomycetota > Actinomycetes > Kitasatosporales > Streptomycetaceae > Streptomyces > Streptomyces sp. NPDC101181. The sequence goes on along the minus strand of NZ_JBIWOX010000012.1, from coordinate 183,337 downwards.
AGCACCGTCCACAGCGTCGCCAGGTCGTACCCCGGGAGATACCAGCCGGCGTGCTCCCAGTCGACCAGCACCGGCCCGGTCGGCGACAGCAGGATGTTGGAGAGCAGCGCGTCACCGTGGCAGAACTGCCCCATGATGGCCTGTTTGCCGCCCGCGTGCGCCAGACCGTGCAGCAGCTTCTGGAGGTCGCCGAGATCGCGGTCGGTGAACAGCCCCAGTTCGTGGTAGCGCGCGATCCGGGAGGCGTAGTCGAGCGGCGCCTCGAACAGTCCGGGCGGCGGCCGCCAGGTGTTCACCCGGCTGATGGCGCCCAGCACGGCGCGGATGTCGGCCCGCGGCGGCGCCTCGGTGGGGTGCCGGGTAAGGGCCGCGACCCGGCCGGGCATTCGCTCGATGACCAGCGTGCAGTTCTCCGGGTCCGCCGCGATCAGCCGGGGCGCCCGTACCGGAGGACGGTGCCGGACGAACGCGCGGTACGCCGCTATCTCGTGCCGGAACCGCTCCGTCCACGCGGGGGAGTGGTCCAGTAAACACTTCGCCACGGCGGTGGTCCGCCCGGTCATTCCGACGATCAGGACCGAGCGGCCGCTGCGCCGCAGCACCTGCACCGGGTTGAATTCGGGGCAGATGCGCTGCACGGAGGCGATGGCCATCCGCACCTGCGCGCCCTGCGGGCCGGACAGGTCGATCCTTCCGCTGAGCGGTCCGGTCCCCGCTCCCGGGGCCCGTCGGGCCCGGCCGCCCGGACCCGGCGCCGCGGCGCCGGGGTGGGGGGCGAGATAGGGCCCGCCGCCCGCGCCCATCGGGCGCAGCGGACGGGGCGGGGCGGACACGGAGGACGATGCTGTGTACATGGGCGAGACAGATCCCTTCGTGCGCCGACAAGGTACGTGCGCCAACCCGGCCGACGGCCGTTCGGCACCCTGGGGAGTACCGAGGGCTGCCGGGCGGGGTGGCGCTTTCCTACCTGACAACGGGTCACGGGTGGCAGACCATCTGGCGGACCCTGGCGAACCCTGGCGAATAGTCCCGGCGCACCTGACAGGGGGTTAGTGTCAAGTCAGCCGAGAACCTGGGGGCTTGACGTGACCGGAGAACCCAACACCCGTCTTTCCGACCTGTTCGGCCTGGCCGGCTGGTCCAAGGGCGAACTCGCGAGAATGGTGAACCGGCAGGCGGCGGCCATGGGCCACCCGCAGCTGGCCACCGACACCTCACGGGTCAGGCGCTGGATCGACATGGGGGAGTCCCCCCGTGACCCCGTGCCGAAGGTGCTGGCAGCTCTGTTCACCGAGCGGCTCGGCCGTGTCGTGACCATCGAGGACCTCGGGTTCGGCCGACGCGGGCGTGTGGGGAAACGGCGTGACTCCGGGACGGAACACAATCCCGATCAACTGCCGTGGGCGCCCGAACGGACGGCAGCGGTCCTCACCGAATTCACGGGAATGGACCTCATGCTCAACCGTCGCGGCCTGGTGGGTGCGGGCGCCGCACTCGCCACCGGCTCAACCATCGCAAGGCCCATGTACGACTGGCTGCACAGCGCTCCCGCTCCGGCGGCCGACGCGCCATGCACCCACGGCCCCCTGCACGCGGACACCGCCGGTTTCGACCGGTACGAGGCCGCGCCCGTCGGCTCGGACGAGATCGAGGCCCTGGAGCACTCGGTCGAGGTGTTCCGCGCCTGGGACGCCTCCCGCGGCGGCGGGCTCCAGCGCAAGGCTGTCGTGGGGCAGCTCAACGAGGTGGGCGGGATGCTCGCCTACCGCCACCCCGAGCACCTGCAACGGCGGTTGTGGGGCGTCGCCGCCAACCTGGCCGTACTGGCCGGGTGGATGTCGCACGACGTCGGCCTGGAACCCACCGCCCAGAAGTACTTCGTCATCGCCGCCCACGCGGCCCGGGAGGGCGGCGACCGGCCGCGCGCCGGTGAGGCGCTGTCCCGGGCGGCCCGCCAGATGGTGCACCTGGGCCGCCCCGGCGACGCCCTGGACCTGATGAAGCTCGCCACGTCCGGCTCCGGCGACGAAGCTCTGCCGCGCACCCGGGCCATGCTGCACACCATCGAGGCCTGGGCACAGGCCGCGATGGGCCGCGGCCAGGCGATGCGGCGCACGCTCGGCGAGGCCGAGGAGCTGTTCGTCTCGGACAAGGGCGACGTGCCGCCGCCCAGTTGGATGCAGATGTTCGACGAGGCCGACCTGTACGGCATGCAGGCGCTGGCCTTCCGCACCCTGGCCGACCACGACCCGGGCGCCGCGGTCATCGCTCAGCGCCACGCCAAGCGGGCCCTGGAGCTGCGGGTCAGCGAACGCCAGCGCTCCAGGCTCTTCGACCACATCTCCCTCGCCTCGGCCTGCTTCATCGCCAACGACCCCGAGCAGGGCGGCCGTTACGCCAGGCTCGCCCTGGTGTCGATGGGGGAGACCTCCTCGCACCGCACCTGGGACCGGCTCCGCGAGATGTACCGGCTCACCGGGCAGTTCGCGGGGCACGCCAAAATCCAGGAGCTGCGCGAGGAGATCGAGCAGGCGATGCCGCCGAGCCAGAAGCAGACCGGCAAGGGGACCCGGATCTGACCCGGGCGAGGCCGCGGGGGTCCCGCACGGGACGGACCGGTCAGGGGGCCCGGAGCATCCGGAGCGGATGAACCGGGAGGACGAGGACGGGATGCCGTAACGCCGTCGTACGGCGCTCCCTCACGCCCCGACCCGGGTCACGCCCCGACCCGGGCCACCAGCACACACGCGTCGTCCAGACGCTCGCTCCCGCCGAACTCCTCGACGACGCTCCGTACGCACTCCTGTGCCGTACGGGCCGCGGCGAGGCGGGGGGCGAGCTCCAGCAGCGCCTCCGGGCCCGCACCCCGGTCGCTGCGGCGCGTCAGGCCGTCGGTGTGCAGGACGAGCACGTCGCCGGGGAGCAGCCGCACCTCGTCCTGCTCGAAGGCGACCGTGGAGGCGGCGCCGAGCAGCACCCCGTCCGCCGCGGGCAGCTGCCGTCCCGACCCGTCGCGGAAGAGCAGCGGGGCGGGGTGTCCGGCCTGCGCCCAGGACAGGACCGAGCCGTCCGGGTCGAAACGGCAGCACAGGGCGCTGCCCAGGGCCGGCTGCATCGAGGACGCGAGCAGCTGGTCGAGGTGTCCCATCAGCGGGCCCGGCTCGATACCGGCGACCGCCATGCCGCGCAGCGCGCCCAGGATCATCGCCATCGCGGAGGTGGCGGGGATGCCGTGCCCGGTGAGGTCGCCGACGGTCAGCAGGGTGCGCCCGTCCGGCAGCTGCATCGCGTCGTACCAGTCGCCGCCGATGAGCCCGCTGGAGGCGGAGGGGAGGTAGTGCGCGGCGACGTCCAGAGCGGCCCCGGTCCCCTGGTGCGGCAGGCGGAGCGGTCCGCGCCACGGCGGCAGGACGGTCTCCCGGAACTCGACCGCCATCCGGTGCTCGGTCCGCTCGATGTGCGCCTCGCGCCGCACCGACGCGCCGCTGCCGTCGGCCGTCCGCTCGCCGCGCCGCAGCTCGCTGACGTCCCGGATCACCGCCCACATCGAAGCGGTGCAGCCCTGGGCGTCGAGGACCGGCTCACCCGCCATGTGCAGGGTGAGCATCCCCCCGTCGGGGCGGATGATCCGGAACTCGCCGTCCATCGGCCGCCCGTCGACAAGGCAGCCCGTGACCATGGCGGTCAGCAGCGGCTGGTCGTCGGGCACCAGCACCGCAGGCAGGTCGTCCAGGGAGAGCGGCGGCGAGCCGGGCGGCCTGCCGAAGATCTCGTACAGCTCGTCGGACCAGCTGACCTCGTCGGTGAGGAGGTTCCACTCGGCGCTGCCCACCCGGCTGAGCGGGGAGCCGGTCCGCGGATCGTCCGGCTCCAGGTCGTCGGCGCGTGGGGCGGGGGCCTCGGCCCGCTGGGCCGGGAGACCCGCCCTGAGCTGTCCCAGATGCTCGTCGAGGTTGTCCAGGTGGTGCACGGCCAGCTCGTACAGCGCGCGCTGCCAGCGCGACTGGGGATCGTCCTCGTGGAACAGGACAGCGTCCCGCCGTACGGCGTCCACGTCTCCGCGCAGCCGGCGCGCCCGGTCGATCAGGGCGTCCACGGCCTCGTCGGCGGGGGGCTGTGGTGCGGGGTGGTCCGCGAACTGGGGGGTCGGCATCTCGTACTCCGATACAGGCGCGGCGCAGCCGGTTCTGAGGGGTGGGCCGCTACCGACTGTCGCACAGGCCGCAGCGGCTCGTAAGAGATTTGGCAACACTCGATACGGTGTTGCTCCTGGCATGTGCCCCCGGCTGAGCGGGGCGGTGACGGACCGAACGGGCTTTCGCCCGAGGTGAGTTGCGGTGCCCGCGCGAGCCGGTTCCGCCGCCGGGCGCGAGATGTGGCCACAGGGTCCGGATCGCATCGGCGGAGGCGGGTTCCCGGGAACAGCCGGGGATGGTTTATCGTTCATCTATACGTGGATGTGAGGGGCCACGCCCCGGCCCGCTCCCCGGCTTCGCCGGTGAGCCGGACAGCCGGAGCCCGGGACCGCCTTCCCCCGGGGCGACCCGGCCCGCACACCCGCGCTCAAGCCGCCCCGGCTGGATTCCCCCGATCCGGCCGGGGCTTCCCCTTTCCCCGCCACGGCCCGCCGAGCCGGAGCAGCGGGCCATGGCCACGGGGGTCATACCGTCTCGTGGAGGTCCTTCGCGTACTGCTCGATGGCCCGCCGGTACTCCCGTACGTACGGGTCCTCGCTGGTCGAGGCGGTCAGTTCCAGGAGCAGCCGCATCGCCTCGTGATGCTCACCGGTGTTGTACAGGGCCATCGACAGGAACGTCCGCAGCGCACCGTCCTCCGGGAACTCCTCCACGCCCCGGCGCAGCGTCTCCACCGCCTGCCCGTACCGGCCCAGCACCCGGTAGGTACTGCCCAGCCCGAGCAGCGCCCCGCGCCGGTTCCGGCTACCGAGTTCCGGCTTCGCCAGGCAGCGTTCGTAATACGGCACCGCCTCGGCCTCCAGCCCCAGCACGTCGTGGATCACCGCCGTCCGGTAGGCCACCTCGGCGTCGTCGGGGTACTGGGCGGTCAGAGCGAGAAGCCGCTCCCGCGCCTCCTCGGGGCTGCCCTCACCGCGCAGCCGCTCCGTCTCGTCCAGCAGGTCCGTCTTCGTCTGTGCGCTCATGCGCACATCGTCGCAGGCCGCGGGGGACGGACGTCGACGGACGTCCGGGAGTTTCGCGGTCCGGCCGCCCGGTGCGTGTGGTCCGGCCGGTCGGGGGCATCTGTCCGCCATGACTGCAGAGGCGAGTCCCCAGGCGCGGCAGGGGACATGGGTACGTGTGCTGGTCCGGATGGCTGTCCTGTCAGCGGTGCTGCTGGGACTCGTGGCCTTCTCCGTCTTCCTCGCCAAGGTGACGCTCACCCCCTCACCGGCCTCCGAGGACCTCGTCACGTCCAATCTGCAACCGGGCCGTTCGCTGCGTCAGTACGCCGAGGACTACACCTTCCTCGCCGCGTGCAAGCAGGCGGGCGGCAATGTGCTGCTGGGAGTGCCGTTCGGCATCCTGCTCCCGTTCTTCGTCCCGCGCCGGATGCGGATGATCCGTATGACGCTGCTGACCGCCGCGGCCATGGCGATCGTCGAACTCATCCAGGGGGCCCTGGTCACGGGGCGCGCCTTCGACATCGACGACGTCATCCTGAACACGACGGGAGCCCTGCTGGGCTACCTGGTGCTGGGCCGCCGCCTCAGCCACCGCTATTACGTGTACACCGACGACTCCGCCCCGGCCGCCGCGGACCGGGACCGGGAGCCGACGCCGGAGCGGGCGCGGATGGAGAAGACGGAGAAGCCGCAGAGGGCGCGGAAGCCGCAGGGGGAGCGGAAGACGCCCTTCGCCCGGCAGACCGGGCCGAAGGGCGAGGGCGAGTCCCGGCGCACGCCGCGTCCCGCAGCCCGGCCGAAGTCCCGGCCGACGTCCGAGTCCGGACCCGAGGACCGTTCGCCGAGGGGCGGCGGCTCCCTGCTCGCCCGGCTGCGCGGGCGCTGACCGGAGGCGCACGGCCTGGCTCGGGCACCCGTTCGGGCCGGGCCGTTTGCGCGTGTCCACGCCTCGGCACACGGTGGGAGGACGTCCTGCGCGCGCACGGCGCACGGACACCCTGCCGAGGAGATGCGACATGGCCGAAGGCCAGTGGAGCCCAGGACGCGCCGAGCGGGACGAGACCGAGTTCCGGCCGGCCTTGGACATCGTCGAGCCCCCGCGTCAGCGACGGCTGACCGTCCTGCTGCGTCTCCTGATGCTGATCCCGCATTTCATCGTGCTGTTCTTCCTGCACATCGCGGCGTTCTTCACCGTCGTCTTCGGATGGTTCGCCGCCCTGGCGCTGGGGCGGCTGCCCGACCCGGTGTTCCGGTTCCTCACCGGCGTCCTCGGGTACGACATGCGCGTCTCGGCGAGCGACATGCTGCTGATCGACCGCTACCCGCCGTTCGCCCTGACCCCGCCCGCCGACTACCCGGCCCGGATCGAGGTACGGCCCACCCCGCTCAACCGGCTCGCGGTCCTCTTCCGCATCTTCCTGATGATCCCGGCGGCGATCGTGCAGAGCCTCGCCGTGTACGGGTGGTGGGCGCTGGGGTTCGTCTGGTGGGTGATCACCCTGGCCCTGGGGCGGATGCCGAAACCGCTGTTCGAGGCGACGGCCGCCACCCTGCGCTACCGGATGCGGTTCACCGCGTACGCCATGATGCTCACCCCGGCCTACCCCAAGGGCCTCTTCGGTGACGACGCGTTCACCGCGGAGCGGGAGGCGCGGCGCTCCTCGACCCGCCCGCTGGTCATGAGCGCGGCCGCGAAGTGGCTCGTGGTGCTGTTCCTGGTGCTCGGCCTGGCGGGCAACGTCACCTCGTCCGTCACCACGTCCTGGTCCGACGAGCCGAAGGACGACACCCGCCTGGTCGAACCGCTGGCACCCTAAGGGCTGTGCCGTAGGGCTGCCCCCTCGTCGCCGGGCGGCTCCGCCGCGCGGGCGTAGCGCCGGGCCAACCCCGCGACGGCGTCCCGGAACTCCTGCGGACCGACGATCTCGAAGTCGGCGTCGAATCTGCCGACGGCGGCCGCCAGGCCCACCCACGACCAGGCGCCCAGGACCAGGCGGCAGCGGTCCGGGCCCAACTCCTCCACGACCCCGTCCCGGAGGTGTCCGGCCACCACGGACGCGGGCAGGGCGAGGACCGCCTCGCCCCGGCAGGGCCACCCGCCGGGGCCGTCGGAGCCCCGGAACCGCGCGGCGACGAAGGCGGCCACGTCCCCTCCGGGCACCTCGCGCGGGGTGAAGCGGGGACCGGTGGGGGCGCGCGGAACGATCCGGTCCACTCGGAAGGTGCGCCAGTCCGCCCGGTCGAGGTCCCAGCCGACGAGATACCACCGCCCGCCCCAGGTGACGAGGTGGTGCGGCTCCACCCGGCGCGGCCGCGCGGTACCCCCCTCCGCCTCGTCCCGGGGCGGCGCGTACGCGGGGGAGTGGTCGAAGCGCAGCACCTCGCAGGCGTGGACGGCCGCGCTCAGCTCCATCAGGACCCGGGGGTCGGCCTGCGGTCCGGGCCGCCTGTCCGCGGGTTCCACGGCGGTGATCCGCAGGGCGTCCAGCCGGTGGCGCAGCCGGGCGGGCATCACCTGCCGGACCGTGGTGAGCGCACGGGCCGCCGCCTCACCGATCCCGGCCCCCGTCGCGGCAGCGGTGCGCAGCGCCACCGCCAGGGCGACGGCCTGGTCGTCGTCGAACAGCAACGGCGGCAGCCGCGCGCCCGCGTCCAGCCGGTAGCCGCCGTCGGGTCCCTTCACGGCCGCGATCGGATAGCCGAGTTCACGCAGCCGGTCGACGTCCCGGCGTACCGTGCGCGCACTGACCCCCAGCCGCTCGGCGAGCGCCTGCCCCGGCCAGTCCCGGCGTGCCTGGAGCAGGGAGAGCAGCGACAGCAGGCGCGCGGAAGTTTTCGGCATGCGGTCAGTATGCGACGGAGTGGAGGACACTCCCTGTCCTCTTCTCCTGGAAGAGTGGATCTCGAACCGGACAACGAGAACCCCCGGAAGGACCCGATCACCATGGCCTCCACGCCCACCCCCGACTCCTCCGCCTCCCCCAGCTCCTCTGCCGCATCCGTCTCCTCCCTCGACGGCGAGCGGGCCGAGCTGCTCGCCTCGCTGGCCGCCGCCCGGTCCGCCCTCACCGCCACCGTGCGCGGTCTCGACGACGAGCAGGCCGCGCGGCGCCCCACGGTCAGCGCGCTGTGCCTGGGCGGACTGGTCAAGCACGTCACGGCCACGGAGACCGGCTGGCTCAACTTCGTCACTGAGGGCCCCTCGGCGATGTCCTTCGCGCTGCCCGACGGGGTCACCTGGGACGACCTGATGGCCGGGACGGCCCGGGAACTCCCGCAGTGGGCGATCGACCGGGACCAGGAGTTCCGGATGCTGCCGGGCGAGACGGTGTCCGGGATCCTGCACGACTACGAGCAGGCCGCCGCCCGCACCGAGAAGATCGTCGCCGCGGTCCCCGACCTCTCCGCCGCGCACCCGCTGCCCGACGCGCCCTGGAACGAGCCCGGCGCGGCCTGGAGCGTACGCCGGGTGCTGGTCCACCTCGTCGCGGAGACCGCCCAGCACGCCGGGCATGCGGATATCCTGCGCGAGAGCATCGACGGCCGGCAGTCGACCTGATCCCCCGGGAGCGCGACCGATGACCGTCCTCGACAACCGGGCGCTCAACCGCGCCACCCTCGCCCGGCAGCTGCTGCTCGACCGCGCCGACCTGCCGGCCGTGGAGGCCGTGGCCCATCTCTGCGGCCTCCAGGCCCAGGAGCCGCAGGAACCCTTCACCGGACTCTGGTCGCGGCTCACCGCCTTCGATCCGGCGGCCCTCTCCGAGCTGCTGACGTCCCGGGCCCTGGTGCGCACCCATCTGATGCGCCGTACGGTCCACCTCGTCACCGCCACCGATGTCCTCGCCTGGCGGGCCCGTCACGACGCGATGCTGCGGCAACGGGTGCTCGGCGTCTACCGGGACGAGCTGAAAGGCGTCGACCTCGATGAACTGTCCCGAGAAGCGCGGGAGTTGATGGCCGACGGCCAACCCCGTGCAACGGCTGAGATCGTCCGGGAACTGACTCCCCGCTGGCCGGGGCCGGGGGCGCGGCCCCTCGGTGAGGTGGTCGTCGCCGCCCTCGTGCCGATGGCCCAGGCGCCACCCCGGGGGCTCTGGCGGACCAAGGGCGGGGTGCGCAACGTCGCGCTCGCCTCGTGGCTCGGCCGCCCGGTCGACCCGCCCGCCCCCGAGGGCGCCGACCCGGTCGGCCGGGCGCTGGTGCGCCGCTATCTGGCCGCCTTCGGCCCCGCCGCCACGGCGGACCTGCGGGCCTGGTCCGGCCTGGCCGGGCTGCCCGGCGCGGTGGCCGCCGTCCGGGGTGAACTGGTCAGCTTCCGCGACGAGCGCGGCCGGGAGCTGCTCGACCTCCCCGACGCGCCCCGCCCGGACCCCGGCACTCCCGCGCCGGTACGGTTCCTGCCCGCCTTCGACAACGCGATCCTCGGTTACCAGGAGCGCGGCCGGATCATCGACGACGCCCACCGGGGCCTCTCGGTCGCCGGTGAGCGCGTGGTGCTGGTCGACGGCCGGACCGCCGCCACCTGGACGGTCGCCGAGGGAGTCGTCAGCGTCGCGCCGCTGCGGCCCTTCTCCAGGGCCGACCGTGCGGAGGTGGCCGAGGAGGGCCGACGGCTGGCCTCGTTCCTCTCCGACGGCGGGAGTGACCGCGTCCGCGTGGCGTCCTCACCGCACTGACCGCCACCGGGTGCGCGGAATCGGGACACGAGAGCCGGGCGGGGCCGAAGGGGCCCGCCCGGAGCCGCCCGCGTCTGCGCGCGCTACCGGAACTGGCCTATTTAGCGCCGGAGATGGACTGAAACCACCCGGCGCGGGTCACATGCAGAGCATGACGTCCAGCGACGTAACCACGGAACCGGCCGCCCCGAGCGGCGAGAAGAAGCGCGCCGTCCGCCCGCCCCGGGGCCTGCTGAAGGCCCTGGGCATCTGCGCGGTCATCCTGGCGCTGCTGTTCACCGGGAGCAGGCTCAGTCTGCTGCCCGGCCTGGACGACCTCTTCGGGCAGGAGACCCGGGACCGGTCGGGCCCCGCCGTGCTCAAGTCGATCCAGGACATGAGCGCGTACGAGGCCGCCTCGGGCAACTTCCAAGTGGTCGTCGACCTGGAGAAGGACACCAAGTTCCTTCCCGACGCGGTACGCGGCACCCGCACCCTGTTCGTCGGCGCGGGGACCGTCGGCGCCTCCGTCGACCTCGGCAAGGTCAGCGAGAGCGGCGTCGTCATCAACGAGGCCCGCACCACGGCCGAACTCCGGCTGCCGCGCGCGGTGCTGGACAAGCCCGCCCTGGACCCCGACCGCTCCTACGCGGTGTCCAAGCAGCGCGGCCTGCTGGACCGGCTCGGCGACCTCTTCTCCGACAACCCCAGCAGTGAACAGGCGGTCAACCAGCTCGCCGTCAAGCACATAGCGGAGGCCGCGAAGGAGAGCGGGCTGACCGCCCGCGCGGAGAAGAACACCGCCGACATGCTGAAGGGACTGCTCGGCTCTCTCGGCTTCGAACGCGTCACGGTCCGCTACGGCGACGACCAGGGCTGATCGCGCTCCCAGGGCGGCCCGCACCGGACATCCGGAGCGGGCCGCCCTTGACGTGCACGCGTCTGTCGGTATGGTCTAGGCCAAGTGCAAGGCCTTTCCGGTCACCCCTCAACAGGGTTGTCCGGCAATGGACTTGCAGACCTTCGCGCCACTTGGCCCCACACTCGCGAGGTCGCTCCGCCCACGCCGGGTCCCCCACGACCCGCCACCGCGCGGCACGGCCTCATGTGAAGGAGAAGCATGCACGCGAAAAGGAAGTCCGCGCTCGCCATCGGCGCCATGCTCGCCCCGGTCCTGGCCCTGAGCCTCCCGGCCAGTTCCGCCAGCGCCCACGGCTACATCTCCAACCCGCCCAGCCGGCAGGCACAGTGTGCCGCCGGAACGGTCAGCTGCGGATCGATCACCTACGAGCCGCAGAGCGTCGAGGGCCCCAAGGGCCTCACCAGCTGCAGCGGCGGCAACAGCGGATTCGCCGAGCTGGACGACAACTCCAAGGGCTGGGCCGTCACCCCGGTCAACCGCTCCCAGCAGTTCGAGTGGAAGCTCACCGCCCGCCACTCCACCAGCACCTGGCAGTACTTCGTGGGCGGCGAGAAGATCGCCGAGTTCGACGACGGCGGCGCGCAGCCCGGCGCCACCGTCACCCACCAGGTCGACTTCGGTAACAAGACCGGTCAGCAGAAGGTGCTCGCCGTCTGGAACATCGCGGACACCTCGAACGCCTTCTACGCCTGCATCGACGTCAACGTCAGCTGAGCGGCCAACCCGCTCCGCGACACCGCGCCCCGGACCGGCCTCCCGCCGCTCCGGGGCGCGGTGCTGTCCGCGCGCACGGGCGCGGGCCGTCCGCCCGGACAGGCACGGGCGGTGTGTCGGACCCGCCCCCGCCCGTCGGGACGGGCCAGGGTGGACGGATGAACAGCGCAGAGATGCTCGCCGAGGCCTTCGACCGTGTCCGGGAAGCGGTCCACGCCGCGGCCGAAGGACTCCCGCCCGACGACCTCAACGCCCGCCTCGACGAGGAGGCGAACTCGATCTCCTGGCTGATCTGGCACCTCACCCGGGTCCAGGACGACCACGTCGCCGACGCGGCCGGGACCGGACAGGTCTGGCTCACCGACGGCTGGGCCGACCGGTTCGCCCTGCCCCTCGACCAGACGGCGACCGGCTACGGGCACACCGGCGACGAGGTCGCCGCCGTCCGCGTCGACTCGGCCGACCTGCTCCTCGGCTACTACGACGCCGTGCACCGACGCACCCAGGAGTACGTCGGCGGTCTGGACGGGCACGCCCTGGACCGGATCGTGGACGAGAACTGGTCGCCCCCGGTGACCCTGGGCGTCCGCCTGATCAGCGTCATCGCCGACGACCTCCAGCACGCGGGCCAGGCCGCCCTGCTCCGCGGAGTACGGGAACGGGCCTGAGGCCCCGGGCCCGTCGTACGGGCCCGGCCCGGCGCACCCGTGCATCCTCCCAGCGGCGGTGTCATACTCGGAAACAGTCCGACAGACAGGCTTGTCCTGGTCCGAAAGGCGCGTGTCATGAGCTGGGCATCGTGGACGACCAGCGGTGTCTTCGCGGGAACCGGCGGAGTACGCACCGTGGAAGCAGGAATCCTCACCGGTGATCTCACGGTGCATACGACCTGGTCCGAGGGGCAGGCGGCGGTGGCCGTGCAGTACAGCGGGTCATCGGACTGGTTCACCCTGACGGGCAGCCCCGTGCCGTGCCCCTCCGAGGAGGAGAGCCGCACCTTCCACCAGAGCGTGGTCGAGGCGGTGCGGACCGGCGCCGGGGCCACCGTCCCGCCCGCCACCGCACCGCCCTCACCTGCCCCGTAACGTCCCCGCCGTCTCGCGCACCCCTAAGGGCTGTCCCGAAATCCCTGGCGGGCGCACGACGACAGCTACGGCACCTCGCCGCGTTGTCGGGACGTCCGAATACATCCAGTATTCGGACGTCCCTCCGCCTTGCGATGCACCGCATCTGACGCCGCACGCTGATACACCAGGGATGACGGGACAGCCCTTAGAGTGATCCGCACACGGGTCCGTTCCGCCGGGAGGGGACGGGCGGGACACGCGGGGCGAGGGGCGGGGCCATGGGGCGCGGGCGGACGACGAAGGCCAAGAAGAAGCGGCCCTTCTGGGTGGAGCTGCCGCTCCTGATCGGCATCGCCCTGGTTCTGGCCCTGTTGATCAAGACCTTCCTGCTCCAGGCCTTCTCGATCCCGTCGAACTCCATGCAGAACACCTTGCAGACGGGCGACCGGGTCCTCGTCGACAAGCTCACCCCCTGGTTCGGATCGGAACCCGAGCGCGGCGAGGTGATCGTCTTCCACGACCCCGCGGACTGGCTGGGCGACATGCCGGTCAGCGAACCCACCACCGTGCGCAAGGTGCTGAGTTTCATCGGTCTCATGCCCTCGGCCGAGGAGAAGGACCTCATCAAGCGGGTCATCGGCGTCGGCGGCGACACCGTGGAGTGCTCCGGCACCGGACCCCTCAAGGTCAACGGCACCGCCCTGGACGAGCCGTACGTCTTCCCCGGCAACACCCCGTGCACCGACGACGCGGGCGGCCGCTTCAAGGTCACCGTGCCCGAGGGCAGGCTCTGGGTGATGGGCGACCACCGCCAGGCCTCGGAGGACTCCCGCTACCACCAGGACGACAGCACCAAGGGCATGGTGCCGGTCGACGAGGTCGTCGGGCGCGCCGTGGTCATCGCCTGGCCGGTCGACCGCTGGAACACCCTGCCCGTACCGGACACCTTCGACAAGGTGCCGAGCGCGGCCGGACAGCCGGACCCGGTGGCCGCACCCGTGCCCGACCCGGCGGGGCTCGCGCTGGTCGTCGCCGCGCCCCTGCTGGTGATGCGCCGCCGGACCGGTCGCTGACCTCGCATTTGCCGATCCGGCAAGGAAGTTGGCCCCGCGCGGAACCGGGGCGCACCATGCCGCCATGAGCCACCACCACACCGAGCAGTCCGCCCCCGGGCACCGGCACGACGACGAGGACACCGAGCGGTTCTTCACCCAGGAGTTCTGGGAGGACCGCTACCGCGAGGGCAACGCCTGGAGCGGCAACCCCAACCCGGTCCTCGTCCAGCACGTCACACCCCTGACACCCGGCACGGCCCTGGACGTCGGCAGCGGCGAGGGCGCCGACGCGATCTGGCTCGCCACGCGCGGCTGGAGGGTCACCGGCGCCGACTGGTCCTCCACCGGTCTGGAATCCTCGGCCCGTACGGCGGCGGCCGCCGGTGCGGACATCGCGGAGCGGATCACCTGGCGGCAGGCCGACGTCCGCACCTGGGACCCTGCCCCCGAGCGCTTCGACCTGGTCTCCGCCCAGTTCATGCACCTGCCCCGCACCGACCTCCATGCCCTCCACCGCAGGCTCGCCGCCGCCGTGCGGCCCGGCGGCACCCTCCTCGTGGTCAGCCACCACCCGGCCGACCGCGACCCCTCCGTCGGCCGGCCCGGCAGCGCGGACCTCTTCGCCACGGGGGAGGAGATGGCGGCCGTACTCGACCCCGCCGCATGGGCGGTCGTCGAGGCGTCCGCACCGGAACGCGTCGGCCCCGGCCCCGACGGCCGGGAGACCGTCCTGCGGGACGCGGTGCTCCGCGCCGTACGCAAGGACTGACCACGCCCGCGCGGACGCGGTGGTCCTCAGCCGGGCGCGAAGGTCCGTACGTAGCGCCGCTGCCAGGGCGTCTCCACCGCCCGCGGGTGATAGCCCCGGCGGACGAACGCCACCGCGTCCGCCGGGGGCACCCCGTCGAGCACGGCCAGGCAGGCCAGCGCCGTCCCGGTCCGGCCCACCCCGCCGCCACAGGCCACCTCGACCCGCTCGTCGGCGGCCCGGTTCCACACCTCTTCGAGGAGGACCCGGGCCGCCTCCCGGTCCGCCGGAAGCCGGAAGTCCGGCCACCGCAGCCACCGCGACTCCCACGCGGCCGGGGGCGGGACGCGGCCCAGCAGGTACACGCCGAACTCCGGCTCCGGGCCTACGGGCAACGGCCCGCGCAGCCCCCTGCCACGGACCAGCCGTCCGGAGGGAAGGGCCAGGACGGCCGGATCACCGGCGTTCCACTGCTCGCTCACCCGGCCCATCCAAGCACCCCGCCCGCCACGCCGGCTGCCGGTTCGCCGGACGCTCAGGCGGCGACCGGCACCGGCGCGTCCGCGGCCTCCGCCTCCCCGGCCGGGTCCGCCGTCCGGCGCGCCCCCTTCAGCACGACGACCAGAGCGGCCGCGACCAGCGTCCCGGCGGCGATCGCCAGCAGGTACAGGAACGGCTGACCGATCAGCGGCACCACGAAGATCCCGCCGTGCGGAGCGCGCAGCGTCGCGCCGAAGGCCATCGACAGGGCACCGGTCACCGCGCCGCCCGCCATGACCGACGGGATGACGCGCAGCGGGTCGGCGGCCGCGAACGGGATCGCGCCCTCGGTGATGAACGAGGCGCCCAGCACCCAGGCGGCCCGGCCGTTCTCCCGCTCGGTCTTCGTGAACAGCTTCTTGCGTACGGTCGTGGCGAGCGCCAGCGCCAGCGGCGGGACCATCCCCGCCGCCATGACCGCGGCCATCACCTTCAGACTGCCCTCGGTCGGGTCGGCGAGACCGCCGACCGCGAAGGCGTACGCCACCTTGTTCAGCGGCCCGCCCATGTCGAAGCACATCATCAGCCCGAGGACGACACCGAGGATCACCGCGTTGGAGCCGGAGAGACCGTTCAGCCAGTCCGTCAGCGCGCTCTGCAACGACGCGATGGGCTTTCCGACCACGATGAACATCAGGAAACCCACGGCGGCCGACGCGATCAACGGGATCACCAGCACCGGCATGATGCCGCGCAGCGTCGCGTGGACCGGCACCCGCTGGATCGCCATCACCACCGCACCGGCCAGCAGACCGGCGACCAGACCGCCGAGGAACCCGGCGTTCACGGTCAGCGCGATGGACCCGCCGACGAAGCCCGGCACCAGCGCGGGCCGGTCCGCCATGCCGTACGCGATGTATCCGGCCAGGACCGGCACCAGGAAGGCGAACGCCGCCGAGCCGATCTGGTTGAGCAGTGCCGCCCAGCTGTCGGCCTCGCCCCAGACGAAGTGGTCGGCGACCGACTTCGCGTTCGCTATCTCGTATCCGCCGATGGCGAAGGACAGGGCGATCAGCAGCCCGCCCGCCGCGACGAACGGCACCATGTAGCTGACGCCGGACATCAGATACGTCCGCAACCGGACGCCGAAGTGCGCGTGGTCCGCGCCGGATCCGGCCCCGGAGTCCGTACCGCCTTCGCTCTCCGCGAGGGTGGCGACCTCGCCGCGCTCGGCCTTGCGACGGGCCTCGGCGATCAGCTCGGCCGGCCGGTTGATGCCCGCCTTCACCCCGACGTCCACCAGCGGCTTCCCCCGGAACCGGCCCTTCTCCCGGACCTCCACGTCGTGCGCCCAGATGACGGCGTCGGCCGACGCGATCACCGCCGGGTCCAGCTTCTGGAAGCCGGCCGAGCCCTGGGTCTCCACGGTCACCTCGACACCCTCGGCGCGCCCGGCCGCGGCAAGCGACTCGGCGGCCATGTAGGTGTGGGCGATGCCGGTGGGGCAGGAGGTGACGGCGACGATCCGGAAGGGCGCGTCCCCGGACGCTCCCGCGCCCCCGGTCCCCGGCTCCTCGCCGGCCGGGGCCCCGGTCCGGGCCTCGCCTTCGGTGGCGTGGACCTCGGCCGCCGTATCCGCATCCGGCTCCGGGGGCTCCTCGCCGCGGATCAGCGCGGCCACCGCCCCCGGGTCCGTACCCGCGCGCAGCGCGTCCGTGAACTCCGGGTCCATCAGCCTGCGGGCCAGGCCCGAGAGGATGGTGAGGTGGTCGTCGTCCGCCCCGGCCGGGGCGGCGATCAGGAAGATCAGGTCGGCCGGACCGTCGGCGGCGCCGAAGTCGATGCCCCGCCCGCTGTGCCCGAAGGCAAGCGTCGGGGCGGTGACATGTTCGCTGCGGCAGTGCGGGATGCCGATCCCGCCGTCCAGTCCGGTCGGCATCTGCGCCTCCCGGGCGGCGACGTCCGCCAGGAAACCTTCGAGATCGGTGACGCGGTGCGCGGCCGCCATCCGCTCGGCGAGCGACCTGGCGGCGGCGTCCTTCGTGGTGGCGGACAGATCGAGGTCGACCAGTTCCGCGGTGATCAGCTCACTCATCGCGGTGCTCCTTGCTCGGGGACCGCCCTGCGGCGGCTCGGGGGACGAGAGGGGGACGGGGGAGGCACGGGGATCATGGCGCGGGCTCCGTCAGCGCGCGGTCCAGGGGGATGTGGGAGGTCGTCACGACCGACGCCGGATCGAGATCGGCGGGGGTGGGCATCAGGCTGCCCGCCAACTGCACCGCCGCCGCGCCGTGGGCGACGGCGGACGCCAGCGCCTCGGGCCCCCGCCCGCCCGCCGTCAGGAACCCGGCGAGCGAGGCGTCTCCGGCGCCGACGTTGCTGCGTACGGCGGAGACCCGGGCGGTGGCGAAGTAGGCGCCCGACGCCTCGGCCAGCAACTGCCCGTCCGCGCCGAGGCTGGCCAGCACCGACCGGGCGCCGCGCTCGCGCAGTTCCCCGGCAGCCTTGAGGGCGTCGCCCACCGTGGCCAGCGGACGGCCCACGGCCTCGGCGAGTTCCTGGGCGTTGGGCTTGATCACGTCGGGCCCCTCCGCGAGCGCGGCGGTGAGGGCCGCCCCGGAGGTGTCCAGCGCGATCCGCACCCCGGCCCGGTGACTGCGGGCGACCAGCTCCGCGTACCACCGCGGCGGGAGACCGCGCGGCAGGCTTCCGCAGCAGGCGATCCAGTCGGCGGCGGTCGAGCGGGCCCGGACCGCTTCCAGGACGTCCTCGGCCTCGTCGCCGCTCAGCTCGGGTCCGGCCGCGTTGACCTTGGTGAGGGTGCCGTCGGGTTCGACGAGCGTCACGTTGATCCGGGTGTGTCCGGCGACCGGAACCCCGGCCGCCTCGATGCCCAGGTCGCCGAGGAGCCGGGCGAGCAGCGCGCCCTCCGGACCGCCCATCGGCGCGACGGCGACCGTGCGGTGCCCGGCGGCCGCCACGGCCCGGGAGACGTTGACGCCCTTGCCGCCGGGGTCGACCCGGTCCGCGGTGGCCCGCAGCACGGCGCCGCGCACCAGACCGGGCAGCTCGTAGGTGCGGTCGAGGCTGGGGTTGGGGGTGACGGTGAGGATCATGCGCGTACCACTTCCGTGCCCCGGCTCTCGATGGAGCGGGCGTCGTCGGGGCTCAGGCCCGTGTCGGTGATGAGCAGGTCCACATCGGCGAGGTCGCCGAAGCGCGCGAAGTGCTCCTGCCCGAACTTGCCGGAGTCGGCGAGCAGGACGACCCGACGGGCCGCCCTGATCACGGCCCGCTTGACCGCGGCCTCGGCGAGGTCGGGGGTGGTCAGACCGCTGTCGGGGGCGAAGCCGTTGGTGGCCAGGAAGACCACGTCGGCGTTGATCTCGGCGTACGCACCGAGCGCCCAGGCGTCGACCGCGGCCCGGGTGCGGTGGCGGACCCGGCCGCCGACGAGGTGCAGCGCGACGCCGGGGTGGTCGGCGAGCCGGGCGGCCACCGGCAGCGCGTGCGTCACCACGGTCAGCGCCGCGTCGACGGGGAGGGCGGCGGCGAGCCGGGCGGTGGTGGTCCCGGCGTCGAGGATCACATTGCCGTCCGCGGGGAGTTCGGCGAGCGCGGCCTGGGCGATGCGCTCCTTCTCGTCGGCCGCGAGGACGTCGCGCTGGGCGAGATCGGGCTCGAAGTCCAGCCGGCCCGCGGGGATCGCACCGCCGTGCACCCGGCGCAGCAGCCCCGCCCGGTCGAGGGCCTTGAGGTCGCGCCGGACCGTTTCGGCGGTCACCTGGAACTTCTCCGCCAGGGAGAGCACGTCGACCCGTCCGCTCTCCTGGGCGAGGCGGAGAATCTCCTGCTGACGCTCCGGTGCGTACATGTGGTTTCTTTTCCGTTTCATGCCCGAGTCTGTGGTTTCGCGCTCAGGTTACGTCCGAGGTGCGGGAATGTAAACACAATCGGGCGAGGCGTGGGCAAGAACGGAAGGCGGGCCGGGAGGCCGGCGGGACAGGAGGAGGTGCGGGTGCGCGACAGCGGGGCGCACCCGCGGAAGGGGTGCGCCCCGCCGGTGCGGGGCCGGTCAGCGTGTTTCCGGCGCGTCCGCGCGCAGGGGGCGGGCCAGCAGGGGCGCCCCCGGGAGCTGATGGCCGCCACTGGCCAGCATCCGGACCTCGCCCCGGTCGCTGATCTCCGCGCGGACGATCCCGGTCTCGTCCTCGTACACCGGGAAGCCCCCCGCCCCGGACCGGTCGGTCAGCTCGACGGTGACGACGTCGTCCGTGGCCCCGGACACCTGGAAGATGAGTTCGTAGCGCTCTGTGGGAACCCTGTGATCCATGACGGCCTCCCGGCCGGACCGTGAACAGGTTGCGGTCCTGTAACCCATTGTTTCGCACCCGGACACCCTCTGCCCGGGGAGCGGCGGCCAACGGGCGGAGCCGCCCCGGTCGATCGGGTGACTCCGCCCGGTGGGACAACATGACCGGACGCTCGGGGGGCTAGGCATGCGTGCATGAGACATGAGCCTCGACGAACGAACAGCGCCTCCTTCCGCTCCCGCAACCTGACCATGGTCGGCGCTCTCGGCATGGCGGCCGCCGCGGCCGTCCTGCTGACCGGCTGCGGCCAGAGCACCGGCGACGCGACGTCCGCCGCCACCTCCGAGGCGGCCAAGGTCGTTCCGCAGCAGCAGACGGCCTCCGCGTCCGCCTCCGCACAGCTGAGCGAGGACCAGCGGGAGCGCAAGAAGGTGCTCGACGCCACGAAGGTCACCTTCGACGACGCGGCGACGGCCGCGGTCGGCGAGGTGGCGGGCAGCAAGCTGGTCGACCTGGATCTGGAGGGTGTGGACGACGACGACCGCGAGGACGGTCAGAGCCCCAGCCCCACCGGGACGGCGAGCCCGTCGGGCACGGCCAGCCCCTCGGGAACGGCCAGTGCGGCCGGGACCGCGAGCCCGAGCGGAAGCGGAACCTCCAGCCCGTCCGCGAGCCCCGGCGCCGAGGGCCCGGTCTGGGTGGCCGAGGTCGCCGAGAAGGACGGCACGGTCCACACCGTCCGGGTCGACGCGGTCGACGGCAAGGTGGTCGAGGCCCGCGTCGACGCGGATCAGGACGCGCAGGACAAGAAGCGGACGGCCGACCGGCTCGCCCAGGCCACCCAGACCCCGCAGCAGGCGGCGAAGGTCGCCACGGACAAGAAGAAGGGCACGGTCACCTCCGTCAGCCTGGACGACAACGACGGCAAGGGCGTCATCTGGTCGGTCGACGTCGTCGGCTCCGACTGGAAGAAGACCACCTTCGACGTGAACGCCAAGGACGACACCATCGTCCGCGAGGAGACCGACAAGGACTGACCGCTCCACCCACCCAGCAACTGAAGGGGTACGCCGGACATCCGGCGTACCCCTTCACTCTCGTCCGCCCTATGTCCGGCCTGCCCTGCCCCGCCCCGGCCCCTGTCGATGCCGTGCGCGCGCTGTCCGGATCCCGGGCCGTCGGGACGACTGTTCCGGGCGTCGGGACGATGCCCGGTCGAACGCGGTCCGCTGCCGTGGTGGAGGGGCGGTGGGCGTCGCACGGGGCTGGGCGGCCGAGGGGGCCCGGTCACCGTCCGGTGCCGCTGTGCGGGCCGCCTTCCAGGCCCCCGGTGAGGGATTCAGCGACCTCGAAGTGCTCCAGCACCTTCGTCACGGTCAGGAGCAGCAGGACGCGAGGGTGGAGCGGTCCGATCAGGACGAGTCGGCGCCGCGCCGCACGGTGGCGCTGACGTGCCCGCAACAGGGCGTCGAGGAAGGAGCTGTCGCCGAAGGTGACTCCGCTCAGCTCGACGGCGGTGGTGGGCAGGGCCCGTTCGTCGGCCTCGTCCCACGCGGCGTCCAGCAGGTCCCGCTCATCGGTGTCGAAGTCCCCGGAGACCACCACGACGAACGCGTCACGCTCGGCGCGGACGTGCACACGGGCAGGTGATCTTGACATCATCCGGTCATCCTCTCACCCACAGGAGTGGTCTATACCAAAAGATCGGCAACCTCTGACGCGATGTTGACCCAGCGGCCGGGATCCCCCCCTTCCGGGCCCCGGGCAGCGGTGGAGGGCCTTGGGCGGACCGCGGTTCCGTGCGACGATGGCAGGACACGAGACCGGCCGGCGCCTGTCGCCGGCCTTTGGGTTCTGGGTATCGCCCCCCTCACGGGCAGCCAGCTCCCGCCATCGTCGGCCGTCCCTGGAGAGGGACGCTTCGCCTTTGGGCTCTCAACCCCCGGAAGGGGGAATGCCCGCCATGCACATCATCACGATGCTCGACGGGGTGACCGCGACGGTCACTCCCCGCGGAGAGCTCGACCACGACACTCTTCCGCTGCTGCGCGCGGCCGCCGCGGAGCTGCCCGACCACGTGACCCGGGTGACCTGGGACCTGCGGGAGATCCACTTCATGGACTCCGCCGGCCTCCACCTGCTGACCGACCCGCCGGCTTCGGACGGCGGACCCGCGCGGTCCGTGTCCGTGACCGGCCTGACCGCGCAGACCCGGCGCCTGCTGAGCCTGGCCGCGGACGTCTTCCCCACCGAGGACTTCGCCCAGTTCCTCGCGAACGAGCACGCCGTCGAACAGGCGGCATGACCCCGGACGGAACAGCTCTCCGCCGACCTCGGGGCCGGTGTCCCGCACGGGGCACCGGCCCCGCGCCTGTTCCAGGGCGGTAGGCGTTCCCGGCGGAACGCCTCGGGCCGCGCGCCCGGCGGCCGACCGGTATTACGATCAGTGAACGAATGGCCTCACCTGTCGTCGACGACGGCCCCGGTGTGCGGGGCCGCGAGGCCGGGGCAGAGGAATTGATGTGATGGCGGACCAGATTCCGGGCACCGGCCACCGGCCGGGCGAACGCACCCTGCCCACAACCGTGGCCGAGGCGCGCGCACGGGTCAGCGAACACATCCTGACCGCGTTTCCCGCCCTGGAGGGCGGAACGCCGGAACCCGGCACGCAGGGCCTGGCGGAAGCGCTGCTGGTCACTTCCGAGCTCGTCACCAACGCCATCCGCCACGGCGGCGGACTCACCGGCTTCGACATCGTGATGACCGAGGACGGCGTGGTCCTGAACGTCGCCGACAGCGACCCTCAGCCTCCCGTCACCACCGATCCCGCGACCCGGGCGCCGGGGCAGCCCGGGGGGTTCGGCTGGCCGCTCGTCTGCCGGCTCGCCCAGCACATCACCCTCACCCCCCGGCCGGACGGCAAGGAGATCACCGTGCTCGTCCCGCTGACCGCCCCCGCGGCCGGCCCGCCGACGGGGCCCCGCCCCGCAGGTTGAGACCACCGCCCCGCGGGCTGGGACAACCGGTGTCCCGGCGCCTCAGGGCAGCCGCCGTTCCAGCGCGTGGGCCAGACCGCGCTCCGCGTCGTCGGCCGAAGCGCGCCTGTAGGCCCGCTCGTACGCCGAGTCCCCGGCGGCCTGCCGGGCCCGCAGCTCCCACTGCTCGCGGATCGCGCCCAGCTCCGGGGTGCCCCGGTGGGGGTGCCCGATCATGCGCCAGTACGTGTGCCCCGTACCGGAGGCACGGGCCGCGGCCACCCCGTTGCCCTGGGCGGCGATGGCCCCGGCGAGCAGATCCAGGCCCAACGCGATACCGAGGCTGTCGTGCAGCTCGTGCTTGCTCGCGAGCATCGCGCGCGCGTGGCTCTCGGCGTGCCGGGGCCGCCCCTGGAGGAGATGGATGAGAGCGAGCTGGTGATCGGCGTAGGCCCTGGCCCAGTGCTCGCCGAAACGCAGGCTGATCCGCTGGAGCCGGGTGGCCTCCTCGTACGCCTCGTCGAGCCGGCCCAGCGCGGATAGGGAGAACAGGCGTATCACCCGGCAGCGCAGCTGCGAGGGCGCGTCGGCCGGGTCGCACGGGTGGTGGCGCAGAGCGTGGTCGCTGACGGAGTGGGCGGTGTGCGGCTTGCCCATCATCAGATACGTGAAGCTCATGGAGTGCGCCGCCAGCAGGACCGCCTCGGGGTCCGCGTCCCGGCGCGCCGCGTGATGGCACTCCTCGCCCGTACGGCGGGCCGCCTCGTGGTCGCCCTGCAGAGTCAGCGTGATGCCCAGGGCCCACAGGGCCCGGGTGCGGTGCGGACCCGCGGAGAGCGGCAGGGCCAGCACCCGCTCCAGATACCTGCGGGCCTGGTGCAGGTGGCCGCAGCAGCTCCAGAAGAGACCGGCGCATCCGGCCATCTCCATCGCCCTCTCGGGGTCCTCCGCCAGAAGGTGGTCCAGAGCCGCGCACAGGTCTCCGTGGGTGTCGGCGACCCGGTGGTACCACGCGACCTGCGAGGGCCCCAGCCAGCCCGCGAACGCCTGCACGGCGACCTGGGCGAAGTGCCGGGCGTGCCGGTCGGTGAACAGCGTGTCCTCCGCCAGCTCGGCGAGCCACATCGCCCCGTACTCGCGCAGCGTGTCCAGCATCAGATAGCCGTCCTCGGTGCGCCGCAGCACGGACTGGTCGGCCAGCCGCTCCAGCGCGGGGGCGATCGCCTCGGCGCCGAGCGGACCGCCCGCGCACACCGCCTCCGCGTCCGGCACCATCACCACGCCCCGGAAGACGGACAGCCGCGCCCACAACAGCCGCTCCAGCGGGGCGCACAGCTCGTGGCTCCAGCCGATCGTGGTGCGCAGCGCCCGGTGACGCCGTGGCCAGGCGGTGTCGTCGGTCAGCTGGTCCATGCTGGACGCCAGACGTCCGGTGATCTCCTGGGCGCTGCTCCCGCGCAGCTGGGCACAGGCCAGTTCCACGGCCAGCGGTATGCCGTCGAGGCGCCGGCAGATCTCCTCGACGGCGGCCGCGCTGTCCGGGGCGTCGAGCCGCAGGCCCGGAGCGACGGCGGCCGCCCGGTCGTGGAAGAGGCGTACGGCGTCGTCGCCCTCGTCGCCCGCCGAGAGCGGGGGCACCTCTATGGGATGCTCACCCGGCGCACCCAGGGGCTCCCGGCTGGTGGCCAGCACCGTCAAGCCCGGGGCGGCCAGGAGCAGTTCGGCGACGAGCTGGGCGCAGGGGCCGACGAGCCGTTCGCAGCAGTCGAGGACCAGGAGCAGCCGCCGTTCGGAAAGCCACTCGCAGAGCGCGGCCACCGGGCGGCGGGGACTGTGGTCGAGCAGTCCCACGCCGTCGCAGACCGTCGTGGAGAGCAGCTGGTCGTCGTGGAGATGGGACAGGTCGGCCCACCAGACGCCGTCCGCGTAGTCTTCCTGCACGCGCTCGGCGGTGCGCAGGGCCAGCCTGCTCTTGCCGACCCCGCCGCTGCCCGTGAGCGTGACCAGCCGATGATCTCGAAGTGCCCGTTCGACGCTGACCAGTTCGTTGCTGCGGCCGACGAAGCTGGTCGTCACGACGGGAAGGTTGCCCATCACGGTGACATCCTGCCTCGCCGCACCCCACCGCCTCCGTTCATAGCGAAAAGTAGTCAGAAACGGCCGACAACACACCCTTTCCGGTCGTCGGGTGACGGGATGCGAAGGAGGGGAGGCGCCGCCTCACCGACCTCCGTCGAGAACAGCGGCCAAGGAGTCCAGCGCGCCCATCGGGTCGGGCCCGACCGGGGCGAGGACGGCGTCGGTGACCCCGGCCTCCCGCAGCCCGTCGAGACGCGTCCGGGCGTCCTGGGGCGTCCCGGCCACGGCGAGCCGTCCGATCCAGGCGTCGGGCACGGCCCGGACGAACTCCTCGCGGCTCGCGCTCCCCGCCCGCAGTTCCGCCAGCTCGTCGGCGAACGGCAGCGGGGCGACATGGGCCCGCCAGTCCGGCTCACCGATCCACTCCAGTCCCGGCCGGACGGCGTCCAGCGCGGCGGCCCGGTCGGTGTCGACGGACGCGGCGTTGTACGCGACCAGGCGGTGCGGGCGGGTCGCCGCGATGTGCCCGAGCGCCGCGCGGACGTACTCCGGGGCGACCGGCTCCGCCAGGACCGTCCCGTCGGCCACCTCGCCGGACACGGCCAGCGACTTGGGGCCCCGGACGCCCGCGAGGACGCCGGGCACCACCTCGGGCCGCGCGCTGGGGTCGAGCCGTGCCCCGTCGAGGTTCACGTAGCGCCCCTGCCGATGGACGAGGTCGCCGCGCAGCAGGGCGCGCAGGGCGTCCACGTACTCGTGCAGGAGCGTGAGCGGGCTCCGCGGCCACTGGCCGACGCTGCGCATCCAGTCGGGCATGCCGTGTCCGACGGCGACGTCGGTCCGGCCGGGGAACAGCTGGGCCAGGGTCGCGATCTCCAGCGCGGCGAACGCGACGTTGCGCGCACCGGCGGGCAGCAGGCCGATGCCCACCCGGATCCGTTGTGTGGCGGACAGCACGGCGGTGGCCTGGGCGATGCCGCCCCGGTAGCCGAGGTCCTCGACGACCCACACGGAACCGAACCCCAGCTCCTCGGCCCGGCGGGCGTAGGGAAGGACCAGGTCCACGGGCAGATCACGCGGCAGCAGGACGCCCACGGACCAGGAGGTGTCGGGGGAACGCACAGGTGCTCTCCTTCGCAACGACGGTGCGGCTTCTGGTGGCGCGGCAGGGTCCCGCGTCCCGGGGTACGGGCCCCGCGGCCACGGCGCGGCTTCCGGCACCGCGGTCCGGCCGCCTGCACCGCGACACGGTCTCTGCCGAAGCCCAGCGAAGCACCGTAGCCGGTCGGCGGCACGACCGGGGGGTCTGTCAGACCTCTGCGTTACGTTGCTGGCATGACGCGACACGTACTGCCGGCAGGCGCCCGGCTCGCCTCCCGTATGCGGAGCGAGGCCGCATCCGGCCCGCGCGCGGCCGGACACGGGGGTCACCCGCCGACCCGGTCGGGCCCCGTCGAGGAACGGACCGCGCGGACCGGTCCGGGAATCGTGGGAACGGAGGGCCGACGATGACGACCTCACCCGGCTCGCAGAAGCGGTCCTCGGCCGAAGCGGCCACCGAGCACCCGGAGATCACCTTCATCGGGTGCGCGCGGTGCGGCACGCAGATCGCGGGCCTCGACGGCCGGTACGCCTGCTCGGGCTGCGGCTGGGTGAACGAGTGGACCGAGGGCCACCGTCCGTTGCCCGCCGCACGCCGCCGCCCCCAGGGCGGGAGGACGGCCCCGAGCCCGTGAGATCCACGGCGCGGCCCGCACGGTCAGGGCTGCCCGCGCGGCGGGCGGCACGGAGAGAGGCTCACCCTCTCCCACGGTGCCGACGGCCCGCGGGCCGCTCGCAGTACCGGACCACCGGCATCCACGAGTCGGCACACCGGCAACGAGACCGAGTCGGCACACCGGCAGCGACACCATCCACCGCGGCGACGACGCGACCGCAGCAAGGAGAAGGACCATGCCCGCTCCCGCCGACCTCTCCGGCCACGCCGGTCCCCCCGGCTCCGGTGATCTGCCCGGCCCCGCCGGTGTCCGCGCGGCTCTGGCCGGTATCGCCTCGCTGCTGGCTTCCGGGCACCCCGCTGTCGCCGAGGAGGTGCTGGAGGCGCACGACAGCCCGGACGCGTACGTGAGCCGCTTCGGTGACCGGCTGGACCGGCGGGGCATCCGGGAGCCGGTCGACAACCTCGCCTGGATCGCGCTCATCGACGCGCTCGACTCCCGCGGCCTGCTCGCCGAGTTCGACTGGAAGGAGGACCCGCAGGAGATACGGGCGCAGTTGACGGGACTGGCGTCCCGCCCCTCGGCGGACCCCTGGGGGCCCGCCGAGGACGCGGAGACGCTGCTGCCGACCCACGAGTTCCTGCACGTCTGCGGTCGTCACTACCGGGAGGTCGGAGCGGCCCTCGCCGTTCTCGACATCGAGTCCGACTGCTACCCGGTGGTGGGGCTGCGGGCCGCCCAGGCCGATGAGCTGACCCGGCTCGCCGAACGGGCGGGCTTCCCGCTGCTGCACCTCGGGACGGAGCCGGACACGGACTGACGGCGACGCAGTGCGGAGCCGTGCGCGGCAGCGTTCCAGCAGGTGCGGGGCAGGTTCCGGCCCCTGAGGGGAATCGCGGAGCCCGCCGCCCACCACGTACACTCGCCCCCGCCTTCGCCGACCGGCGGAGGCTATTCGCACCAGACCGACGGGGAATATTCCGTATGACCACCGCAGACAGCATCGAGGCACCGATCTACGCAGGCCTCGTCGAGGAACAGGGCGACGTACTCGCCGAAGTGCGCCGTGTGGCGGAGGAGGTCCTGCGCGACGCCGACCGCGCGGTCGACTTCGGAACCGTCCGCCAGGCCCCCGTCGCCCGCTAGAGGGCGTCCGACGTGTGTCGCGCGCCCCAGGGGCGCGTGTCCATGACGGGACGATAAACGTCCAGCAACTATTGCCATATTCTTGCGTTCGTGACGCGACGGTTTGCTGAACAGGCGTCGCAAGCGGCAGCGGGTGAGGCCGCGGTAGGCCGGGTCCCCGACATCGGGCCCGACGCCACCGCGGCCCCCGGCGAAGAGCCGCGGACGCGGACGCGACCCCGTAACGACGAAGTGGCCCGCGCGTCGCACGCGGGAGAGCCCGCCGACGGTCCCTGGCGCAACGCGGTGACCTGGAAGCGCAAGGGCAGGGGGTCTCCGCCCTCCCCGGCCCGGACCTCTCCGCCCCCGCCTCCCGACCGCGACCTCACCCGGCCCGGCCCCGGCTCACCCGGCCCGGCCGCGGCACGTCACCGATCTGCGCGCCTTCCCGCGGCGCCTCGCCTCACGCGTCGTCCCGCCCGGCCTCCGGACGCCTCCTCCGGGCCCCCCGGCCCACCCCCTTCTCGCGGTCCGTGACGCCCCGCCGTTGTCGCCCCTTCGTATCGGCACGGCGGTTCCTTCCACACGCAACCGGCAAGGCCTGTCAATGATTTACGAAATCAACGCGACATCTTGCGGACATTCATCGGCGGTGGTTGAGTGTGGGGCGCCGCACAGCTCGGGGCTGTGGGCTTCCCGCACTCCTGCCCTAGAGGGGTCCACCGATGAGAACTTCTGTGTTTCGTCGTACCTGCACTGCCGCCGTCGCCACGGCCCTGGCCCTCACCGGCCTGGCCGCCTGCGGCTCCGAGGGCGGGGAAGCCGCGGACGGCAAGACGCGCATCACGGTCAACTGCTGGCCCCAGCCGAGTGCGAAGATCGACCACCAGCGGTTCGACGAGGACGTCAAGGCGTTCGAGAAGCAGAACCCCGGCATCGACGTCGTCGCGCACGACGCGTTCCCGTGCCAGGACCCCAAGACCTTTGACGCGAAGCTCGCGGGCGGGCAGATGGAAGACGTCTTCTACACGTACTTCACCGACACCGAGCGCGTGGTCTCCATCAACCAGGCCGCCGACATCACCGCGTACGTCAAGGACCTCGCGACCTACCAGGACATAGCCCAGCCCCTGCGGGACGCCTACACGGTCGACGGGAAGATCTACGGCGTGCCGCGCACCAACTACTCCATGGGTCTGCTCTACAGCAAGGCACTCTTCACGAAGGCCGGGCTCGACCCGGACAAGCCGCCCGCCACCTGGGACGAGGTCCAGGCGGCCGCCAAGAGGATCGCGGCCCTCGGGAACGGCACCGTCGGCTTCGCCGAGTACAGCGCCCAGAACCAGGGCGGCTGGCACTTCACCGCCCACATCTACTCCCAGGGCGGCACCGTCGTCAGTGAGGACGGCAAGCGGGCCGCGGTCGACACCCCCGAGGGGAAGGCCGTCCTTCAGAACCTCAAGGACATGCGCTGGCGCGACGACTCCATGGGCGCCAAGCAGCTCCTCGTCATCAACGACACGCTCCAGATGATGGGCTCCGGCAAGCTCGGCATGTACCTCGCGGCCCCCGACAACGTCCCGCGCATCGTCAAGGAGGCCGGCGGCAAGTACGAGGACCTCGCGTTCGCCCCGATGCCCGGCGGCGAGGGCACCCTCATGGGCGGCGACGGCTACATGTTCAACAAGAAGGCCACCCCCGCCCAGATCAAGGCCGGACTCAAGTGGCTGGAGTGGACCTTCCTCACTCCGGGCCAGGGCTACATGAACAACTACGCGCGCGCGGCGAAGGACGAGTCCCCGGTCGGGCTGCCCGAGCCGCGGCTGTTCACCGGCGCCACGGACTCCGAGGACCAGAAGCTGAAGAAGGCCTCCGCCAACGTCCCCGTCGAGAACTACCAGGCCTTCATCGACGGCGGGCAGCAGCTCGACATGAAGCTGGAGCCCAAGCACGGCCAGCAGATCTACGCGGTCCTCGACGGAGCCGTCTCGGCGGTGCTGACGAAGAAGGACGCCGACATCGACCAGCTCCTGAAGGACGCCCAGGCCAAGATCGACGGAATCCTGGCCCGAGGCTGACCGCCGTGAAGACCACGTCCCCGCCCGCGGCACCCGCGAGGACGCGGCCCGCCGGAGCGACGCCTCCCCCCGGAGACGTACGCCCGGCGGGCCGCGGGCCCCGTCGCCCGCTGCGCCGCAGGATCGCCGACCAGGCCACCGCCTACGCGTTCCTGACCGGCGGCCTCCTCTGCTTCATCCTGTTCTCGTGGTACCCGGCCGTCCGGTCGGTGATCATCGCGTTCCAGAAGTACACGCCCGGCTCGGACCCCCAGTGGGTCGGCACCGCGAACTTCACCCGGGTCTTCCAGGACCCCGAATTCGCGGCCGCCTGGCGCAACACCCTCACCTTCACGGTGCTCGCCCTGGTCATCGGCTTCGCCATCCCGTTCGTCATGGCCCTCGTCCTCAACGAACTCCGCCACGCCAAGGCGTTCTTCCGGGTCGTGGTCTACCTCCCCGTGATGATCCCACCGGTGGTCAGCGCCCTGCTGTGGAAGTGGTTCTACGATCCGGGCGCGGGCCTGGCCAACGAGGTGCTCCGCTTCCTCCACCTGCCGACGTCGAACTGGACCAACGGCGCCGACACCGCGCTCGTCTCCCTCGTCATCGTCGCCACCTGGGCCAACATGGGCGGCACCGTCCTCATCTACCTCGCCGCCCTCCAGGGCATCCCCGGCGAGCTGTACGAGGCGGCCGAGCTGGACGGCGCGTCGCTGTGGCAGCGGGTCCGGCACGTGACGATCCCGCAGACCCGCTTCATCATCCTGATGCTGATGCTCCTTCAGGTCATCGCGACGATGCAGGTGTTCACCGAGCCGTTCGTCATCACCGGCGGCGGACCGGAGAACTCGACAGTCACCGTGCTCTACCTCATCTACAAGTACGCCTTCCTCTACAACGACTTCGGCGGCGCGTCCGCCCTGAGCGTGATGCTCCTGCTGGTGCTGAGCGCCTTCTCCGCCCTGTATCTGCGACTGACCCGCACCGACTGAGAGGAGCGGCGCCCACCATGAGCCGGACAGCTCCGTCCCCGCCACAGCCGCCGCCCGCCGCACCCGCGGAACGGGCGGTACGCACCCTGGTCTCCCCGCTCGCCCTCGCCGGACGGCGCGGCAAGGCCGTCTACTGGTCGGTGTTCGCCCTCGTCGTCGTGGCCTTCGCCCTCGCGTTCCTCTTCCCCGTCTACTGGATGGTCACGGGCGCGATGAAGCCGCCCGAGGAGGTGGTCCGCGCCCCGCCCACCCTCGTGCCCGAGCAATGGCGGGTGACCGGCTACACCGACGCCTGGGACCTGATGCGGCTGCCGAGACACCTGTGGAACACGGCGGTCCAGGCCTCCGGCGCCTGGCTGCTCCAGATCGTCTTCTGCACGGCCGCCGCGTACGCGCTGTCCAAACTGAAGCCCGCGTTCGGGAAGGTCATCCTCGGCGGCATCCTCGCCACCCTGATGGTCCCGGTCCAGGCCCTCGTCGTACCGAAGTACCTGACCATCGCCGATCTGCCGCTGATCCACGTCAACCTGCTGAACGACCCCCTGGCCATCTGGCTCCCGGCCGTCGCGAACGCCTTCAACCTCTACCTGCTCAAACGCTTCTTCGACCAGATCCCGCGCGATGTCCTGGAGGCCGCCGAGATCGACGGCGCGGGCAAGCTCCGTACGCTCCGGTCCATCGTGCTGCCGCTGTCCCGGCCGGTGCTCGGTGTCGTCTCGATCTTCGCGCTCGTCGCCGTGTGGCAGGACTTCCTGTGGCCGCTGATGGTCTTCTCCGACACCGGTGAACAGCCGATCAGCGTCGCCCTGGTCCAGCTCTCGCAGAACGTCCCGCTGACCGTCCTGATCGGGGCCATGGTCATCGCGAGCATCCCCATGGTCCTGATGTTCCTCGTCTTCCAGCGCCACATCATCGCGGGAATCAGCGCGGGCAGCACCAAGGGCTGACCCGCGCCCCGTGGCGCACCCCACCCGAATCCGCCACCACCCCACTC
Organism: Streptomyces sp. NPDC101181; assembly: GCF_044767975.1. NCBI lineage: Bacteria > Bacillati > Actinomycetota > Actinomycetes > Kitasatosporales > Streptomycetaceae > Streptomyces > Streptomyces sp. NPDC101181. The sequence goes on along the minus strand of NZ_JBIWOX010000012.1, from coordinate 152,294 downwards.
ACCGCTCCACCCCGCTACGGGGCGGCGCCAGCACCTCCAGCTCCTCCCGTCGCGCGGACCGGCCCCTCCCGCCGGCCACCGTGCCCCGTCCGAAAGGAACCCGCCTTATGGAAGGCAGCCAGCCCGCCGCCGACGACTGGTGGCGCTCGGCCGTCATTTACCAGGTCTACGTCCGCAGCTTCGCCGACGGCGACGGCGACGGCACCGGCGACCTGAGCGGCGTACGGTCCCGGCTGCCCTACCTGGCCGAACTCGGCGTCGACGCCCTCTGGTTCACCCCGTGGTATCTCTCCCCGATGGCGGACGGCGGCTACGACGTCGCCGACTACCGGACCATCGACCCGGCCTTCGGAACCCTCGCGGAGGCCGAGAAACTCATCGCGGAGGCCCGCGAGAGCGGCATCCGCACCATCGTCGACATCGTCCCCAACCACGTCTCCGACCAGCACGCCTGGTTCAGGGCGGCCCTGGCGGCGGGCCCCGGCAGCCCGGAACGCGCCCTCTTCCACTTCCGCCCCGGCCGCGGCGAACACGGCGAACTGCCGCCCAACGACTGGGAGAGCGAGTTCGGGGGAGTGCCCTGGACCCGGGTCGCGGACGGCGAGTGGTACCTCCACCTCTTCGCCGCCGAACAGCCCGACCTCAACTGGGCCCACCCCGCCGTCCGCCAGGAGCACGAGGACATCCTGCGCTTCTGGTTCGAACGCGGGGTCGCCGGAGTCCGCATCGACTCCGCCGCCCTCCTCGCCAAGGACCCGGAGCTCCCCGACCTCGCGGGGCACCGGGGATCCCACCCCTACCTCGACCGCGACGAACTCCACGACATCTACCGGGGCTGGCGGGCCATCGCCGACGAGTTCGGCGGCATCTTCGTCGGCGAGGTCTGGCTGCCCGACTCCGAGCGCTTCGCCCGCTACCTGCGCCCCGACGAACTGCACACCGCCTTCAACTTCACCTTCCTCACCTGCCCCTGGGACGGCGAGCGGCTGCGCCGCGCCATCGACGAGACCCTCGCCGAACACGCCCCCGTCAAAGCCCCCGCCACCTGGGTCCTGTGCAACCACGACATCACCCGCACCGTCACCCGCTACGGCCGCGCGGACACCGGCTTCGCCTTCACCAGCAAGGCGTTCGGCGTCCCCAGCGACCTGGAGCTCGGCACCCGCCGCGCTCGCGCCGCCGCCCTGCTCTCGCTCGCCCTGCCCGGCTCGGTCTACCTCTACCAGGGGGAGGAACTGGGCCTGCCGGAGGCCGACGTACCGCTGGACCGCGTCCAGGACCCCATGTACTTCCGCTCCCAGGGCCGGGCCCCCGGCCGCGACGGCTGCCGCACTCCGCTGCCGTGGGCGGCCGGTGAACCGTACGCGGGCTTCGGCTCCACCGGGGACCCCTGGCTCCCGCTTCCCCCGGACTGGCCCCTGCGCGCGGCGGACCGCCAGGCCGAGGACCCCGCCTCGATGCTGTCCCTCTACCGCGAGGCCCTGCGGCTACGGCGCACCCTGGCCGCCCTGCACACCGGACCGCTGCGCTGGCTCAGCGAAGGACCGGACCTCCTGGTGTTCGCACGCGGCGAGAACCTGGTCTGCGCGGTCAACCTCGGCGACGCGCCCGTACACCTCCCCGCCCACACCGGGATCCTCCTCGCCAGTGGCCCCCTGGACGGCGAGGACAGGCTGCCCGGTGACACGGCGGTGTGGCTGGCCGTCTGACAGCGACGACGGGACCTGGCTCCGGACGCCCCCCGGCGTCCGGAACCAGGAGCACTCCCGTTCCTCAGGCGGCGCGGGGCGTCGTCCCCCGCGCCATGGGACGCAGCCCCGGCCCGATGCGGTGCGGACCTCCGCGCGGCCGCCGTCGTGAGCCCGGAGAGGGGGGAAGGGCTACGGAGCGTCCCGAGGACCACGGACGACCCCACGATCACGCCCTTGCTCCATTCCAGCAGCTGCGAACGATGTGCAACAAGGTAGCTGACGGGCCACCCGAGCTGCGGACCGGGGGATCTGTGCGGGTGCGCCTGATCGGACCGTTGCTCCAGCAGCGTCCGCGCAAGGGCGGCCTGAGCGGGTTCCAGGGTGCTCTTGCCGTCCTCGACATCCCACAGCGCGTTCCGCTGCACCCGGCCGCGGGTCCACCTGGTGGCCCGCCCCCGGTCCAGCGTGAGGGCTTCGGTGAGCCGCCACCCGGTCGGGAAAACCGGGGGGTTGAGGCCTGGGAGGGGCGGAAGCACCGCCGGGCCGGAGGCGGCGGCCGCGTACGTCCGCCACCGTGCCCGGCTGAGTATCCGAACTCATGCCCGAGGCGCCCTCGGTCGCAAGGATGAACACGACCGCCCAGGGCACTGCCCCGCCCGACCCACCGGCCCCAGGAGAACCGAGACCGTGCTCAGCCGCATCGCCGCCGCCGTGGTCCCGTCCCTGGGACGCCTCACGGTCACCGCCGACCCCGCCACCGCCCCGCCCCCGGGCAGCATCGTCGTCGCCAACCACACCTCCCTGGCCGACCCGGGCATCGTTCTCGCCGCGCTGCTCCGTCTCGGCATCGAACCCGTCGTGCTCGCCACCGCGGGGCTCTGGCGGATTCCGGTCCTCGGCCGGCTGCTGGAGCGCGGCGGTCACGTGCCCGTACACCGCGGCACCCATCGAGCGGCCGCCGCCCTCGACGAAGCGGTCGCCGCACTCCGCGACGGGAGGCACATCCTCCTCTACGGCGAGGGCCGGCTGCCCTCCCGCACCGACGCGGCCGAGGCGCCGCCGGAGACTTTCCGCACCGGCCTCGCGCGCCTCGCGCACGCCTCCGGCGCCCCGGTCGTGCCGCTCGGCCAGGCGGGCGCCCGCCGTGTGACCTCCGGGCGGCGCGCCAAGCAGCTCTCCGGGCTGCTCACGGCCCCGGCCCGCCGCCCCCGTCTGCACGTCCACGTCGGGTCCGCCGTGCACCTTCCGCCGGACGTCGAGGAGGCCACCGCCACGGCCCGTGCCGCGGTGACCTCCGCCTGGCGTACGGCCGCCGCGCACCTGGGCGAACCCGCCGCACTGCGCCCCGCGCCATGAGCCGCCGGAACCAGGCCGGTCCCCGGAACCGCGCCGGATCCGCGACGCCCGCGAGCGCCGCCCGTGTTCACGCGGCCCCGCTTCACCTGGCTCCGCGCGGCGAGGCGCACCCGAGACCTGATCCCGGGGCAGGCCCTACCCTCCGGCCGACGTCCCGCTCCCCGCCTCCCGGGCGGCCTTCTCCAGCCGCTCGCGGTACGCCTCCCACCAGGCCCGGTCGTCCGAGGGCATGTTCTCGTTGCCGAGCCGCAGCCCTACCGCCCCGTCGACGAGCTCCCGCACGATGTCGGCGTGCCCGGCATGGCGCTGGAGATCGGAGATCACATGGACGAGGATCCGGTGCAGGGTCACCTCGCTCCGCTCCGCGGGCCACCACGGGACCCGTCCCACCGCGTCGAGGGGCAGGGCGGCGATCGTGCCGTCCGCGTGCTCCGCCACCCGGCGGTAAAGGGCGACGATGTCCTCGCGGGACTCGTCGGCGGTCGCCCACATGTCCTGGTTCTCCTCGGCGCCCTCCTCCAGCGCCGCCGGCACCTCGGCGAACGGCCGGTGGAAGGTCTCACCGAAATAGCCCGCCTCCACCCCTGCCGCGTGCTTGACCAGCCCCAGGAGATTGGTGCCGGTCGCCGTGAGCGGACGACGGATGTCGTACTCCGAGAGGCCTTCGAGCTTCCACAGCAGCGCGTCACGAGCGGATTGCAGATAGCTCTGGAGATCGGCCTTCAGCCGCGATGCGTTCATGCCCGAAGTCTGGCACCCGCCACTGACAGAGCCGCCCCGGCAAGCGACCGCCCCGCCACCGCCGGGCCCGGCGACTGCTCGGTCCCGGACCCGCGACCGCCCGGCCCGGCGAACGGTCCGGAGCGGTCAGAGCGGTGCGGGCGGGAGCGGTGCGGGGGAGCCGCCCAGGTGGCGGCCGTGTCCCGGGCGGCGTAGGTATGGAGGACATGCCGCTCCGCGGAAGGTGTGACGCCGCGGGGCCGACGCGCCTGCGACGGCCGACGACCACCAGCCCACCCGACCGGCCTCAGCGGTCGGCGGTTCAAGGGCCGGGTACGAGGAGACAGATCCCGATGACCGCGGCAGAGCAGACCACGCCCGTGCACGGCGTCCCGTGCTGGGTCAGCCTCATGACCCGGGACCTGCGGGCCACCGAGGACTTCTACGCGGCCGTCCTCGGCTGGACGTTCCGCTCCGGCACCCTCGGGGAGGGCTTCTCCGTGGCCCACGCCGGCACGCTGCCCGTGGCCGGGTTCGGACAGATCGCCCCCGGCCTGCCCACCTCCGTGACCTGGACCCCGTACTTCGCCGTGACCGACGCGGACGTCGTCGCCGCCCGGGTGCGGGAACGCGGCGGCACGGTCGCCGTCGGCCCGATCCGGCTGGGCCCCGGCCGGGGCGCCGTCGCCGCGGACCGCGAGGGGGCGGGGTTCGGCTTCTGGGAGGGCCGGACCCCGTCGTGGTCGCTCGGCCGCGGGAACGCGCTCGCCTCCCTCGAACTGCGCACCAGCCACGCCTTCGACTCGGCGATCTTCTACGCCGGGATCTTCGACTGGGCCTCCGGGGAGCCCGGCGGCTGCGAGGTGGGATACGCCTACGCCCAGGACGCCGTCGTCGTGCGGCAGGGCGGCCGGACCGTGGCCACCCTGCGCGGCGGTGGTGACGCCGCCTCCCGCGACCCCCGGCTGCGTCCGCGCTGGCACGTCCGCTTCCTGGTGGAGGACGTGGCGGCGGTCGCCGAAGCGGCGCGCGCGGCGGGCGGAACGGTCTCCCCGCCGGTGGACTCGCCGTCCCCTGCCGACGGTACGGAGTCGGTGATCAGCGATCCCGAGGGAGGGATCTTCACCGTCTGCTCCCGCCCGGTGCCGGGCGTGCCGGGCCCTCCGGGTTGAGGCCGGTCAGCAGGTACGGAACACGTACCCGGGTTCCCCCGCGGGCCTGACGTCGAGGTCCCGGCGTACCACCGACAGCCTCGCCCCCACGGAGGCACAGGCCTGGGCGAAGTCCCGCGCGGTGTACTCGACGACGAAGACCCGGTCGTCGTACGCGGAGGCGTAGTCGCCGCACTCGTCGTACCGGCCGCACTCCTCGGTGACGGCGAAGTCGAAACCGATCTGCTCCCGCCGCGCCAGCAGACCAGTGGTGTTCTTCTGCCCGATCGCCAGCCCGGCCGCGTGCGCGCGGGTGGCCAGCAGTTCGGCGAACGCGGCGTTGTGCGCCGGGGTCAGCAGACCGTCGGACCGCTCGAACGAATCCAGGTTGTCGGGCTCGACGGCCTGGAACCCCGCCTCCGCGCAGCCGTCGATCCAGCGGCCGACGATCGACTCCAGCCGGGTGCGCCGGTCGGCGGTCGTGGTGTCGAGCAGCGCCTCGTCCCACGCCTCGTCCACGACCAGGTCGCCGTCGTCGTCACGCAGCAGCAGATCGGGGTGGTTCTCGCGCCACCAGTCCAGGGCGTCCGGCTGGGCCTGGAAGGCGTTGACGTAGCAGACGTTGTACATCCCCTCGGCGGGCTGGTCGCCGCGGTCGCGGGCGACCGCCCGCACTCCGGCGGCGGGCGGGTACCCGCCGCCGATCTGGTAGTCGAACGTCATGTCGGGTGTGGGCGGCACGGCCTTCGGCGCGGACCGGGCGGGGGAGACGGGGGAGTGGACGGCGGACAGCAGCAGTCCGGCTCCCACCGCGAGAGCGGCACAGACGGCCAGGACGACGAGCGTGCCTCTGCGCCGTACGAGGAAGGAGGGGGACTGCGGGGACATACGTACTCCGTGCGTGGGCGGTGGACCGGACGGGCCTGCGGGACGCGCCCCCCGGGGTGCCCCGTGCACCCCATGGTCCTCAGGCCGGTGGGGCCTCGACGGTCTGGAAGATGTTCGGCGCGGGCAGCGGTGTGATGGCGCGGAGGGCGAAACCGCCCGCCGTGCACTGGGCGGCGACGTCGTCAGCCGCATGTTCCCGGCCGCCGACATGGACGAGCATATGGAGGTCGCTCAGGTAGACGCCCTCGGGGCGGTGCGCCGGAGTCAGCCCGGCCGGGTGTCGCGCAGTGTCTCGGCGGCCTCGGCCGTCACCGCTTCGGCGACGGCGGCCAGGGCCGGCGAGTCCAGCTTCCACTGCTGCCAGTGGAGCGGGACGTCGACCACGTGGTCCGGGGTGAGAGTCACCAGCCGACCGGTGGCCAGCAGCGGTTCCGCGTGGACGTCGGGCAGCAGGCCCCAGCCCATACCGGCCACCACGGCCGTCATGAACCCCTCCGACGTGGGGACGAAGTGGCGCCGGGCGCTCGCTCCGGCCGGACGGCCGAGCCGGCGCGCGAACGAGTCCTGGAGATCGTCCCGCCGGTCGAAGCAGATCACCGGCGCATCGGCGATCAGCTCCCGCAGCGGGGCCGCCGTACCCCGCCCGAGCCACCGGTCCGCGAAGCCGGGCGTCGACACCGGCAGGTACCGCATCCGGCCGAGTCCGCGCACCGAACAGCCCGCGACCGGCTCCGGCGACGAGGTGACGGCCGCCATCACCAGCCCCTCGCGCAGAAGTGCGGCGGTGTGGTCCTGGTCCTCCCGGCGCAGCTCGAAACAGAGCCCCAGCTCGTCCGGCACCCGGCGCAGGGCGGAGAGGAACCAGGTCGCCAGGGAGTCGGAGTTCACCGCGATCGGCAGCCGCGTCGACTCGCCCGGCCCGGCCGTCCCGAGCGCCGCGAGAGTGTCGCGCTCCAGCCGGGCCAGCTGGCGGGCGAACCGCACCACCGCCTCGCCGGACTCGGTGGGCCGGACCGGCTTCGTGCGCATCAGCAGCACCCGGCCCGTGCGCTGCTCCAGGGCCTTCACGCGCTGGCTGACCGCCGAGGGTGTGACGCGCAGGGCCCGCGCCGCCGCGTCGAAGGTCCCCTCGTCGACCACGGCCAGCAGCGTCCGCACTTGATCGAGAGGAAGCTCTGTCATCATGAAAGCTAATGATAGGTAAGAATCATTAGCTGTACACCAGATCATCCCTCTTCGTAGCGTGGGGCCATGACGACTGCCCTGACCGCTGCGGCCACCGGATTCGGCACCGGTCTCTCCCTCATCGTCGCCATCGGCGCCCAGAACGCCCTGGTGCTCCGCCAGGGTGTCCGCCGGGAAGGCGTGCTCGCGGTGGTGGTGATCTGCGCCCTTTCCGACGCCGCACTCATCACCCTGGGCGTCGCGGGAGTCGGCGCCGTCGTGGTGGCCTGGCCCTCGGCCCTGACCGTCGTGGGGCTGCTCGGCGGCTTTTTCCTGATCGGCTACGGAATTCTCGCCGCACGCCGCGTGCTGCGCCCGGCGGCGCTGCACACGGGCGACGCGCCCGGCGCGTCGAAGCGGGGCGTCGTGCTCACGTGTCTGGCGATGACGTGGCTCAATCCGCACGTGTACCTGGACACCGTGTTCCTGCTGGGCTCCGTCGCAGCCGACCAGGGGGCGATGCGCTGGACCTTCGGCCTCGGGGCAGTTCTGGCCAGCGTGTGCTGGTTCGCCGCGCTCGGCTACGGGGCCCGGCTGCTGAGCCGGGTGCTCGCGCGCCCCTCCGCGTGGCGGGTGCTGGACGGCCTCGTCGCCGTGATGATGACCGGCCTCGGCGTGAAGCTGGCGCTGGGGGCCTGACCACCCCGGCCCCGGTGGCGCTCCGCCGGCCGGGCCGGGGTCACTCGCCGGTGTCGAGGTGGCTGAGACGCTCCGCGCGTTCCGGGGTCAGGTCGAGGGCGGTGAGGATCGACGGCGTGGCGATACTGGGGAGGATGTGCTGCTGGAGGGTGATGTGACGCCGTTGCAGGTCCCGGTAGTCGGTGAGGGTCTGGGAGACCGCCTGGGTGCCCGCGAAAGCTGCGACGTAGAGATCCGCCGTCTCCGTGGGGTTGACGTGGGGGAGCAGTTCGCCGTTGTGTTTGGCCTGGGCGAGGAGGGCGTGGGTGGCCTCCTGCCAGCGGAGGAAGGGACCACTGCGGTCGAGTCCCTGCGCCTGCTGATCCATCGAGAGGCGGACGCCCGCGCGGGCGAGAGGGCTGGTCTGGAGCCGATGGCTGAAAAGTATCCCGACGTCGATGAGCTCCTGGAGCTTCAGCGTCTGGTTCGGGACCGTCCTGGGCGGCTCCTGGGCCTCGATGACGCCGAGCGCGAGATCTTCCTTCGACGGGAAGTGGAAATACAGGGCGCCTTTCGTGACGCCCGCGCTTTTCAGTATTTCGGTAATGGTGGCCGCCTGGTAACCGTATTTCTCGAAGGCCTGGGCCGCCGCCATGAGAATCGTCCGGCGGGTGCGGATCGCCCGGTCCTGCTTCGCCATACTGTCTCCTTCGCTGGGCGGGGGCCGGTGAACGGTCGGGTCGACGTGGGGGGACCACCCTGCCGGGGATAGGAAAAAAACCGCGTAGTCTGTATCTTATCAGCGCACGCGCGGTTCAGGAACGGCTCGCCATCACATGACCCCTGGGGGGAGTTATGACCGAAGCAGCAGTCTTGATCGATTCGGCGCCGACTACGGGACCGGAAGCCGCCGCGGCACATCCGGTGGGGATCGACCTGGTGCACCGGGCCCGGCCCGAGGACGCCTTCCCGCGCACCTGGGTACGGCTGGGGCACGACCGGTTCTCGGTGGAGGCGGTCCTCCCGCACGATCACCCGTTCTTCGCCCCCCTGGCGGGCGACCGGCACGATCCGCTGCTCTTCGCGGAGGCGATGCGCCAGTCGGCCGTGCTGGCCTTCCACGCCGGGTACGGCGTCCCGCTGGGTCATCACTTCCTGATGACGGATCTCGATTACGCCTGCGAACTGGAGCAGTTGGCCGTCGGCGGCGTACCCACCGAGATCGACGTGGAGGTGTTCTGCTCCGACCTGAAGTGGCGGGGCGGGATCCCGGCGCAGGGGCGCGTCGCGTGGGCGGTGCACCGGGACGGACGGCTCGCCGCCACGGGCACCGGGGCGACCCGGTTCACCACCCCCCGGGCGTACCGCCGGATCCGCCACGGCGCCCCGGCCGAGGGCATATCCATACCGCGGACCCCACCGGTCGCCGCCGCGCGCGCGGGCCGGACCAGGACCGAGGACGTGGTGCTCGCGGAGACCGGGGAGGACGGCGTCTGGGAGCTCCGCGTGGACACCCGGCACCCCACGCTGTTCCAGCGCCCCAACGACCACGTCCCCGGCATGTTCCTGCTGGAGGCGGCGCGGCAGGCCGCCTGTCTGGCGGCCGGAGCCGGAGGGTTCGTCCCGGTGGAGGCGCGCACCCGCTTCCACCGGTACGCCGAGTTCGGCAGCCCGTGCCGGATCAGGGCGGTGAACCTGCCGGAACCGGCCGGGGATACGGTGACCATGGGCGTGACGGGCCATCAGAACGAGGAGACGGTGTTCACCGCGGTGCTGTCCGGACCCTCCGCGGCGGCCCGGGTGGCACCCGGCGGGAGCGAGGCGGACCGGTGACGATCCCGGTCCCGGGACAGGGATATGAGGAGTTGCGGTGATTCTGGTGACGGGCGCGACCGGAGCGGTGGGCCGCGAGGTCGCGGGGCTGCTGGCGGCGGCCGGACCGGTACGGGTTCTCGCGCGTCGGCCGGAGCGGCTGACGGTTCGGGGACCCGGGGTCGAGGTCGTCGCGGGGGAGTACGGGGACCGTGGGGCCCTCGACCGGGCGCTGAAGGGCGTCACCTCGGTGTTCCTGGTGACGAACAGCCCCACGGAACCCGACGACGAGCGGGTCGCGACGGCCTCCGCCGAGGCGGGTGTCCGCCACCTGGTCAAGCTGTCGATGATGGCCGTGGAGGAGCCCGGAGCCGAGGACCTCATCACTCGCGTCCAGCGGCGGAACGAGCAGACCATCAGGGAGTCGGGTGTGCCCTGGACGTTCGTCCGCCCCCGGACCTTCATGTCCAACACCCTGTCCTGGGCGCCGGGCATCCGCTCGTCGGGCGTGGTGCGCGCCCTGTACGGCGACGCGCCGGTCGCGTGCGTCGACCCCCGCGACGTCGCCGCCGTGGCCGTCCATGTCCTCACCGGCGCCGGACACGAGGGCAGGGCGTACGCGGTCTCCGGCCCGGAGGCGATCAGCGCGCGGGAGCAGACGGCGCAGCTCGCCCGGGAACTGGGGCGGCCGCTCCGCTTCGAGGAGCTGGACCGGAAGACCGCGCGCACGGCGCTGCTCGCGAGGTATCCCGCCCCGGTGGCGGAAGCCTTCCTGGAGAGCGCCGAGCGGCAGTCGGCGGGTGCCAAGGCGGCGGTCGTACCCACGGTCGGGGAACTGACCGGGGCCGCGGCCAGGCCCTTCCGCACCTGGGCGGCCGACCACCGGGACGCCTTCGGGGAGCTCAAGCCGTAGGCCGCACATCGGGGTTTTCCGTTTCCTGGAAAGGAAACCGGTAAGTTGGTTTGGTACCTCCATCAAGCCGTCCAGGAGCGGAGAACCCGGTGACCAAGCAGGAGCGCGCCACCCGCACCCGGCGGGCGCTGATCCATTCCGCCGCCACCGTGATCGAGCGGCACGGCTACGCGGAGGCCCGCCTGGTCCTGATTAGTTCCGGCGCCGGCGTCAGCACGGGCGCGCTCCACTTCCACTTCGAGAACAAGGCAGCCATCGCCGAAGCCGTGGTGACCGAGGCGTTACGCGGACTGGCCGAGGTGTCGGGCACGATCCGGCACCGGACGGACACCGCGCTCCAGGCCCTGGTCGACACCTCGCACGCCGTCGCCGAGCTGCTGCGCGAGGACCCGGTGACCCGGGCCGGATTCCGGATCAGCTGCGACGGGGAGGGCTCCGGGGCCCCGGACCTGCGCGCGGAATGGCTCGCCCGCGTCCAGGACCTGCTGGCCGACGCGGCCGCCGCCGGAACGCTCGCCGAGGGCGTCTCCCGCGCGGACGCGGCTGCGGCCACCGTCGCCGTGACGACCGGTTTCGAGGTACTGGGCCGCCACGACTCCGGATGGCTGTCCCCGCAGACGCTCACCGGCTTCTGGCACCTGCTGCTGCCCCGGCTCGCCGCCCCCGACGTGCTCGCCCTCCTGGACCCGTCCGGCCCCGGGGCGAAGGAGACCGTTTCCGGACACGTCGGCTCCACGGAGGCCGGCGCACCGGCGAGCAGGTCGACGGTCCGCGCGACGCCGCCGTTCCCGGACACCCGTTCCTGACCACCGGCCCGCGCACCGTCGAGATGCGGCCGACCGTCGAGCCGTTCCGCTCGGGCGCCGGAGGGCTCAGAACTCCAGCTCGACGTAGTCGATGTCGGTGAACTCGACCCGCAGCCCCGGGGCCCGGCGGCCCCGGTCGGTGAAGTACTGCTCCTGGAGACCTTCGGCGGCGATCCGCCGCAGCTCCTCCTCCGCCGCCCCCGCGCCGCGCGCGTCGAAGAGACGGGCGGCGTACGCGGGTGGCAGATGCTGGGTGATGAGCCGGACGCGTCCGTCGTCGGTGCTGCCGGGTGCGGCCGTGAAGCCGAAGCGGGCCCGCGTCTCGATGACGATGCCCGTCGAGGTTGCGGCCTGCTTCCTGGCCCGGTCCCGGACCCGGGGCTGCCACCGGCGGCGGACCTCGCCCTCCAGCCGGGCGGCCAGCTCCGGGCGCGGGCGCTTGATACCGCCCGTGAGATAACGCTCGACGGTGCGCTGGGACACCCCCAGCACCCGAGCCGCCTCACGGGTCGAGCCCTTCAACTGCTTGACCAGGAAGCGGACTTGCGCCCCGGCCGACTTGGGGAGCGGGCGCGTCGCCGTGTTCTCCGAGGCCCGGTCCAGACTGTCTTCGAAGATGCCCACCGGCTTGTCCTACTCTCCGCCGTCGGCGGCATCGACGCCCTTGATGTGCCGGGCCGGATTGTGCCCCTCGTCCAGCATCCGCACGGCCCACAGCAGATCCTGGGTGCCCTCGTGCTTCACCATGCCGGGCGACACCCCCAGCCGGAACGAGCCGGGTGCGGGCTTCCCGTCAGGCGTACGGGGCAGCACGTCGAGCGGGGAGGGCCCGTCGGCGAGGTAGACGGCGCAGTCCGACAGCAGCGCCACCGGAACCGATGCGGCCGCGGCCAGGACGAGACTGCCTTCCGGGACGGCCCCCGCACCGGTGGCGATCGCGGTCTTCAGGATTTTGCGGTGCATGTTGACCCGCGCGGAGGCGACGACCGCGGCCCGGATATCGGGACGCCACGTCGCCCGCTCCAGCGCGGGCCACCGCTCCCCGGGGCGGTACCCGGCGCCCTGAGGCCGCTCGCGGAGCTTGCCGATGCCGCCCTTCACCGTCGACTTGATCGCCGACAGCACCATGGCCGCTCCGGCGTCGCCTTCCTGGCGACCGGCCATCGCCGCCAGAAACGCCTCGTCGTCCAGGCCCGGTGGGACACCGAGCTCGGCCATCGTGGCCTTGTACGCCTCGCTGAGGTGCTTGTACCAGGGGTCGAGATACGGCCCCGACTCCGGCCGGATCCACGCCTCCAGCGGGGCGAGCGCGACCGGCAGCCGGTGCGTCGCGACCAGTTCGTAGGCGTACGCCACCGTCGGCGTGGTGTACCAGGCGGGCCCCTCGGGTCGGCCGCCGTGCGGGGTGAACGGCGACGGCAGCCTCGGGTCCAGCTCGATGCCCGAGAGGTCGATCAGCCAACTCCCCGGCACCGCCTTGTCGAAGGCGGGAGAAGAGACATGGACGGGTGCGCCGAGGCCCACGGGGAGCCGGTTGGCGGCGGCGAGGAACGCGGTGTTGACGTCGATGCCGACCGCGTACCGTCGTTCGCACTCGGCGTCCGTCAGCAGCTGCGGATCCCGGATCCAGTCGAAGGCCTCCTCGTCGAGCACCTCGCCCGGGGTACGCCGGTGGCCCCGCGGGAACAGGGCTGCGACGACCGGGTGTTCGTCGGGAGCCTCCGGGGGCGCCGGGTCGACGGCGCCCGGAAGGGACCCCGGCACCGGTCCGGAGACCCAGCTTCCGGTCCCCTCGTCCCGCACGGCCCGGGTCGGCGGGCGCAGGGCGGTCATCAGCTCCAGGCCCGACACGGCGGTCGACCCGCGCGGCGTGATGACACGCCGGGCGAACGCGCAGAGCACCGCGGCCAGTTCCCCGGGCGGCAACCGGTCCGCGGCCCCCCAGGAGCGGGCGTCCAGCGCGCCCCAGGGCAGAACTGCGAACTGCACGCAGGCGCGCTGCCCGGAGTGCGCGGGCCGGTAGACCCGGGCCCAGGGGCCGAAGCCGCGCCGGGTGAGCTGCCACTTGGCGCGGGCGAGCTGTTTGAGGGCCGGATGGCCGTCGGGCAGCCGCAGCCCCCTGCGATCCTCCAGCTCCGCCGGCAGCCCGAACCGTTCGGCCGCCGACGCGGTGAGGACGACGAGCGGGTCACCGTCCTTGCCGTGGCGGTGCAGCCGGGGCGAGCCGAGACCGCCCTCCGCCAGCGTCCACGCCACCAGCTCGGGCAGGGTGGAGGCCGGGCAGTCCAGGACCAGGCCGTCCGCGCAGTACAGCGATCCGTCCCCGTCCAGCACGCCGACGGGCCCGTGCGCGAACGCGTCTCCGCCGGTTTCACGGGAGCCGGTCCCGGCGGGCGAGAACCGCGGCGTCCGGGCTGCACCGGGGGGCTCCCGGAGCGTGGCGGGGGATGGGGAGGGGGACGGCTCGGTGGCTTTGGGAGCGGCCTCGGCCGCCGGGGCTGAGGGCGACGGTGCGTGTTCCACGGGGCCGGGCGCGGACGGCGTGGGCTCCGCGGGGCCGGGCACGGGCGCCGTCACCGGAGCCGCCGGGTCGGCCGAAGGGGCCGGTTCGACCGAAGGGTCCGGGTCGGCAGCGGCCGGTGCAGGGGACTGCGGGGGATAGAGCGCGGCCAGTTGTTCCAGGAGCCGTGCGTACGCCTCACGCTGGGGCGCGCGCGGCTCGGTCCTGCCGCTCTCCCACGAGAGGACCGTGGCCCGGCGGACCTTGAGGGCTGACGCCACCTGTTCCTGACTCAGCCCGTGCGCCTTGCGCAGCCGTTCGCGTTCGGCGGGCGGGGGCAGGGGCGACTGCCCGGCGATCAGGGCGTCGACGGCATCGAACAGTTCGGACAACAGGACACCTCCGCTCCGCATCGTAGCCGCGGAGCGCACTTCTTCCGTACATCACGCGTACGGGCGGGGGTGTCACGGCCGACGGCTCACGGCCTGCCAGCCACCCTCCGCCCCCCCGGGGACCCTGCTCCCCGCCATCCCCCGGCCCGGTCAGGCAGACGGCCGGGGCTGTCCGCTGTCTCACGCCCGCCGCGACGACTCCGCTCCCCGGCGCGCGTCCGCTCCCCAGCTCGCCAGCAGGCGCAGGGCCTGGGCCGACTCCGAGTCCGGTTCTGCGTGGTAGGTGACCAGGTGCTGTTCCTCGTCGTCCGGCAGGTTCAGCGTCTCGTACGACAGGGTCAGCTCCCCGACGAGCGGGTGGCGGATCAGTTTGACGCCGTGGCCCTTCTCCTTCACGTTATGGGTGGCCCACAGCCGGCGGAACTCCTCGCTCTTCACGGACAGCTCGCCCACCAGGGCCGACAGCTCCGGGTCGTCCGGGTGGCAGCCCGCGTACAGGCGCAGATAACTCACCATGTCCGAGGCCTTGGAGTCCCACTCGACGTACAGGTCCCGGTAGTCGGGGGAGAGGAACACGAGCCGCGCCCAGTTGCGCTCGGCGGGCGGCAGGGCGCCCCAGTCTCCGAACACGGCCGCCGCCATGGGGTTCCAGGCGAGGATGTCCGAGCGCGCCCCGGAGACGTAGGCCGGAATGCCGTCCATGGCCTCCAGGAGGTAGCGCAGCCCGGCCCGCACCTGCTGGACCCGGGCCGGGCGGCGCTTCTTCTTGTGCTGCCCCGGCTTGGCCAGATGCGTCAGATGCGCGTGCTCGGCGCCGGTCAGCCGCAGCGCGCGGGCGATCGCGTCCAGCACCTCGGCCGAGACGTTGCGGCCGTTGCCCTGTTCCAGGCGGGTGTAGTACGCCACGGAGACGCCCGCCAGCTGCGCCAGCTCCTCCCGGCGCAGCCCCGGGACCCGCCGGGCCCGCCCGAACTCGGGCAGTCCCACGTCCTGCGGCCGGAGCCGGGCCCGCCGGGTGCGCAGGAACTCGCTCAGCTCGGCGCGGCGGTCCAGCGGCTCGGGGGAGGAGGGGGCGGGCTGCTCGTTCATACCTTCCAGTATTCCTGGTCGCACGCCCGGCAGCCTGTCCCTGCCGGTAGTAGGACCACTGGACGTAGGCAAAGCGGTGACCTGGGTAAACAGAGACCGCCGCGTGATGCTGGAAGCGTTCCTGACGCATCACCCAGAGGAGAACCTCCGGCATGACCACCGTTGCCGCATACGCCGCTCCCCGTGCCAAGGCCCCGCTGGAGCGCACCACGATCGAGCGCCGCCCGGTGGGCGAGTTCGACGTCCTGATCGACATCAAGTACGCCGGTATCTGCCACTCCGACATCCACCAGGCCCGCGACGGGTGGGGCGAGGGCATCTTCCCGATGGTGCCCGGCCACGAGATCGCCGGGACCGTCGCCGAGACCGGGTCCGGCGTGACGAAGTTCAAGGTCGGCGACCGCGTCGGCGTCGGCTGCATGGTCGACTCCTGCGGACAGTGCGACGCGTGCCGACTCGGCCGCGAGCAGCACTGCGCCGAGGGCAACACCCAGACGTACAACGCGCTCGACCGCAGCGGTGAGCCGACCTACGGCGGCTACTCCACGCACATCGTCGTGCGCGACGCGTTCGTCGTCTCCATCCCCGAGGGCATCGCCCTCGACGAGGCCGCGCCGCTGCTCTGCGCGGGCATCACCACGTTCTCGCCGCTCAAGCGCTGGGGCGCGGGCCCCGGCAAGAAGGTCGCGGTCATCGGTCTGGGCGGTCTCGGTCACATGGGCGTCAAGATCGCGCACGCCCTCGGCGCCGAGGTCACCGTCCTGTCCCAGTCGCTGCGGAAGAAGGACGACGGGCTGAGGCTCGGCGCCGACCACTACTACGCGACCAGCGACCCGAAGACCTTCGAAGAGCTGGCCGGGACCTTCGACGTCATCCTGTCCACCGTCTCGGCCCCGCTGGACTTCGGCGCCTATCTCGGTCTGCTGCGCACCGACGGGACCCTGGTCAACGTGGGCGCGCCCGAGGAGCCGATCTCGTTGAACCTGTTCTCGCTTATCAACGGCAACCGTTCGATCGCGGGCTCCGCGATCGGTGGCATCGCCGAGACCCAGGAGATGCTGGACTTCTGCGCAGTGCACGGTCTCGGGGCAGAGATCGAGGTCATCGGGGCGAACCAGGTCAACGAGGCGTACGAACGGGTGCTCGCGAGTGACGTCCGCTACCGCTTCGTGATCGACACGGCGACGATCTGACCCTCCGGGCGACCAGCCCGGTGATCACGCGTCCGCCCCGGCCCCCGCGAGGGACCGGGGCGGACGCGTTCGCGTCAGCGCGGGCGGCCCGGGGCGCCCACGGGCTCGCTCGCCCGGCCGCCGAGGCGTTACGCCGGGGCGGGCGGGCGAGGCCGGGCCCGGGACACCGGCCGCTCGGGCCCTTACGCGGGGGCGGGCGATTCGGCGGTCACGGTGTCGCCCTCCGGGGCCTCCGGCTCCCCGGGGGCGCTGAGCTGTTCGCGGATGTAGTTCCAGACGACCGCGATCACCGCCGCGATCGGCACCGCGAGCAGGCTGCCCACCACTCCGGCCAGGCTGCCGCCCAGCGTCACCGCGAGCAGCACGACCGCCGCGTGCAGCCCGAGACCCTTGCCCTGGATCATCGGCTGGAACACGTTGCCCTCCAGCTGCTGCACCACGATGATGATCGCCAACGTGATCAGCGCGTCCGTCAGCCCGTTGGACACCAGGGCGATGACCACCGCCACGAAACCGGCGAACAGCGCGCCCACGATCGGCACGAACGCCGAGACGAACGTCAGCACCGCCAGCGGGAGGACCAGCGGCACCCCCAGAATCCACAGACCCAGCCCGATGAACACCGCGTCGAGCAGCCCGACGAACGCCTGGGACCGCACGAACGCGCCCAGGGTGTCCCAGCCCCGCTCGGCCACGGCCGGAACGTCGGTCGCGAGCCGTCCCGGCAGCTGACGGGTCAGCCACGGCAGGAAGCGGGGCCCGTCCTTGAGGAAGAAGAACATCAGGAACACCGCGAGCACCGCCGTGACCACCCCGTTGACCACGGTGCTCACCCCGGTGACGACGGTCGTGACCATGCTGCCGACACTGTCCTGGATCTTGGCCGTGGCGCTGTCGAGCGCCCCGGTGATCTGGTCGTCGCCGATGTTCAGCGGCGGCCCCGCCGCCCACTCGCGCAGCCGCTGGATGCCCTCCACCACCCCGTCGGCCAGCTCACCGGACTGGGAGGCCACGGGCACCGCGATCAGCGCCACGGTGCCCGCCGCCAGCAGCAGGAAGAGCACGGTCACCGCGGAGGCGGCGAGCGCGGGCCGCCAGCCGCGCCGCCGCAGGAAGCGGGCGACCGGCCAGGTGAGCGTCGTGAGGAACAGGGCGACTATCAGCGGCCAGACGACCGACCACATCCGGCCGAGCACCCACAGAGCGACCCCGGCCATCACCAGGACCAGCAGCAACTCGGCGGAGACACGGGCCGATGTGCGCAGAGCGGCGGCCGTTTTCGTCGAACTCAGGGGCGAAGACATGGCGTCACCCTATGGGCTTCCCGGCCCCCTCCCGAACCGTGCTCGCGCCGGGCGCCGGGAAGGCCTCACCGCAACGCCCGGGGCAGCTCCTCCCGGTGGACGATCCCCAGACGCTGGGTGGCCTGGGTCAGCGCCACGTACAGATCGCTCGTGGCGAACCGGGCGGGCTCCACCACCAGCACGTGGTCGAACTCCAGCCCCTTGGCCTGGCGCGGCTCCAGCAGCACCACCGGGCGCGCGAGATCGGGCGCGGCCCCCGGCGTGACCCCCGGGAGCGGGGCGGCGATCTCCTCGTGCAGCGTGCGGGGGGCGATGACCGCGAGGCGCCCCTCCCGGGGCGTCAGCTCCGCGACCGCCCCGGCCACCGCGCCCGCCAGGTCGTCGCCCGCGTCCCGGGTCCAGGGCTTCTCACCGGTGGACCGCACCGAGAGGGGCGAGACGAAGGACGGGTCCCGCTCCCGGACGACCCCGGCGGCCAGCTCCATGATCTCCGCGGGCGTACGGTAGTTGACCTTCAGGGTGACGTGCTCGAAGCGGTCCCCGACGTACGGGCCGAGGATCTCCCGCCAGGAACGGGTGCCCGCCTCCTCGGAGGTCTGGGCCGGGTCCCCGACCAGGGTCAGCGAACGGGTCGGGGACCGGCGCATCAGCAGCCGCCAGGCCATCGGGGAGAGCTCCTGCGCCTCGTCGACGATGATGTGGCCGAACGCCCAGGTGCGGTCCGCCGCGGCCCGTTCGGCGGCGGTGCGGTGGTCGGTCTCCTCGTGCCGCTCGGCCATCCGCTCGGCGTCGATGATGTCGTGCGCGGCGAGCACCTCGGACTCCTCGTCCTCGAACTCGTAGCTCTCCGACCCGCGCGACAGCTCCAGGACCCCCTGCGCGTAACCGATCCGCTCCTGCCGTACGGCCTCGGCCGCGGCCCGCTCGGCGCTGTCGTCGACGCCGAGCAGTTCGGCGGCCTCGTCCAGCAGCGGTACGTCGGCGGGGGTCCACCGGCCCTCGCCCGGCGCGCGCCGGAGGGCGTCGGCGTCCTTCTCCGGCAGGTACACCGGCTCGGCCAGGAAGTCGGTGAGGAACCCCTCGGGGGTGAGCGGCGGCCACAGCTCCTCCATGGCCGCGTGCACCTCCTTGCTCCGGGCGATGTCCCGGCCGAGCAGGGCGACGTCGTCGGGTCCCAGAAAGTTGGGGCCGCCGTGCGGGTCGGCGCCGATGCGCTCGGCGAGCTGGGCGGTGAGGGCGTCGATGATCCGGAAGACGAAGTGGGGGCGGGCCGGGTTGTGGGGGAGCCGGGTGTCCCGGGCCGCCTGCCTCGCCTCGTAGGCGATCTCCCAGTCGATGACCAGGTCGCCATCGTCGTGCGGGACGACCACCGGGGCGCCGGGTTCGGGCAGCCGCTGACGGTCGCGTACGGCCAGGGCGAGCGCCTCGGCCATCCGCTCGCCGCCCTTGACGGCGGCGGCGCGCGCCGTGTCCCTGCCGGTGGCCCGCACCCCGGGGAACAGCTCGGCCGGCGTCGACAGGAGCACCCCGGTCTCGCCCAGCGCGGGCAGCACCTCGGAGATGTAGCGCAGGAAGGCCGGGTTGGGCCCCACGATCAGCACCGCGCGCCTGGCCAGGAGCTCGCGCCGCTCGTAGAGCAGGAACGCGGCCCGGTGCAGCGCGACGGCCGTCTTCCCCGTTCCGGGGCCGCCCTCGACGACCAGCACCCCGCGGTGCGGCGCGCGGATGATGGCGTCCTGCTCGGCCTGGATGGTCCGCACGATGTCGCCCATCCGCCCGGTGCGCGCCGAGTTCAGCGCCGCGAGGAGAACGGTGTCTCCGTTGGGGTCCTCGAAACCGGTGCGGTCCTCATCGCCCAGATCGAGGATCTCGTCGTGGAGTTCGGTGACACGCCGGCCCTCGGTGGCGATGTGGCGGCGCCGGCGCAGCCCCATCGGGGTGTGTCCGGTGGCGAGGTAGAAGGGACGCGCCACCGGGGCGCGCCAGTCGATGAGGACCGGGGTGCGCTCGCCGTCGTCCTCCCGGACGCCGACGCGGCCGATGTGGTGCGTGAGACCGTCGCGGCGGTCGATGCGGCCGAAGCACAGAGAACCGTCCACGGCGTCGAGCGCCGCCAGCAGACCCGAGCGCTCCGCGAGGAGGATGTCGCGCTCCAGGCGTGCCTGCTGTCCGGTCCCGACCGGAACCAGCGCCTGCTCGACGCCCTCGGCCGCACCGCCCCGCAGGGCGTCGACCCGGGCATGGAGCCGGTCGATGAATTCCTGTTCTTCCCGCAATTCGTCGCTTTCCCGGTTTGACAAAATAGCTCCCCACCGGATACATTGATTCTCATAAGGCCCCCGAGCGGGGCCTTTCTGCGTGTGAGCAGAAGAATCCAATATACGCGCGACAATCCCCGGCACGCAATTACGCGCCGGGGATTTCCCGTGTGCGGGGGCGGCTCCCGGATCAGCGGGTCAAGGTGAACGCCTGGGCGGCGGACCCGTCGCAGGGCTGCTGGGCGAGCCGGGCCCCGTCCGCCGTCGAAGAGCCGTTCACGGTCAGGCACTTGCCGCTGTGGCGGGCGGCGAAGCGGAACTGGCCGGTCGAGCCCAGCGGCTCGGCCCGCCACTGCTGGTTCGTGCCGCCTGCGTAGGACCACAGATGGACCCTCGCGCCGTCGGCGGTGGCCCCGGAGCCGCCGTCGACGTCCCAGACCCGGGAGTTGTGCCGGTTCACCACCTGGTGGTGGCCGCCGTCGGTGGGCCGGAACTGCCAGCTCTGGTTCGCCCCGGTCCCGCAGGCCCACTGCTGGAGCGCCGTGCCGTCGCCGGTGCCCCAGTCGGCCGCGTCCAGGCAGGCGCCGCTGCCCGCGTTGCGCACCTGGTACCAGGCGGCGGGATCGATGGAGCCCGTCGGCGGCTGGGTCGGGCTCCCGTCCCAGGTGAAGGTCGCCACGGCACCGGCGGGCAGGGTGTGGACCAGTGACTTCCCGTTGTCGGTCAGCGAGAACCGCTGGGCGCCGGACGCGGTGTTGACGACGACGGCGGCCCGGCTGCCGTCCGGGTTCTGGAAGACGACGTTCTGCACCCCGCCGGCCCCCTGGCTGGTGGAGCCGATGCGGGTCGCGCCGGGCCTGATGAACTTGGTGACATGGCCCAGAACGTAGAACTCGGCGTTCCGGGTGACCTGACCCCCGGCGATCTCCACGACGCCGTTGCAGCGGTTGCCGCAGTGCCCCTGGTGCGGGCCGCCGTTCCGGTCGAGGGCGAGATTCCAGTTGACGACCGTCTCACCCCCGTTGCGCATGTTCTGCACGACGAGGTTCTCCGTGTGCCACCGCAGCGTGTCGCCGAACGTCGAGGCCGCGTTCGCGCTGTCGGTGCCCGAGCACTCGGTGAAGAAGACCCGCTTTCCCGCGTTCACGATCTGCTGCTGCGCGGCTGGCGCACCGCCGTAGCAGTGGAAGGCGGCGCCGATGACCCGCTGGATGCCCCCGATGCGGGAGAAGACGTCCAGCGGATAGTTCGGGTGATCCCAGTTGTGGTCGTAGGCGAGGATGTTGGTCGGCAGGTTCGCGGCGGTGAGCGTGCGGTCCAGGACCTGGAGGAAGGCGGCCTGCTCCGCCGAGGTCATGCTCATGGACGGGTAACTCGTCGCGAACTCCGGCTCGTTCTGCGCGGTGAGGTCGGTGAGGGCGATCCCCTCCTGCGCGTACGCCCGGATCGCCTTCACCAGGTAGTCGGCGTACGCCTGGTAGTGCTCGGAGCGCAGGCTGCCGCCGTTGAGGGAGTTGCCGGTCTTCATCCAGGCCGGAGGCGACCAGGGCGACCCCATGAACCGGATGGCCGGGTTGACCGCGGTGGCCTGCTTCAGGACCGGGATGATCCGGGCGCGGTCCCGGTCGATGGAGAAGGACCCGCGGGTGTCCTCGTAGGTGTACGCGTTGGAGTCGGCGTCGAAGTCGGTGCTGCCCAGGGGCTGGCGCAGATAGTTCAGCCCGATGCCGTCGCCCTCCGCGGAGAACAGCGACCTCAGCAGCGAGGTGCGCTGGGCCTGCGGGAGACCTTGGACGAGCTGGGCGGAGGCGCCGGTCACCGAGGCGCCCGCGCCGGTGAACCTCTGGGCCCTGGCCGAGGCGTCGACCCGGATGTCGACACCCTGCGGGGCGCCGGTGAACGGCACGCCTCCCTCGGCGGTGAGCTTCTTGCTCCCGTCGGCGGTGGTGACCCACACCTGGGCGACCGGATCGGCCGCTCGGGCGGTGGTGGCGGTGGCGTCGGCGCCGAACGCGGCGAAGGCCAGGACGAGCGCGGCACCTGCCGCGCGGGCTCTGCGGCGCGGGGGACGGGGGTGAGGCATGTGCGGCTCTCCTTCGGACGGGTGGTGCGCGCGATCCCGGCGCGCACAGCGGAGGGGCAACCGCATGAAACCACACCCACTAAGTGGTTAGTAAGTAGTCGGTCGACACCTTCCCCACCGCCGTTCCGGGCGGGCTTAAGCTGATCCGGTGACCAACCAGGAAGTGGACAGACCGGCTCGCCGTCCCGCGGGGCCCCGCACCCCGCGCAGCCCCGAGGCGCGGCAGCGGCAGCAGGACATCCTGGCGATCGCCATGGACACCTTCGCCGCCCGCGGCTACAACAACGCCTCGCTCGCCGAGATCGCGGACCGCGTCGGCCTCACCCAGGCGGGTGTCCTGCACTACTTCCGCTCCAAGGCCCAGCTCCTCACCAGCGTCCTCGAACTGCGCGACCGGGCCGACATCGAGCAGCTGGGCACGGACCGCCCCCAGGGCCTCGACTTCCTGCACCACCTGGTCGACACCGCGCTGCGCAACGCCGAACGCGAAGGCATCGTCCGCCTCTACACGGTGCTCTCGGCGGAGTCCGTCACCGACGACCACCCGGCCCAGGACTACTTCCGCGACCGCTACGACGGTCTGCGCGCCTTCGTCGTCGACGCACTGCGCGAGACCTGTGAACCGGCCGCCGAACGGGCGGAGATGACGGAGAACGCGGCCAACGCGATCATCGCGGTCATGGACGGCCTCCAGGTCCAGTGGCTGCTCTCCCCGGGCTCCGTGGACATGGCCGCCTCGACCGAACTCGTGGTCTCCTCGCTGCTCGCCGCCCTGGCCCCCGAACGCTTCGGCCCCGCCACTCCCCGCTGAGACGCCGCAGGGGGCGGGGCCGATCGGACCGTTCGTCGGCGGCAGCCGATCGCCCGGCCCTCGGGCCCGGCCGGCCGTGTGGGCGCCGCGGGTTCGCGCGGGGGCACACGGCCGGCCCTGGCCGCCCGGTTCAGCCGAGCGCGCCCTCTTCGAGCCGCGTGAGCATATGGGCGCGGGCGGGCTTCCCGCTCGCCGTGCGGGAGAGGGCGCTGTGCGCCACCGCCATCACCCGCTCCGGAGCCGCACCGAACTCGGCGGCCACCAGAGCGGCCAGCCGGTCCGTGTCGACCGTCCGCCCCCGCTCCGGCACGACGAGAACGGCGAAGGACTCTGTGCGGGGCAGGACCACGCACTCCGCCACTCCGGGAACCGTCGCCGCCACCTCCTCGACGTCCGTGGCGAAGACGTTCACGCCGCCGACGCAGACGCGGTCGCCCCGGCGGCCGCTGAGGTGCAGCCGCCCCGCGTGCAGGGACCCCAGGTCCCCGGTGTCGAACCAGACGGTGCGGTGGTCGGTGGTCCCGTCGTACCCGTCGAACAGCGTCGCCCCGCGCAGCCGCACGGAGCCGACCTCACCGTCCGCGCAGTCGCGGCCCGCCTCGTCCACGACGCGCAGGTCCAGGCCCGGCATGGTGCCGCCGAGACACGCCGTGGTGGTGGTCCCCTCGGTGCGAAAGGCGGTGGCGGTGTCCGTGTAGCGGTGCGAGGTGGCCATCAGCGCCGCCTCGGCGAGCCCGTAGCAGAACACCAGGGCCCCCGGGTCGAAGCCCCAGGGCCCCACGGCGTCCAGAAAGGCGCCCACCGACCGCGGCCGGATGGGCTCCGCCCCGCAGAACACGGTGCGCCAGCTCCGGAGCAACCCGGGATCGAGACCCTCCCGGCCGTCCGCCGCCTCCGTCATCCGGGCCGCGAGGTAGCGCAGCATGAAGTCGGGGAAGGCGCTGTGCACGCTCTCCGCCTCGCGCACCAGCCGCAGACCCGCCAGGGGCCTGCGCAGGAAGGCCCCCGGCTCCTCGACCACCAGGCCGATGCCCCGCACGAGCGACGTCAGCACCCCGATGAGCCCCATGTCGTGATGGAGCGGCAGAGCGATCAGCCCCGCGTGGCCGGGCTTCATGCCCGCCACGGCCCCGATCGCCTCGATGTTGCCGAGCACGGCCCGGTGGCTCAGCGGGATGGGACGCGGCATACCGGTGGAGCCGCTCGTGTACTGGACGAACGCGAGTCCGTCCCGTTCGCCCGGCTCCGGCCCCCGGGCGGAGCGCGGCCGCAGTTCCAGCCGCAGCTCCGTCAGTCCGGGGCCGGAGAGGCGCAAGGCGTACCGGGCGCCCTGCTGCTCCGTCACCATCGCCACGTAACTGCCCATCATCGCCCCCGGGACGCGTGGCTTCACCGAGACCGGGACCGCGCCCAGGTGCATCAGCCCCAGCAGGGCCAGCACCCCCTCGCGGGATCCGGTGACGCGCAGCAGCACCCGGTCCCCGGGACGTACGCCCTGGTCCGCGAAGCCCCCGGCCGCGGCGGCGATCTGCTCGGCGAACACGGGGTAGGTCAGCTGCTCCCGCGCGGCGGAGGTGCCGAAGGTGACCGTCGCGTCCTGCCGGTGGGCCTGGGCGGCGACGGCCTCCTGGAGCGTGTTCACCGTCATACGGCTCTCCCCGGGATGTCCAGCAGTGCCTGGAGGTCGGCCCGGTGGACCCGTTTGGTGTCCCGGTCCACGAGCCCGAGCCGGACCCGGCCCCGGGCGACGACGGTGCCGTCCGGCCGCTCGATGTCCTGGGTCAGGGTGAAGCTGTACGTGGACTGCCCGGCGAACGCTGTGCGGACGACGACCGACCCCACGGGGTCCCAGTCGACGGCCTTCAGATAGTCCAGCTGGAGCTGGAGCACCACCGCGACCAGGGTGCTGTCGCGCAGATCGACCCCCAGGGCGAGCCCCCACTGCCAGCGGCCCGCCTCCAGGATCTGGACGTGCACACTGTTGTTGAGGTGTCCGGCCCAGTCGAAGTCGTTGGACCGCAGGGCCACTTCGCAGGTGTGCGGGACGTCCAGCGGTGTCGTGACGCTCATGGCGCCTGCCCTCCTCTCTCCGCCGGTGCGGCCAGCAGTACGACCACCGCACCGGCCGTGTCGCCGGTGTGGCTGATGGACACCTCCACGGCGAGACTCCGCCGGAGCTGCCACGCGGCGATGTCCCCGTGCAGCCGTATCCGTGGCTCCCCGGCGGCGCCGTACACCACCTCGACCTCGGGAAAGGTGTGGTCCGGGGCGCCCCCGAGGGAGCAGAGCGCCTTGACGAAGGCCTCCTTGGCCGAGAACAGTCCGGCGAGCGAGGCGTGGGGGTCGGGCCGGGAGCGGCAGTGCGCCCGTTCACCGGCGGTGAACAGGGCGCCGCTAGCGAGCAAGTGCGGCTTCGCGCGAAGCTCCGCCACGGACTGCAAGTCGAATCCGGTCGACATCGTTCGAGCGGAGGCTGGCGAAGTAGGCACGCTTGAGGTCCTCGTACGATGTGATCTGGATTCCGGTCACCTCGCGGACCAGGGCGAACACGCTGGTCAGCTTCTTGGCGTGCACCGACCCCTCGTGCAGGGCGTCGTCGGCGAGGGCGAACTCCTCCTCACCGCTGCGGGTCCGCTCCCACCAGTTCACGTGCCCCTGGCGCTCGGTCTGGGAGTCGCGCGCGGCGCCGTAGGTCTCGCCGCCGTCCGGCCGGACCCAGGTGTAGGCCATCGACAGGACGTCCTTGAGGGGGTAGACGCCGGAGTCCACCAGGGCCTTGGCGAAGGAGGCGAAGTACTGGCGGTGCTGCACCTCGTCCTTCATGACGGTGTGGAAGACGTCCCGTACGAGCGGGTCCTCGGTGGTGCGCGACTGCCAGCCGTAGGACACGCACGCCTCGATCTCCACGCACGCCTGGAGCATGCAGACACGGGCGTAGTTGTCCGCCGGGAGGGGGCCCCGGCACTCGATCACCTCCTCCTCGTCGATCGGGTCGATGCCCGCCATCTCCATCAGCCGGCCGAAGGCGATCTCGTGGTGCGCCTCCTCCTCCAGCCAGTACCGTGCCGACCAGGCCGCGGCTATGTGCAGGATGTCGGAGCCCAGCGGGTTCGACTCGCGGATCTCGCCCGCGAGCTTGACGCCGTCGACGGCCAGCCGGATACCGGCCGGCTGGGTGGTCAGCTCGGCGCGCGAGGCGTGCCACAGGGCCGCCCGGTCACCGGCCTTCGGGCGGTCCAGGCGGCGGCCCTCGAAGAGGATGTCCGTCCCCCAGCGCCGCTGCTCGTGGTAGCTCTGCTGGACCCGCAGGACGTCGGTGACGGTGGCTCCGGCGCGGAGCTCCTTGACGATGTCGGTCATGATCAGCACGGTTCGCGCCTTCCGGTCAGGAGGAGGTGGTGGCGAGCTGTTCGGCGAGCGCCGAGACGACGTCCTCGGCGGTGTGGTTCAGCGTCATCGTGGGCAGCTCCACGTCGTCGTCGAGTCCCGCGTCGGCGAGCGCCCCGGCGAACGCGTCCAGCAGGTCGATGGAGTTGATCGCGCTCGGCGAGGCGACCAGCACGGCCGACAGCGGCTGACCGGCGAACACCTCCTCCTGCGGCAGGCCCAGACGGCGTGCGACGTTGGCTCTGAGGTCGGCGAGCATGCGTGTCTCCCTGTTCGGGTCGGTAAGGGCGTACGGGTGGGGGCCGGGCGGGCGTGCTCAGCCCCGCGGAGCGGTGAAGGGCCGATGAGCCGCGTCCGCGGTCCAGTCGGGCGACCGGCCGAGTGTGGTCAGGACCAGGTCCAGGACGTCCGCGCCGGGCGCCGCGAGCAGCGCCGGGCGGAACAGCGCCGCGTCGCCGAGGCGGCGTTCGTCGTCGGGGACGCGCAGGGCGAACACCAGGGCCGCCTCGGCGATCTCCTCGTCCAGCTCCAGACCCACCCCGAGGGTCCGGGCCAGATCCCAGCCGTGGACGACGTGGTCCAGGAAGTGGAACCCGATCGCGACCGAGGAGGGGAAGCGGACGGTGTCGCTGATCTCCGGGAGGACGAACTCCCGGTTGAGCACGGTGGACGGGGCGAAGGCGTCGAGGACCTTGTCCGCCGCGGTGCGGTAGGCCGCCACCAGGTCGTCGCCGAGGTCGCCGGGCCGCCATACGGAGAGGTCGGCCCCGTTTCCCGCCGCGGCGGCCGCGAAGCCGTGGTGCTGGCCCGTCATGTGGGCCACGAGCTGACGCAGCGTCCAGTCGGCGCACGGAGTGGGCCGTTCCCAGTCCGCGGGACCGGCCTGCTCCAGGACCCGTACGGTCTCCAGCACGGCGGCGCGGTCCAGCTTCCGGACGTCCATACGGAACCTTTCGGCGAGTGCGGACCCAGGCGGATGTCTCCTGACGGAGCCCGCCAACGAGAACACATTAGCACGATCGTGCGTTTAGTTAGTGCCTCCCGGAGAGACACCGGCGAAAAGGCGCCGCGCCCCAGGGGCGGAGGTGCCCGGCCCCCCGGCCGGACACCTCCGCCCCGCGCGCGGCCGGGTGCTACCGGACCGGCCCCGCCGCCCGCTCGGAGATGAACGCGGCCAGCCGGGTCACGCCCTCCGTGACCTGGTCAGGGGTCAACGAGCTGCACGAGAGCCGGAGTGTGTGCTCCCCGCCGCTCCCCGGATAGAAGTCGCTCATCGGCGTCCAGAGCACGCCGAAGTTCCGTGCCGAATCCTCCAGGGCCTTGGCGTCGGCGAGGAAGGGCACGTCGACCACGAGGAAGAAGCCGCCGTCCGGCCGGTTCCAGTCGATACCGAGCGACTCCCGCCGCGCGGCCGGGAAGTGCCGGTCCAGCTCGGCCAGGAGCGTGTTCATGTTGGCCCGGTAGAAGGCGATGGCCTCGGCGTTCGCCTCACGCAGCCGGAAACCGCAGTCGATGAGCAGCCCGCCGACGACGGCCTGGCTGATCGCCGAGGTGTTGACCGTCGTCATGCTCTTGATCTTGGACAGCTGGTCGGCGAGCAGCGACCGCTCACCCGCCGCCCCGATGACCTCCTGATCGGCTACCACGTAGCCGACGCGCGCCCCCGGCAGCGCGGTCTTGGCGAACGAACCGAGGTGCAGCACCCGCCGCTCACGGTCCAAAGCCTTCAGCGTGGGCCGCGCGGTCCCCTCCCGGACGAAGAACCCGTAGGGGTTGTCCTCCAGGATCAGCAGATCCTCATCGGCGGCGACCTCCAGGAGTCGTTCGCGGGCGGCCACGGTCATGCTCGCGCCCGTCGGATTGGCGAAGTCCGGCACGATGTACAGCGCGCGGGGCCGCCCCCCGGCCGCCCGGGTACGGCGGGCCGCCTCCGCGATCGCCTCCGGGTCGGGCCCCTCGGGCCCCTCGGGGACCGGGCGCACCGCGATGTCGAGGAGCCGGGCCGCGCCCGTGGCCCCGATGTAGCAGGGAGAGCTGATGAGCAGCGTGTCCTCGGGCCGCGCGAACAGGGCCCGCAGGACGAGCAGCATCGCCTCCTGGCAGCCCGTCGTCACCACGACCGACTCCGCGGCAACGTGGATGTCCTCGTCGTTGGCGAGCGTCCGGGCGATCAGCTCGTGGATGATCCCGCCCGTCCGCCCGTACTGGAAGAGCTGGGTGCGCACCCGCTCCCCGGGCCAGCCGAGCTCGCGCTCCAGGTACTCGGTGTAGATCCGCAGGAAGTACGCCAGGTCCTCCGTCGCGAAGGAGCCCTCCGACGGTCTGCCCGGGGCGAAGGAGAGCGCTTCAGGGAAGCGCGAGACGACCTCGTTGAGGAAGTTCATCGCGTCGAGCACCGGATCGGTGAGGGACCCGTGCAGCTCGTCGAGTCCGAGCACCGGGGCGCGCCTCGTGGCCGCCGTCGTCCCGCCCGGCACCGCCGGGGATGTCTCGTTCAAGGGATCAGCCTCTCGTGGCGGCACGGGCGAAGGCCCCGCGCAGATAGTCCGCGGCCTGGGCCACGGCGCGGCGGCCCGCGTCCAGCGTGCCCGCCATGGCGAAGAAGCCGTGGGTCACGCCCTGGTAGCGCGCCGACTCGACCGGCACGCCGCTCTCCCGCAGCCGGGCGGCGTACTGCTCGCCCTCGTCGCGCAGCGGGTCGTACTCGGCGGTGATCACCAGTGCGGGCGGCAGTCCGGAGTGGTCGGGTGCCCGCAGGGGTGAGGCGAGGGGGTGGCCGCCGTCCCCGGGGGAGGCGAGGTAGTTGTCCCAGTACCACTGGACGGACCTGCGGTTGAAGAGCAGCGGGTCGGTGCTCTCGCGCAGGGACGGGGTGTCCGCGAACTGGTCGGTGTTGGGGTAGACGAGCAGCTGGGCCAGCAGCTCCGGACCGCCGGCGTCCTTGGCCATGAGCGTCACGGCGGCGGCGAGATTGCCGCCCGCGCTGTCGCCGCCGACGGCCACCCGGGAGCTGTCGCCGCCGTACCGCCCGGCGTGCTCGACGGCCCAGCGCACGCCCGCGAAGCAGTCGTCGGGAGCCGCCGGGAACTTGTGCTCCGGGGCGAGCCGGTAGCCCACCGCGACGGTCAGACAGCCGACGGCGTTGGCCAGGGACCGGCAGATCGCGTCGCCGGTGTCCAGGGAGCCCAGCGTCCAGCCGCCGCCGAAGAAGTAGACGAGCACCGGCAGCGGGCCCTCGCCGGACGGCCGGTAGATCCGGACGGGGAGCGGCCCGCCGGGGCCGGGTATCGACACGTCGGTCACCTGGCGCACCGGCTCGTGGGTCCCCGCGTCGGCCCGCACGGCGGCGAGGTCGGCGGCGCGGGCCTCCTCCAGCGTCAGGGTGTAGAGCGGCCGGACGTCCTCGGCCGCGCGCCGGTCGTACAGCTCCTGGAGCTGTGGGTCAAAGGGCATGGTGCCTCCGGTCCATGGTGCGCGGTCGGACGGGACCGCTGAGGGGACGGTGTCGGGCGGTGCGGTGTCAGCGGGTGCCGGGCGGCGGTGAGGCATCGGTCACGGTGCTCGCTGTGCGGGCTTCCGCCGCCGTGCACCCCGGCCACCGCGTCAGGCTCGGCCCCCGCACGCGTCGTGCGGCGGCTCGGCCTCGGGGCCGAACCGGGCGGACGGGGTGTTCTCGCCGGGCCCGGGGCCCGGACGAGCAGCGTTGCGGGAAGGCCCTTGAGGCCTTCGCCCGATGTGATGCCGACGGACTGATGGAGGGTCAACCACATTGCCGCGCACCCCTGTTGGGTCATGCCGTCGGCGCACGTCGCTGTCACGCGACCTCCTCGATCTCTCCTGCCGGACCCGCGACGTGGCCCGGCCACTGTACTAAGTGGACGACCGTGCTGTCATTGTGCGAGAGTACGGTAAGCGTACGGTCGTGCGGTTAACTCAGCACGCGGATCCAACCATCGGCGGGGGAGCGGGATGGCGGCGTTGACGCTTGACGGGTACGAGGCTGCGGCGAAGGAGCGCCTGGCCCGTCCGGTATGGGACTTCATCGAGGGCGGCAGCGGCACGGAGTCGATGCTGTCGGCCGCCAGGGACGCGCTCGACAGGATGCGGCTGCGCCCGCGCTGTCTGGTGGACGTCTCGGTCTGCGATCCCGCCACCTCGCTCCTCGGGGCGTCCCTGGCGGCTCCGCTGGGCATCGCGCCCATGGCCTACCACCGGCTGGCGCACCCCGAGGGCGAGGTGGCGACCGCCCGTGCGGCGGGCGCCGCGGGCGCTCTGCTGGTGGTGAGCATGTTCGCCAGTCGCGCCCTGGAGGACATCGCCGCGGCCGCGACCGGCCCGCTCTGGCTCCAGCTCTACTGGCTCAAGCGCCGCGAGGCGATGGTGGAGCTGATCCGGCGGGCCGAGAAGGCCGGGTTCCAGGCGCTGGTGCTGACCGTGGACGCTCCACGTGTGGCGTACCGGCCGCGGGACGCGCGTAACGGATTCGCCCTGCCCGAGGGAATACGGGCCGTCAACGTCGACCCCTCGCTCATGTCCGCCTCGCACGGGGGGCGCGCGGGGGAGTCGGCCATTGCGCGGCATTCGAAGGAGCAGTTCGACCCGTCCATTACCTGGGCCGATCTGGAGTGGTTGCGGGAGAGGACGTCGCTGCCACTGGTATTGAAGGGCGTGCTGACCGGGGAAGACGCCGAGCTGGCGGTCAAATACGGGGTCGAGGGGATCATCGTCTCGAATCACGGAGGCCGCCAACTGGACTTCGCCAGGCCCGCAGCCGACGCCCTTCCGGAGATCGCGGAAGCGGTCGACGGGCGGTGCCGGCTCCTTCTGGACGGCGCCGTCCGGCACGGCGCCGACGTGGCGAAGGCGCTGTGTCTGGGCGCCGACGCGGTTCTCGTCGGCCGCCCGGTCCTGTGGGGTCTGGCGCACTCCGGTGCCGAGGGGGTCGCGGGCGTCCTGGGTGCGCTGGCGGACGAGTTCACCGAAGCGATGGCCTTGATGGGCGCTCCGCGCGTCAAGGATTTCGTAAGTTCGAGAATTGTTCATTTCTGAACCTAAATTCTTTTGAATGCCATCCGGCACCCTCCGGCGCTTTCACCGGCGCCGAAGGGTGATTCGGCATGTTCGCAATAGGGCTCCCGTGCGGGTGCCTAATCTCTACTCGCAAGTATTAATCCGCAGAAGGTTTCACTTGATTACCCGGTGGTAGTGCGTGACGATGGTTCTGCCGCCAAGGAAACGAGCGCGGCAAGAATGTCCGGCAGATCCAGGACGCAGTTGTCCAGTGGATTGCCAGCACTTTCCGAAAACTTTGGGATGGGTGGGGATTCCTGTGGGGGGAACGGTGCCTATAGGGCCCGTTTGCGCCGAGGGCGCCTGGGTCGACGACGTATTACTCAAGGGGGACGGGCGGGATATCGCTCTGCATCTGGACGGACCGGTGAGCCGGGACGAATTGCGGCGGCTCGTCGACGAACAGCAGCGGTCCTTATCGGCGGCCGGACTGACCGCCGGAGGCACGCTCGCCGTACGGCTGCCGCCCTCCCTGAGCTGCGTCGTCGCGATGCTTGCCGGATGGCGCGGCGGAGCTCAGGTGGCCCTCCTCGACTACCGGCTGACGACGCACGAGGTCGGCAAGGCGGTGGCGCGGCTGGCACCTCAGCTGGTCGTCGAACCCGTCGCCGACGTCACCGGCACACTGCGCGGCTTCTTCGACGTCGACGCCCGTACCACCCCTCTGCGCGGCGGCCGGCCGGCCGCCTCGGACCACGTCCTGCTGCAACTCAGCTCCGGGTCCACGGGCCCCTCCAAGGTCATCGGCCGCACCGCCGGCAGCCTCCTCACGGAGCTGGACCGGTACGCCGCGCTGGAGGGCTTCCCCGGCCGCGGCGAACGCACCGTGGTGCTCGCCTCGATCGTCCACGTGCTCGGCCTGGTCGGGGGACTGCTGCACGGACTGGCCGCCGGATCCGAAGTGGTCCTGCCCGCACGGCAGACCGTCGACGGCATCCTCAAGGCCGTCGCCGCGGGGGACCGCCCGACGACCATCCTCGGGGTCCCCTCGCAGGCCGCCGTACTCGCCGCGGCCCGGACACCACCCCGGCTGCCCCATCTGCGGCGCATGATCACCGGCGGCGAGCTCGTCAAGGAGAGCGTCCGGGAACGGTTCACCACCGGCTACGGCGCCGAACTGGGCGTCATGTACGGCATGACCGAGGCCGGGGTCATCGCCACCGACCTCACCGGAGCCGACCGCCCCGCCCTGACCCCCGCACCGGACATGCCGGTACGGGTGGAGAACGGGGAGATCCTCCTCGGCCTGCCCGAGAACCCCTACGTCGGTCTGAGAGACCCCACCCGCTACGTCGAGGGCTGGCTGCGTACGAAGGACGCGGGCACCTTCGACGACGCGACCGGGCTGCTCACCGTCCACGGACGGCTCGACTCGCAGGTGTCCATCGGCGGACTCAAGGTCGACCTCACCGAGGTCGAGGCGTCCATCTCCGCCCTGCCGGGCGTCAGCGAGGCCGTCGTGGTGCACGGCACCGGCATCGAGGCCTTCGTCATGGTGGACGAACAGGCCGTGTTCGACGGCCTCGCCGGAAGCGTCGCCGCCCGGCTGGCCCCCTACAAGCGGCCCCGCTCGCTCAATCTGCTGACCGAACTGCCGCGCACCGCGACCGGCAAGCCGGTGCGCGACGCGCAGGTCCTGCGGGCCGCGGCGAAGTCCGCCGCCACCCCGTCACCGGCTCACTCGCACGCGGCGGGGGAGACCCGGTGAACCCTGACACGGGCCGCGCCACCACCCTCACCCTCTGTCCCGACGCGCTGGGCGACACCGATGACACGGCGCCCGCCGTCGACGAGAACGGCCGCCGAAGCGACCTCCGGGTCGGCGGGCAGCGGCCGTAGCACCGGGGGCAGGTCCCCGACCGGCGGCCACGCCTCCGGAAGCGGAACCCGACGGCTCATCCCGCCCCGGCGAAGGCCCCGGCCGAGCGCCTTTCCCACCGACTCCTTCTGCGTCCACAACCACAGGAACGCGGCCGGGCGCTGCTCCTCGGCCAGCGCCGTCACCCAGGCGGCCTCGGCCGGGTCGAGCCAGGCCCGCGCCATCGCCTCGGCGCGCAACCGCCGTACGACCTCCACATCCACCCCGACGCAGGCCCCGCCGGTCAGTGCGACAGCCAGAGCGCCACGTCCATGCGTGACGCTGATCCGCACCGCGCTCCCGGCCCCGCGAAGCACCGGGCGGCCGCTCTCCT
This sequence comes from Streptomyces sp. NPDC101181, assembly GCF_044767975.1. Lineage (NCBI taxonomy): Bacteria > Bacillati > Actinomycetota > Actinomycetes > Kitasatosporales > Streptomycetaceae > Streptomyces > Streptomyces sp. NPDC101181. The sequence continues at coordinate 118,836 of NZ_JBIWOX010000012.1, read as the reverse complement.
CATGCTCCAACCAGATTTCGGACGGCGGGACGTCGAGCATCCCGGCCGCGGCCCGCACCAGCAGGGTGTGTGCCTTGCGGCGCTCGTCGCCGTCCGCGGTGCACCACAGCACCGTCACCGTGTCCGGGTCCAGTCCCGGGCGCCCATCCATGAAAAGGAGTCAATCAAATGTCCACCGAGGTTGAGAAGTTCATCATCGAGGCGCTGAAGAACATGAACTACGACGTCACCGATGTCACCGGCGAGACCCCGCTGGGCCCGGCCGGTCTGGACCTCGAGTCCCTCTCCGTCGCCGAGGTCGCCATCCAGGTCGAGGACACCTACGGCGTCAAGTTCGAGGAGGACGAGATGGAGACCGTCGCGCTGTTCACCGTCGCGGGCCTCGTCAAGGAGATCGTCGACCGCGCCTCCGCCACCGCCGCCGCCAAGTGACTCCAGGGCCACGGGCCCACGGGAAACGCCCTTCCCGCCCGCGTGCCTCCCGGCACCGGCGGGTGAGGGCGGCCCGGAACCGCTGAGCGGGGCGGACCCGGGCGCGGCCTCGCCGCTCACCCGCAGGACGCCGCACGCAAAGAGTCCGATCCAGGAAGTAGGGACACCGGGGAATGAATCCGAAGAACGAGCGCGCCGAATTCTCGGCCGACCGGAGACTGGGCGTCGGCAACGTGCTGACGGAGCTTCTCGCCCGGGGCACCGGTCTGCACGCGCCGACCCTCACCTTCGACACCGAGGTGGACGGCCACCCCGCCTGGCAGGCGCTGACACTGGCCGAACTGGGCGAGCGGGTGGCGTCCCGCGCCGCCGCCCTGCACGACCTCGGCGTCAGGCCGCGGGACCCGGTCGCCGTCTTCGTGACGGCCGGCGCGGACCAGGTGCTCAGCTATCTGGCCCTGGCCCGCCTCGGCGCGATACCGGCCCTCATCAACGGCAGGGTCCCCGTCGAACAGGCCGGCGAGTACATCAGACGCCTCGGCGCGGTCGGCGTCATCGCCGACGTCCCGCACTGGGACGCCCTGACCTCCGTGGGCAACGGGACCCCGCTGCTCGCCGACCCGGCCGACCTCGGCAAGGGCGACCCCGCCGCGGCCCCGGCGCCCTACCGGCACCACGGCGGGGAACCCGCCGTCATCACCCACTCCTCCGGAACGACCGGCCTGCCCAAGGCCGTCATCCACTCCCACCACAGCCTCTTCGCGGCCATCCGGCACCGGCTGACCCTCCCCAAGGGACAGGGCATCGACCGGATGCTGGGCGCCCTGCCGTCCGCCCACGCGGCCACGGTCATCGCCGTCAACCTCGCCCTGACCAACCGCGCCCAGCTGGCCGTCCTCTCCCAGCAGGCGGGCGGCCCGGTGCTCGACGCCATCGAGTCTTGGCAGCCGCACAGCGTCCTCGGCTTCGCCACCACCTGGTCCGAGCTGGCCGGTGAGGACCTCACCCAGCGCGACCTCAGCTCCGTCAGCACCTGGTGGAACACCGGCGACTGCGCGCACGAGGCCCACATCCGCAAGCTCATCGCCGTCGGCTCACGGCAGACCATCACCGCACGCGGACGCGAGCGGCGCACCGGGTCGTTCTTCGTGGACGGCCTCGGATCCTCCGAGATGGGCCACTCCCAGTTCTTCATCACGCACACCCCCGAGACCACCCGCTACGGCCGGTGCATCGGAAAGCCGCACGCCTTCTCGGACGTCGCCGTCGTCGACGACGACGGGGAGAAGCTCGAAACCGGCCAGGTGGGCCAGCTCGCCATCAACGCCCCCACCCTGTCGCTCGGTTACTGGAACGACTCGGTGACCACCTACCGCACCCGCCGCGACGGCTACTTCCTCACCGGTGACCTCGTCTACCGCGACGCGGAGGGCTACTACTACCACGTGGACCGGCTGGTGGACGCCGTGGACATCGGCGAGGGCCACAAGCTCTACACCATGCTCTGCGAGGAGCAGGTCCTCGCCCGGTGCGCCGAGGTACGCGAATGCACCGTCGTCGCCGTCCGGACCGAGGACCGGGTGGCCACCTCCGTACTGATCCTCCTGGACCCGGCGGCCGACCAGGAGGCCGACCGGACCGATGAGGTCATCGCCGCCCTCGACCCGCGGGTCGCCCGCACCGTCGAGCGCGTGGTCGTCGTCAGCCCCGACCTCATCCCGCTCGGCGCGACCGGCAAGGTCCGCAAGATCCTGCTGCGCCGCCGCTTCCTCGACGGGGAACTGTTCGGTACCGCGACCACGGGCCAGGAGGCGGCGGCATGAGCGGACCCACCCCGGAGACGCGGGCCGTCATCACGGGACTCGGCACCTTCACCCCGCTCGGCCGCGGCGCGGCCGACACCTTCGACGCACTGCTGCACGGCAAGTCCGGGCTGCGCAGGCCCCCCGAGGGCCACCTCCTCGACGGCAGCGTCGGCGTCGCGGGCATCGCCCCGGACATCGAGGCGAGCGAGGTGCTGCCGCCGAGCGAGGGCCGCCTCGTGGACCGCTACGCGCTGATGGCCCTGGCCGCGGCCGACGACGCGCTGTCCGACGCCGGACTCGTCGTCGGCAGGGACGTCGACCCGCACCGGGTCGCCGTCGTCGTCTCCAGCGGAGCGGGCGGTCTGACGACGTACGAGGCACAGACCCAGGCCCGCACCCAGCGCGGCCCCACCGCCGTCAGCCCCTACCTCCTGCCGGGCATGCTGCCGAACATGGCGGCCGCCCGTATCGCCATCAAGTACGGGATCCGGGGCTGGAGTTCGGCGATCGCCACCGCCTGCGCGGCCGGCGCCCACGCCGTTGCCGAGGCCGCCCGGCTCATCCGCTACGGCGAGGCCGACGTCGTGGTGTGCGGCGGCGCCGAGGCACCGCTCAATCCCACCTCCGCACTGGCCTTCGCCCACGCCAGGGCACTCGCCAGCGGCTGGGACGACCCCGAGGCGGCCAGTCGCCCCTTCGACCGCCGCCGCAACGGCTTCGTGCTCGCCGAGGGCGCCGGTGTCCTGGTCGTCGAGCGGGCCGCCCACGCGGACGCGCGCGGCGCGGCGGGCTACGCCGACCTCCTCGGCTGGGGCGCCACCACCGACGCGCACCGGCCCACCGCGCCCCGGCCCGACGGCGAGGGCGCCGCACACAGCATGCGCGGGGCGCTCGCCACCGGCGGGCTCGGCCCCGAGGACATCGGCTACATCAACGCCCACGGCACCGCGACCAAGCTGGGCGACATCGCCGAGACCAAAGCGGTCCGCGCCGTCTTCGGCGACCGCTCCCCGGCCATCAGCAGCACCAAGTCGATGACCGGCCACCTCCTGGGCGGATCCGGTGCGGTGGAGGCGGCCTTCACCGCCCTCGCCCTCTCCCGGGGCCAGCTGCCGCCCACCCACAACCTCGACGAGATCGACCCCGCCTGCGACGTGGACCACGTGCGCGGCGAGGCCAGGGCGGTGCCCGTCGAGGCCGCGATCTCCAACTCGTTCGCCTTCGGCGGCCACAACGTCAGCCTGCTGCTCGGCAGGGCCAGTACCCGTAAGAAGCGCTGAGGGGTGTCTTGCTGATCATGCCGGGCCGGCGGGGCCTGGTGCCGCACCTCGCGTCGTCGTCGGCCGCCGACGCTCCGCGTCCACTCCCTCCTCCGCCTGGCGATGCACGACACCAGACCCCGCTCCCTCATCCGGCCTGATCACCAACACACCCCCAGAGAAAGGGAAACAGACGTGCACATCGGAGCCGTCGACCATGTCGAGTTCTACGTCGGGGACGCACAGCAGTCAGCGTTCTTCCTCTGCACCGCCTTCGGATTCCGGGTCTGCGGTCAGGCCGGACCCGAGACGGGCCGCCCCGACCGGCGTTCCCTGCTGCTGCGCCAGGGCGGCATCGAGATCGTCCTGACCTCCGCCCTGAGCGACACCCACCCCGCGGCCGCCTACGTGGCCCAGCACGGCGACGGGGTCGCCAACATCGCCTTCGAGGTCACCGACGCCGAGAAGGCGTTCGCCCTGGCCGTCGAGCGCGGCGCCACCGCCGTCGAGGAGCCCGAGACGCACCGCAAGGACGGCACCGAGGTGGTCACCGCCTCCGTGCTCGGCTTCGGGGACGTCGCCCACCGCTTCGTCCAGCGCTCCGGGGACCGGGAGCAGTTCCTGCCCGGCGTGATGGACATCTTCGCCGAGGACCCCGACCCCTGCGAGGAACTGCTCAGCACCGTGGACCACGCGGCGATCTGCCTGCCGGCGGGCCAGTTGCGCCCCACCGTCGCCTTCTACGAGAAGGTCTTCGGCTTCCAGCAGATCTTCGAGGAGTTCATCGAGGTCGGGGAGCAGGCCATGGACTCCAAGGTGGTGCAGAGCCCCTCGGGCAAGGTGACCTTCACGCTCATCGAGCCGGTCACCGACCGCAAGCCCGGCCAGATCGACGGGTTCCTGGCCCGGCACAACGGGGCCGGCGTCCAGCACCTGGCCCTGCTGGCCGACGACATCGTCACCGCGGTGCCCGCGCTGGAGGCCCGCGGCGTGCGGTTCCTGGAGACGCCCGGCACCTACTACGACGAGCTGGAGTCCCGCCTCGGCCGCCCCGACCTGAAGACCGAGGACCTCAGGCGTACCAACGTCCTGGTCGACCAGGACCACTGGGGTCAGGTCTTCCAGATCTTCACCCAGTCGCCCCACGTGCGGAAGACCTTCTTCTGGGAGGTCATCGACCGGCACGGGGCCCGCACGTTCGGCAGCGGCAACATCAAGGCCCTCTACGAGGCGGTGGCCCGAGAGAAGGCGACCGCCTGACCGGCAGCCCGGCCCGTACGCACCGCATCACTCGTACCGAAGGAAGACCCGTGACTGTTCAGGAATTCTCAGCCTTCGCCCTCACCGAGGAGGAGCGGGCACTCCTGCCCTCCGACGAGGACGTCCACTTCTACGCCGAACACGGCTGGTTCCTCTCCAAGAAGCTGTTCACCGACGAGGAGGTGGACCTCCTCGAAACCGCCAGCGAGCGCTTCTACGGCGGCCACCGCGACCGCACCCTGCCGGTGCGCCCGCCCAAGCTCGCCTACTGGGAGCCGGAGCACGGCAACGTGCAGCGGCACAACGACTACATCCACTACGAGGACGACACGATCGGCCGCATCCTGCGCAAGCCGCTGCTCGGCGCGGTGGCCGCCCGGCTCGCGGAGGCCGAGGAGATCCGGGTCTTCCAGTCGACGCTGATCCTCAAGCCGCCGGTGGCGGGGGAGACGTCGAACATCGTGCCCTGGCACTTCGACCGCCACTACTGGTCCACGTCCACCTCCGAGCGGATGCTGACCGCGTTCATCCCCTTCCACGACTGCGACGAGGAGATGGGCACGATCACCATGGTGGACGGCAGCCACAACTGGAAGGAGACGGCGGACAACGATGCCACCTCCCTCCACTTCGCCGAGCGCGATCGCAGCGAACTGGACGTGATGCTGGAGGAGAACGCCCGCTACAACGGCGTCGAGGTGCGCAAGATCCCCGTCCGTATCCCCAAGGGGCACGTCAACTTCCACCACTGCCGCACCTATCACGGCAGCGGGCCCAACGTCAGCGGCCGGCCGCGCCGGGCCATCTCCTTCCACCTCCAGGACGGCGAGAACCGCTACCGCGACTTCAGCCGCTCCGACGGCACCCAGGTCGCCTACAACCACGACGTGCTGGTGCGCCGGACCGCCGAGGGCACCCCGGACTACAGCGACCCCGAGTACCTGCCGCTGTTGTGGAGCAGCCGCTGATGCGCAGTGCCGCAGTGGTCGGTACCGGCCTGATCGGTACGTCGATCGCCCTGGCCCTGCGGGGCCGGGGCGTGACCACCTATCTGCTGGACCGCGACCCGCAGGCCGCCCGCACCGCGGCCGGCCTCGGCGCCGGTCTGGTGGGCGTCCCGCGGACACCGGTGGACCTGGCGGTCCTCGCGGTACCTCCGCAGCACGTGGCGGCGGCCCTGCACGAGCACCAGCGCGCTGGCCTGGCCGAGGACTTCACCGACGCCGCCAGCGTCAAGGCGAAGCCGCAGGCCGAAGCCGCCGCGCTGGGCTGCGACCTCAGCCGCTACGTGGGCGGCCACCCCATGGCGGGCCGGGAGCAGTCCGGCCCGCTCGCCGCCCAGGGCGACCTCTTCCAGGGGCGGCCCTGGGTGCTCACCCCGGCCCCCGCCGCCGGCCCACGGGCCGTCGGCCGGGCGACGGAACTCGCCGAGCTCTGCGGCGCCCGCCCCGTCGTGATGGGCCACGACCAGCACGACCGGGCGGTGGCCCTGATCTCGCACGCCCCGCACATGGTGGCGAGCCTGCTGGCCGCCCGGCTGCTGCACGGGGACGAGAGCGAACTGCACCTCGCCGGGCAGGGGTTGCGCGACGCGACCCGGATCGCGGCGGGCGACGCCGAGCTGTGGACCGACATCGTCGGCTCCAACGCGGGCGCCGTCGCCGAGGTGCTCGCGGAGGTCGCCCTCGATCTCCGCACGGTCGTGGACGCCCTGCGCGACCTCGGCTCGGACACACCGCAGCGGTACGCCACCAGCCGGGCGCACCTCACCCAGGCCCTCGCCCGCGGGGTGCAGGGCCGAGGCCGCATCCCGGCGAGGGCTCCGGGCGCGCTGCGGCTGAGCGGTGTGGCCGCCGGCTGACCCGTGGCCCCCGTGACCGCAAGGCTCCAGAAGACCTCGATCCAGTGGAGAGACTGACTATGACCAGCCGACGGCTCGACGTCTGCCTCATCGGTGCCGGGCCCCGAGGGCTCTCCGTCCTCGAACGGCTGTGCGCGAACGCCGGTTCGGCACCGGAGGGAACGCCGGTCACGGTGCATGTGGCCGACCCGTATCCGCCCGGGGCCGGTCAGGTGTGGCGCACCGACCAGCCCGAGCACCTCCTGATGAACACCGTGGCCTCCCAGGTCACCATGTTCACCGACGACAGCGTCCGGATCGCCGGGGTGCTCGCCCCGGGACCCAGCCTCTACGAATGGGCCCGCTTCCTGACCCTGGTCGGCCCCATGGACGACCGCCAGCCCGATCAGCGGGTGCTGGACGAGGCACGCGCGCTCGGCCCCGACTCCTACCCCACCCGCGCCTTCTACGGCCACTACCTGGAGTGGGTCTTCCAGCGGGTCACCAGGACCGCCCCCGGCAGAGTGACCACCGTCGTCCACCGGGCGCGCGCGGTGGCGATCGAGGAGGAGCCGCGCGGCGGGAAGGCGGGCGGCTCCCAGAGCGTCCTGCTCGACAACGGCGTGCTCATCGACGGTCTCGACGCGGTGGTCCTCTCCCAGGGCCACCTGCCCGTACGCCCGTCCCGGCGGCAGCTGGAACTCGGCGCGTTCGCCCGCGCCCACGGCCTCGGCTACCTGGTGCCCGCCAACCCCGCCGACGTGGACCTGTCGTCGGTGCGGGCGGACGAGACCGTAGCGCTCCTCGGACTCGGCCTGAACTTCTTCGACTACATGGCGCTGCTGACCCGCGGCCGCGGCGGCCGCTTCGTGCGCCGTCACGACCGGCTCGTCTATCTGCCCTCGGGCCGCGAACCCCGGCTGGTCGCCGGTTCCCGCCGGGGCCTGCCCTTCCACTCCCGGGGCGAGAACCAGAAGGGCGCGCACGGTCGCCACGAGCCCGCCGTGCTGACCCCCGAGGTGATCGAGGAACTGCGGGAGCAGTCCCGGCGGCACGGCGGGCTCGACTTCCACGCCGCGGTGTGGCCGCTGGTCGGCAAGGAGGTCGAGACGGTCTACTACGCCGCGCTGCTCACCGCCGACGGCCGCTCCGGCGACGCGGCGCGGCTGCGCGCGCGCTATCTCACCGCGAAGCCCGGCAGCCGCCAGGAGCTCGACATCCTCGCGGACTTCGGCATCGGCCCGCTCGACTACTGGAACTGGGACCGGATCGCCCGCCCGCACGCCGACCGCGAGTTCGCCTCCCCCCTGGACTTCCAGGACTGGCTGCTCGACCGGCTGCGCGAGGATCTGCGGGCCGCGCGCGAGGGCAATGTCGCGGGCCCGCTCAAGGCGGCCCTGGACGTCCTGCGCGATCTGCGCAACGAACTCCGGCTGATCGTGGACCACGGCGGCCTCACCGGAACCTCGCACCGCCAGCACCTGGACGGCTGGTACACCCCGCTCAACGCGTTCCTCTCCATCGGCCCGCCCGCCGGCCGGATCGAGGAGGCGATCGCCCTGGTCGAGGCGGGCGTCCTGCGGGTGCTCGGACCCGACGTCCGGTCCGGCACGGACGAGGAGGACGGGGTGTTCACCGTGGAGTCGGCCGTGGTCCCCGGTTCGCTGACCCGGGCCACCACCCTGGTCGAGGCGCGGCTGCCGGAGATCGACCTGCGGACGACCGCCGACCCGCTGCTGCTCCACCTCCTGGACACCGGCCAGTGCCGCCCCTACGAGGTCACGGGCCCCGACGGTACGGTGTACGAGACCGGCGGACTCGCCGTCACCGGCGCGCCGTTCCACCTGGTCGACGCCGAGGGCCGGGCGCATCCGCGCCGATTCGCCTTCGGGGTCCCCACCGAGTCCGTGCACTGGGCCACCGCCGCCGGGATACGCCCCGGGGTCAACTCCGTGACCTTGCAGGACTCCGACGCCATCGCGCAGGCCGTGCTGGCGCTGGCCCGGGGGCTGACCCCGGACAACGAGATGATGGGAGAGCTGACCAGGTGAGCGCAGACCCCGCCCGGCCCGTCGACGCCGGACTGCTCAGCCCCGTGCGGGCCGGAACCCCGGCGGAGGCCGCCACGTCCGACGCCGCCTGGCTCCAGGCGATGCTCGACGCGGAGGCCGCGCTGGTGCGCGCCCAGGCGGGCCTCGGCAACGTGCCGGAGGCCGCGGCCGGGGCGATCACCGAACTGGCCCGCGCCGACCGGCTCGACCTGCGGGAGATCGCCGTACGCAGCCGGGGAGCGGCCAACCCGGTGGTCGCCGTGGTCCAGGCGTTCACCGCCCTGGTGGCCGCCGAGGCGCCCGACGCCGCCGACTACGTCCACCGCGGCTCGACCAGCCAGGACATCTTCGACACCGCGCTGATGCTGGTGGCCAGACGGACCCTGGACCTCCTGGTGGCCGACCTGGACGCCGTCGCCGCCTCCCTGGGCACGCTGGCCGAGCAGCACACGCGGACCCTTATGGCCGGGCGCACACTGGCGCTCCACGCCGTGCCCACCACCTTCGGCCTGAAGGCCGCCGGCTGGCTGGCGGCGGTCGCCGGGGCGGCGGACCGGCTGCGCGCGCTCAGGGCCGACGGCCTCGTCGTCCAGCTCGGCGGCGCGGCGGGCACCCTGGCAGGCTACGTCGAGTACGAACGGCTGCACCGCGCGGCGCACGGGGAGACCCCGGCCGATGAGGACTACGCGACGCGGCTGACCGAACGCTTCGCCGCCGAGACGGGGCTGTCCGTCCCGGTGCTGCCCTGGCACAGCCACCGTGCCCCCGTCGCCACCCTGGGCGCCGAACTGGCCCTGGCCACCGGTGTGCTGGGGAAGATCGCGGTGGACGTGCAGTCGCTGGCCCGGACCGAGACCGCCGAGCTCGCGGAGCCCGCCGCCGCCGGCCGAGGGGTGTCATCGGCGATGCCGCAGAAGCGCAATCCCGCCCTGGCCACGCTGATCCGTTCGGCGGCACTGCAAGTCCCCGCCTACGCCGGGGTCCTGGCCCAGGCGATGCTGTCCGAGGACGAGCGTTCCGCCGGGGCCTGGCACGCCGAGTGGCTGCCGGTGCGCGAGTGCCTGCGGCTCGCCGGAGGAGCCGCGCACACCGCGCGCGAACTGGTGGCGGGTCTGGAGGTCCGGGCCGGGCGTATGCGGACCAACCTGGACCTGACCGGTGGTCTGATCGTCACGGAGCGGCTCGCCGCCGTTCTGGCCCCCGTGCTCGGCAAGGCGGCCGCGAAGGACGTGATGAGCCGGGCCGCTCGCACGGCGGCCGAATCGGGCCGCCCGCTGGCGGACATCCTCCTGCGGGAGAAGGCGATCGCCGAACGGTTCGACGCGCGGGAGGTGGAAGGGCTGCTGGACCCGGCCGGTTACACCGGCGCCGCCGCGGAGCTGACGGCACGGGCGCTGCGCGGTCACCCCCCGCGTGAAGCCGGTCCCGTCCCGCCGCGCGAGGCGGGGTCCGCCCCGCCGGGGTAGTGAGCCGTCCGACATCCGCAGGCCATGACTCCGCTTCCCGCCCGCCCTATAAAAGCACGCACGATCGTTTATATTCATTCCCGGGTCCGACGCCGCGGGCCCACCGACGAAGGGGCCACGCATGACCACCGCTTCACCGCAGTCGCCCGGGGCGGACCCGGCGGACGACGCGGCACCCGCCGACGGGCAGCGCCCGCGGAACACGTCACCGGGCACGCCCGCCGCGAAACCGGCGCTGTTCGTCGCCTCCGGTGCCACCTTCCTCGCGGTGCTCGACACCACCGTCGTGAACATCGCCTTCTCCGACCTGCGCGTCGACTTCCCCGACGCCTCGCTGTCCCAGCTCACCTGGGTAGTCACCGCCTACACCGTGGTGTTCGCCGCACTGCTCGCCGTCGCGGGCCGGGTCGCCGACGTCATCGGGCGCAAGAAGCTCTTCGTACGGTCCACCGCCCTGTTCACCCTCGCCTCGGTACTCAGCGGCCTCGCCGTCGACGTCCCGATGCTCGTCGGCGCCCGAGCCCTCCAAGGGGTGGCGGCGGCCGGGATGATCCCCGCCGCACTCGGCCTGGTGCTCCAGCACACGCCGCCGGCCCGCCGCCAGATCGCCGTGGGGGTGTGGGGCGCGGTCGGCAGCATGGCCGCCGCCGTCGGACCGAGCCTCGGCGGCCTCCTGGTCGACGTGTGGGGCTGGCGCAGCGTCTTCCTGATCAACCTGCCGATCGGCCTCGCCATCGTGGCGATCGCCGCCCGGCTCGCCTCCGACGCACCCAGCGGCCGCCGCTACCCCGACCCGGTGGGCACCCTCGCCCTCGGCCTCGGCATCGGCGGTGTCGTCTTCGGCGTGACGCAGGGAACGGAATGGGGCTGGGGCAGCGTCCGGGTCCTCGCCCTGATCACCGGCGGCGCCGTGCTCGTCGTGACCGCGCTGCTGCTCTCCCGGCGGCACCCGTCGCCCGCCGTCGAATGGGACCTGTGGCGCAACCGCGTCTTCGCCGCCACCAACGTCTCCTCGCTGCTCTTCGGCGCGGCGATGTACGCCTACCTCCTCAGCACCCTGCTCTTCCTCAACGCCGTCTGGGGCTACGGGGAACTCAAGGCGGGCCTCGCGGTCACCCCCGGCGCCTTCAGCGCCGCCGTCGGCGCCGTCGTGGTGGGACGGCGGGTCGGTCCCCGCGCCCAGTGGGCGGCGCTCGCCGTGGGCTCGACGCTCTTCGGTGCCTCGTGCGCCGCGATGTATCTGCTCCTGGACGCCGAACGCGCCTACCTGGCGCTCTGGCTCCCCATCGGCATCGTCGGCGGACTCGGCATCGGCGCCGCGCTCACCGCCATCTCCAACGCGGCCACCGCCTCGCTCCAGCCGGAGCGGTTCGCCTCCGGCACCGGGTTGCTCATGACGACGCGCCAGGTCGGCGGGGCGCTCGGTATCGCCGCCCTCGCGGCCATCCTGGAGCGGTACGACGTCCTCGACGCCGAGGGATATCTGCGGGTCTTCCTCGCCTGCGCCATCGGGGCCCTGGCCGCCGCCGCGGTCGCTCCGGCGTTCCGGCCGCGGCGCGACCGCGCCCCGCAGGACGCCTGAGGACCGGGCACGGGCCTCCCGGCCGGAACTGACGGACCGCACCGCCCCCTACCCGGGGCGGTGCGGTCCTGTACCGGGGGAGCGGTACTCACTCCCGGGCGGCGCCGGGAGCCTGTTCCGGCGGGAGCGAGGCCCATTTGCCGGGCTTCCCCCGCCAGTCCTCGCCGTCCGGAAGCGGTGTCACCCGCGTGGTGGCCAGCGGGAGTCCGGCCGACAGCCGGGCGTTCCACTCCAGGGCGGGGGCCAGCTCGGGCGGCAGCTCGTCCTCCGGGTAGATGGCGTCGGCGGGGCACGCCTCCACGCAGTTGCCGCAGTCGATGCACTCGTCGGGGTCGATGACCAGGAACGTCCCCGCCTCGCGGAAGCAGGCGACGGGGCAGTAGGTGACGCACTCCGCGAACTTGCAGTGGACGCACTGCTCGGTGACCACATGCGTCACGCTCCGGCCTCCCCTGTCCCGGCGTGCTCCGCGACGAAGGGGGCGAGCGCCTCGGCGTGCCGCCCGAGGAAGCGGTGTCCCTCGTCCAAGCCGCGCTCGTAGGCCTTGACCAGCCCCTCCGGGGACGCCGCCGCGTAGTCGACGCCCAGATGCGCCAGATCCTCCTCTGGCTTGACCACCAGGACCCGCGCCCCGCCGAGGAGGGACTCGTCGCCGATCTCCTCCGAGGCGTAGAGGTCGCGGAAGAGCGGGAAGGGGTCGTTGCCGATCGCGATCAGCACGGACACACCCGTGGCCGCGACCTCCCGCGCCGGACAGGAGCAGGTGTACGAGGCGTCGACATGAGCCTCCCCGTCGACCTCGGCCGGTACGGCCCAGGCGTGCAGCATCCGCGTCGAGGCGTAGGCGACGGCGTCGTAGTTCTCCGGCGTCAGCCGGGGCGCCTCACCCCCCGCCGCGGCGCGCGAGGAGAACACGGCGGCGGTCAGGTTCTCCTGGACCCAGCTCCGGTTCCCCGCGAAGACATCGCGCAGCAACTGCTTGCCGAGCGCCTTGGCCTCCGGCCCCTGGGTCGCCGCGGCGGCGGCCGCGTTGGTGACCTTGCTGGTGGCCAGCAGGAACTCCGGAGCCCCGGGGCGGAAGAGCCCCTCACGCAGCCGGGGCCCGTACTCCTCGATGCTGTCGAGCGCGACGCGGCTCATGCCCTTCTCCGCGACACCCCCGGCGGCGCCGATCCAGTAGTCCACGCCTGTCCGCCGCGCCTGGCCGATCGCGGCGAGACCGCCGGACAGCCCGGAGGAGGAGGCCGCCCCGTACACCTGCGCCCGCAGCCCCGCCTCCTCGAAGGCCGACAGCACGCCGTGGCCGTAGACGCCCTTGAGCATGCCCGAGGCCACCGCTATGCCCAGGCGCCGGGTGGTGTCCGCTTCGGTCATGGCAGCAGCTTCTCCTCGAACGGTGACGGGGTGGCGGTGCCGGACGCGGGGACGTCCGGCAGCAGGTGCTCGTCGATCAGGCCGTCCAGATGGTCCTTGATCCACTGGTTCGGGCCGGAGCTGGTGTCGAGTGCTTCGCCGGTGGGCGGAGCGGAGTGCGGGGGTGTCATACCGGCCTCCAAGGAAGAGAGTTGACCCACAAAACATTAGCACGACCGTCCGTTCATGTTTACGGGTTGGGCGTCCATCGTCAGCAAATATGAGCGAACGATCGTGCTAATATCTTGGCCGTTCTGATCGATCTGGAGGGTGTGGCATGGATCCCGCTACGGCAACCGCCGACGTGGCCCTGAGCGACCAGGGTGAGCAGCTGTTCGACCTCTTCCGCCGGCCGCAGGGCCGCAGCAGACCCAGACCCGACGAGCGCGACGTCATGGAGCGGGCCCGGAGGAGCGAGCTGGCCGTCAACGGCGAGGTGGCTGTCGTCCACCACTGGGGCGACGGCGAACGGCCGGTGCTCCTGGTCCACGGCTGGGAGTCGCGGGCGTCGCGCTACGCGAAGGCCGTCGCCCGGCTCCTCGACCTGGGCTTCAGCCCGGTGGCCTTCGACGCACCCGGCCACGGGGAGGCCACCGGCGAGACCACCACCATGCTGGAGTACCTCGACATCATCACCGCACTCCACCGTGCGCACGGAGACTTCGACGCGATCGTGGCGCACTCGTTCGGCGCCACCGCGACGTTCGTGGCCCTGCGCCAGGGGGTGCGCGCCCGCCGGGTCGTGGCGATCAGCGCGGTACCCGACTTCGCCTACCTGGTCGACGCGTTCAGCGTCGGCCTGAGCCTCGGTCCCGACCTCGACGCGGAGGTGCGGGGACGGCTGGAGCGGCAGGTCTACCCGGGCGAGAGGGACATGTGGTCCCGCTTCTCGGTCTTCCCCGGCTCCGCGGACGTGAGGATCCCGCTCCTGTTCATCCACGACGAGGACGACACCATGGTCGACATCGGCCAGGGCAGGCGCATCGCCGAGGCCTTCGGTGAGCGGGCCCGGCTGGTGATCACGCGCAGACTCGGGCACCAGCGCATCCTCGGCGCACCGAGGGTCGTCGAGGAGCTGGCCGGGTTCATCGCGCCGGACGGGGAAGTACGGGAGCGGAAGGCCGAGGTGGCGGCGCGATGAGCGGGATACTGGCGGGCAAGCGGGTCCTGGTGACCGGAGTGCTGATGGAGTCCTCCATCGCCTTTCACACCGCCCGGATCGCCCAGGAGCAGGGTGCCGAGGTGGTGCTCACCGGCTACGGCCGGCTCGGCCTGGTCGAACGCATCGCCCGGCGGCTGCCCCGCCCGGCGCCGCTGGTCGAACTGGACGTCCAGGACAAGGAACACCTGGAGAGCCTCGCGGACCGTATCCGGGCGAGCGCCGGCCAGGACGCCCGGCTCGACGGTGTGGTGCACTCCATCGCCTTCGCCCCGCAGGACGCCCTCGGCGGCAACTTCCTCCAGGCCGGATGGGACTCCGTCGCCACCGCCGTCGAGGTGTCCGCTTACTCGCTCAAGGCGCTGGCCATGGCGACCCTCCCGCTCATGGAGGAGCGCGGCGGGTCGATCGTGGGCCTGGACTTCGACGCCCGGGTCGCCTGGCCCGCGTACGACTGGATGGGCGTGGCCAAGGCCGCCCTCGAATGCACCTCGCGCTACGTCGCCCGGGATCTCGGCCCGCACGGCATCCGCTGCAACCTGGTGGCGGCCGGGCCGGTCAAGACGATGGCGGCCAAGTCCATCCCGGGGTTCGAGACGTTCCGGGAGGTGTGGAACACCCGCGCCCCGATCGGCTGGGACCTCTCCGACCCGGAGCCCGCGGCCCGTGCGGTCGTCGCGCTGCTCTCGGACTGGTTCCCCCGGACCACCGGAGAGATCGTCCACGTCGACGGAGGAGTGCACGCCATCGGGGCGTGACACCGGCACGGGCGGGCGGGGGCTCCGGCGGTGGCCGGTCCCCGCCCCCTCGCGTGCGGGGCCGCTGTGTCAGGGGGAGTCGGGGACCAGGGACGGGTCGGTGGCCACCGAGCGCAGCCGGTTCAGAATGGCTCGGGTCGCCTTGTCGTAACAGGTGAACTCGTCGTGCAGGACGGACTCGGCGTTGGCCATCTCCATCAGCGCGGCGAGCTCGAACACCAGCTGGGGCACGTCGGTCTCCGTGTCGATCTCGCCCGCCCCCTGTGCGTCGCGCACCGACTGTTCGAGGAAGGTGACCCAGTTGGTGCGGGCGGCCGCGAGGATGTCGTGGACCTTGCCCCGCCGGGCGTCGTACTCGGCCGAGACCGAGTAGAAGAAGCAGCCGCCCGGGAACACCCGCTGCCGGGAGTACTCGAGCCAGCCGCCGCAGACCCGCCACAGATGACCGATCCCCGGCGGCAGGTCGCGGGCGGGCTGCACGACATGCTCCAGGTAGACCTTGATGGCGGCCCGGACCGTGGCGAGCTGCAAGTCCTCCTTGGACCCGAACAGGGCGAACACACCGCTCTTGCTCAGCTTCAGCTCGGTCGCGAGCTGCCCCAGGGAGAGGCCTTCGAGCCCGTCGACGGAGGCGATGTCCACGGCGCGCTTGAGGATCAGCTGACGTGTCTGGTTTCCGCGCGCGATCCGACCGTCGGTGTGTGTCGCTGCCATGTCTGCCTACCCCTCTGGGCCGGACCCGGGTGGTGCCGTCGTGGAATCAGTCTACTGAGTAAGTAGACGACTGTGCGTTCAGTGTGTCAGCCGAAAAATCGGCCGACAAGCGTCCGGTCCTGCACTTTCGCCCGAAACTCCCCGCTCGGAAATCGAGTGCGCGGAAGAGCGGGCGATGACGCACGCGTCGGCGCGACCTTGGACCGGCGCGGTAGTCGCGCGACCGCCCTCCAACCCCAAGGTCGCCGGGCCCGCGTGCGTCGAGCCGCCACGCCGACGGTGTTCGGCCACATCCTGAACGTCTCCGCTACGCGCGGGCGGCGGGTCCGAGGGTTCCGGAGGGGCGCGGAGCCTCGTACGGGGTAGCGCCCGGCGCACCGCTCACGGAGTGGCGGCAGCCTCGGTGCCGGCCTCGGCGGCCCGGTCCGGCCCGTGCTCGACGAAGTCCAGGACGGTTCGTACGACGTCGGGGTCGCCCAGGATGCGACGGTGCCCCAGGCCGTTCGTCACGACCAGCCGCGCCCGGTCGCCGAACGCCCCGGCGAGCCGGCGCCCCTGGTCCACCAGGATCCGGGGGTCGTCCTCGTCGTGGACGACCAGCAGAGGCGCGTCCAGGACCGGGGCCGCGTCGACCGCGGAGAACGGCCGCTGCTCGGGAGGCAGGGAGGAGAAGAGGTTCTTCCCGACGCGATCACGCAGTTGAGCCTTGAGCGGAGCGCGCAGGGGAACGGCCGTGCAGAACTCCTCGATGAGGTAGTCGAAGTCGCAGACCCCGCTGATGGTGGCGATCCGCTTGGCCTTCACCCCGTTCAGCAGGGCGAAGATCGAGCCGAGGGCGCCGAGCGAGTGCGCGACCACCGCCTCGAAGTCGCCGTACTGCCGGTGGAGTTCGCTCAGCATGTGGCGGTACTCCAGGATCGTGGTGCTCCGGCCGCTCGCGTCCCCGTGGCCGGGCGCGTCGAAGGTGATGACGCTGTAGCCGCGCTCCAGGAGGCCCGGGACGAAGTCGGCGAACCGCGAGCCGCGCGACTGCCAGCCGTGCACCAGGAGCACCGGCCGTGTTCCGTCCCCCCAGCGGTAGACCACCGCGGACTTGCCCTCGACCGCCAGCCGCGCGACGTCCGCCGCGCCGAACAGCTCCCGTTCGCCCGACCGCATCTTGCTCCGGGCGAGCGGCATGTGGAACAGGGCATAGGCGCCCGCGCCCGCGAGCCGTCCCGAGACTCGGGAGACGACATTGAGCGCGGTGCTGGCAAGAGCCTCGGTGGGGGCCATGCTCAGAACTCCTCGGTCGGCAGCTGGAGCGTGATATGTTAGCACGAACGACCGTGCTGTTATGAGGTGCCGTGGTGCGCCCCACATGAGGAGAACGCCATGTCGGCCACCATCTGGTTCACGCCGTGGAAGCCGGGCCCGGCGGGCGGCCGGAGGAACGGCGCCTTTGCGGACGGCGAGGCCGTCGTCAGTCTCACCGAGTTCACCCCGCACCGGCCGTGGACCGCACCGGGCGTCACCATCGCGGGCATCGCGCTGCGGCGCGTGTGGGACGACCTGGACGGAGCGGTCGGCCTCTGGCTGTGGGCGGACCCCGACCCGCTGCGCCCGCGGTCGGGCTCGGTCTCCGTCTGGCGCGCCGAACGGGACCTGTACGCCTTCGTGGGGCGCACGGACCACGGCAGGATCATGCGTTCCTATAAGGACCGGGGGAGTATGCGCGCCACCACCTGGCACACCGAGCGCTTCGACCCGGACGCCACCCAGGAAGCCGCCCGCTCCCTGCTCTCGGGGCGGTCGACCTGGCCGGACTGACACTCCGGTGCGTTCAGCCCCCGACCGCGGGGCTCGGGGGAGCGTCGCGACCCGGCTCGGACTCCGGCGCGCTCACCCGCCCCGGGCCGGCCCGGCCGAGATCCACGCCGAGGGCGCCGAGCAGCCAGTCGTGTGCGGACCCCGGAGTCGGCTCGGGGCGGCCGCCGGGAGCACTGATCACCTGGGCCGTCAGCTCCCAGTACCGGTCGATGCGCGGATCGGCCGCGAGCCGCCCCGCCAGCACCCGGCGGAAGGCGGGACTGTCGCGAGCGCCGTACGTCCCCGCGTACGCGTCGACGAACCCGTCCAGCGCGCCGCCGGGTGACGGAACGGCGCCCCGGCGCATCTGCGCGCCCGCCAGCTCGTACGCCCGAGCCAGCCCCGCGTACAGCACGGCCGACGCACGGCCCCCCGCGCCCCGGTGCGCCCGGGGCTGGCAGGGGCTGGACCCGTCAGCCCCGCAGGGACGGGTCACCAAGGCGTGCAGCCGGGCGAAGGCGAGCACCTGCACCGGGCCGGGAGCGTCGGGTGGGTGCGGAATGGCCGCTTCCAGGAACGCGGCGACGGACCGGGCCGGCATCCGGGGCGGCAGCCAGGAACGCCAGAACCGGGCCAGGGACGCGGTGCTCGGCGGGAGGGTCACCGCCCCCACCAGCCGCAGCCGGGCGGGCCGCTCGGACGGCGGGCACTCCTGTACCAGCCGGAGCGCGGCCTCCCGCCAGCGCAGCGCCGTCATTTCGGAGCCCAGGGCGCGGAGCCGCCCGGCGACGGCGTCCTCCAGCGCGCCTCCCGCCCGCGCTCCGTCCGGCCCCTCGCCCTCCTCCTCGTCGAGGACGCCTCGCACGGTGGGCAGCGACAGGCCGAGGCCGCGCAGCGAGCGGATCATGCCCAGCCGGTGCACCGCCTCCGGCGCGTACCGGCGATGCCCGCCGACGCTGCGGGACGCCTCCGGCAGCAGCCCGCTGTCCGAGTAGAACCGGACGGTCTTGACGCTGACCCCCGCCCGCACGGCCAGCTCACCGATGGTGCACAGGTCGTCGTCCGACGCGAACACTTGAACCTCCCTCAGGGGGAGTTCCTACGGTACCGGCGGGCGCCGCCGGTCGACCGGGCGGTGCGCGGGAGACAGCGTGACGAGGAGGGACCATGACCGTATTCATCCTGGTGGCCGGGGTGTTCACCGGCCCGCAGATCTGGCGGGCGACGGCCGCGCGGCTGGTCGCGGACGGCGCGGAGGTGCACCCGGTGGCCTTGGCCGGACTGGGCGGGCGCCCCGCCGTCGCCGGGAAGGCCGTCGACCTGGAGACGCATGTGGCCGACGTGCTCGCGGTGATCGACTCGGTGGTGGCGAACGCCGAGCCCGGAGGCGACGTCGAGGCGGGTACGGGGGCGGGGCCCGGCCGGGAGGTCGTGCTCGTCGGCCACGGCTACGGCATCCACCCCGCACGGGTAGCGGCCGACCGGCGCCCGGGGGCCATCGCACGGATCGTCCACCTGGACGCGGGACTGCCGCAGGACGGCGTACCGGCGGCCGCCGCCGTACCCGACCCGTCCCTGCGCGAGGAACTGTCGGCCGGCACGCACGAAATGGCGAGCACGGCCCAGGAGGTGGCCATGGCCGGGGAGGCGGGCACAGGCGGAATGGCGGGCGCGCTGCCACCGCCGGACCGGGACGGATGGAGCCGCTGGGGGAGTACCGCGGGGCTGTCCGACGCGGCGCTCGACGGGCTCACCGCCCTCGCGTCACCGCAACCCCTGGGGACACTGCTCCAGCCGGTACGGCTCACCGGCGCGGCGGCCGCGGTGCCGCTGACCGGAGTGCTGTGCACCGCCGACGGACCCGGCGTCGAGATGCTCCAGATGGTGGTGGACATCGGCGACCCGGCCCTGCGGGAGCTGGCCGATCCGCGGGTGACCTTCTTCGAACTCGCCACCGGCCACTGGCCGATGCTGTCCTGCCCCGACGAACTGGCCCGCGTGCTGACCCGGGCGGCGGCGGGCGGCGGCCGTCGGCTGGTCCCCGCCTGCCCCGCCGAGCCCCCAGCCCACCTGCGGCCGTTCCTCCTCGACGTACCCGAACACCCGCGCGAGCGGAACGGGAACATCGATCTCTATGTGCCGGACAGCCCCGGTCCGCACCCCGCCGTCGTGTTCGTACACGGTGGCCCGGTCCCCGCGGACGCCCGGCCCACTCCCCGGGACTGGCCGACCTTCAGGGGATACGCGAGGTACGCAGCCGGGCGGGGAGCCGTCGGCGTGACGCTCGACCACCGGCTGCACACCGTCGCCGACTACGAGCGGGCCGCGGCGGACGTGGCCGACGCGGTGGCACGGGTACGGGCGGATCCCCGGGTCGACGCGGACCGGGTCGCTCTGTGGTTCTTCTCCGGTGGCGGCCCGCTCATGGCGGACTGGCTGACAGCTCCGCCCCCGTGGCTGCGCTGCCTGGCAGCGAACTATCCGATCCTGTCGCCACTGCCGGGCTGGGGCCCCGTCGGGCCCCGCTTCCGGCCCGTCCAGGCGCTCGCCCACGCTGGACGGCTGCCCCTGGTGCTGGTCCGCGCGGGCCGTGAGGACGCCCGGATCGCGGCGACGGTCGAGGAGTTCCTGACCGAGGCCGAGCGCTGTGGGGCGAACGTCGAGGTCGTGGACGTACCGAACGGGCGGCACGGTTTCGAGACGCTCGGTCCCGCCGACGACGACGCGCGCGAGGCCGTGCACCGCGCCGCGGCCGCGGTACTGGCCCGCCTGACGGCTACTCGATGACGAGTTCGACGTCGATGTTCCCCCGGGTGGCCTTGGAGTAGGGGCAGTAGGCGTGGGTGGCCTCGACGAGCTTCTGCCCGGTCTCGCCCGCCAGGGAGTCGGGCAGTTCGACGCGCATCACCACGGCGAGTCCGAAGCCATCGCCGTCCTTGCCGATGGAGACCTCGGCGGTCACGGAGGCGTCCTTGGTGTCGACCTTCATCTCGCGCCCGACCGAGGCCATCGCGCTGGCGAAGCAGGCCGCGTACCCGGCGGCGAAGAGCTGCTCGGGGTTGGTGCCCTTGCCGCTGCCGCCGAGTGCCGGGGGCATGGCGAGGGGCAGGTCGAGCTGCCCGTCGGAGCTGACGGCGCGGCCCTCACGCCCGTTGGCGGTGGCGGCGGCGGTGTACAACGCGTCCATGGATGACCCTCCTCTGGGGCGATGACCGGGCTGGTCCCCGCCTCGGAAAGAAATATTGCACACAACTAAGTTGCGCACAACTCAATAGCGCACCCGGCGGTACGCTGGAGCCATGACCAGAGCCCCGGACGCCCCGCACCCCGACCTGTCCGCCGTCCCGGACGCGGAACTGCTGCGACTGGACCATCAGGTCTGCTTCTCGCTGCACGCCGCGTCGAGGGCGTTCGGAGGCTTCTACCGGCAGGCGCTGAAGGACCTCGGGCTCACCTACTCGCAGTACCTGGTGATGCTGGTCCTGTGGGAGGACGGCCCACAGCCGGTCAAGGCCATCGGACGCCGCCTCCATCTGGACTCCGGCACCCTCTCGCCCCTGCTGAAGCGACTGGAGGCCGCCGGACTGGTACGCCGCGAACGCAGCCGCGAGGACGAGCGCTCCGTCCTCATCGAGCTCACCCACGAAGGGGCGCGGCTCCGCGACCGTGCCCTGTCCGTCCCCCGGGGCGTGCTCGCCGCCACCGGCCTGTCTCTGGACGAGGTCCTCGGCCTGCAAAAGGTCCTGGGCCGCCTCACCAATGCCCTGGGAAAGACAGCCGACGCGGGCTGAAGGGCTTGACGGCTTGACATGCCTGATACGGCACTACGGGCGGACGCGCGGGGGCCGCCCGTATGGTGCCGAGGTTAGGGACGCGCCGAAGCGCTCCCCCTTTCGGCGGCATCGGCACCGGCCACGGCCACGAGGCTTTGCCCATCCGCCCATCCGGCCCCAGGCATTCGCCTTTACGTCAGGCGCTGTCGCGCTCGAATGCCCAGGTCGCGATGGACCGATAGCGGATCGGCCCCGGTCCGCGGCCGATGTTGCTCCCGACCAGATGGAGGTGGGCGGCCTCCCACTCCCGGCCGTGGAACGAGTCGAGTGCCGTGGCTGCTGCAAGGGTGGCATCACCGTCACCCCGGCGGGCGCGGGCCAGGGTGAGATGGGGCCGGAACGGTCGGGCGGGGAAGTCGGCACCGCACTCGACGGTCACGGCGCGAACGTCCGCGGCGAGCCGGTGCAGTTCGTCGAGCTGCCCTGTCACCCCGCTCCATACGACCCGTTCGTCGAAGTGCCCGCCGCCGTGCAGCGCGAGCCGCGTCGGCCGGTGTCGCGCCGCGAGCGCGGCGAGCGGAGACATCAGGCGGGGCACCACATCGACCGGGAGTTCACCGAGGAACGCCAGGGTGATGTGCCAGTCCTCGATGCGGTTCCACCGCATACGGGAGTACGTCTCGTAGGCCGGGCGCAGCTCCTGCGCCAGCTCGTCCTTCGCGTCGTCGGGCGGGGCGAGCGCCACGAACACGCGGGTCGTCGCGGTAGGGGCAGCGGCATCGGCGGGGCGTCCGGTCGCGGCGTCGGGCCTGTCGTTCACCCGTCGTACCGTACGTGCCGGGCGCGCTCCGCAGGCACGCGGGTGGGCGGCAGCCGGTGCCGTGGGCGGACTCCCGGAGCGGTGATGGCGTGGACACCGGGATCTGGCGTGGACATCGGGATCCAGGGCCGCCGAAGTCCGGCGCGTCGCCCGCTCCGCCCCCCCGGCCCCCGATGCCGTCCCGGCTCCATGATCGACCTTTCGAGGTCCTCGCGACGGGTTTCGGGCGGCACGTCGGTCATTCCGATACGGCAAGCGCCACAGCGGGTCGCCTTCTCCGGATCCGGCGCGTGCAGGGAGGGCCGTCAGGGCTCCGGACCGACGGGCGAGGGCGCGATGTGGATCAGGGCGAGGGGACGGATCGGCTTGCCCTTGTGGGGGACAGCGGCGAATTTGATGAAGTCGACTTTCAGTCATCCCCTTCTGTTCATGGGGTGCTCATAGGCTGATTTGACGTCGCATAAGTTTCACTTGATGAGCGCTTTTCCGTCAGCAGCGCTACGGGGGTCTTGTGCCGGTCTACTGGCCTGTCCAGCATGAATAACGTTGTCAGGGACACGTCGGAATGATCGTTTCCCTGCCGACATGCCATGGGCGTCCACCCAAACGCCCCGAGTTCCCCCCACGATCTGGAGGACCAAAAGTGCGACTCTCTCACCCCCACAGCATGTCGAGACGAGCACGACTCATCGCCGGGGCGACCGGTATCGCCGCAGTCGCGGCGCTCGCCGTTCCCGCCGCCAGCGCGTCCGCCCAGTCGGCCCCCAAGACGTTCAGCGCCACCGAGCTCACCCGGACGGCCGACTCCGTGCGCACCGCCGACGTCGGCGGCACCGCGTGGTACGTCGATGCCGAGTCCGGCAAGGTCGTCGTCACCGCCGACAGCACCGTCAGCAAGGCGGAGATCGCGAAGATCAAGGACGAGGCCGGGGTGAACGCCGACGCCCTCGTCGTGAAGCAGACTCCCGGTAAGTTCTCCAAGCTCATCGCGGGCGGCGAGGCCATCACCACAGGCGGAGCCCGTTGCTCCCTCGGCTTCAACGTGCAGGACGGTGCGGGCACCAAGTTCGCCCTGACCGCCGGCCACTGCACGAACATCGGCAGCTCGTGGTCCATCGGCACCACCGCCGGTTCCAGCTTCCCCGGTAACGACTACGGCATCATCCAGCACTCCGACCCGGGCGCGGCCGACGGCCGTGTCTACCTCTACAACGGCGGCTACCAGGAGATCGACGGCGCCGGCGACCCCTCGGTCGGCCAGTCCGTCCAGCGCAGCGGGAGCACCACCGGCCTGCACGGCGGCTCCGTCACCGGCCTGAACGCCACCGTCAACTACGGCGCCGACGGCATCGTCTCCGGTCTGATCCAGACCAACGTCTGCGCCGAGCCCGGCGACAGCGGCGGCGCGCTCTTCTCCGGAAGCACCGCGCTCGGCCTCACCTCCGGCGGCAGCGGCAACTGCTCCTCCGGCGGCACCACGTTCTACCAGCCCGTCACCGAGGCGCTCGGCGCCTACGGCGTGAGCATCATCTGAGTCCTGGTCCGAACCCCGGTTCTGCCGGGGTTCGTTCCTCATCGACTCCCTGCGCCGCCCCCGTCCGGTCCGCCGGCGGGGGCGGCGCTCGTCGGGGGAGGGCACGGTACGGCACCACCGAGGACGCCAACTTGTCGGTACGGCCCGTCAGATGGCGAACGGGGAGTGCCCGAGAGTCCCCCCGCGGTCCCCGCCGCGCCGGGGTGTCCATCAGCCTGATCGGCGCGTCGTGCGTATACCGGACTTTTCTTTGGTCCAGACCTCTTGACGGTTGGTCTAGGCCTTCTTAGGGTCGCGGAAACACTGCGAGGGTGCCGCGGAGAGACGCCACGTGCTCATGGCCGCGCAGGGTTGAGGGGCCAGGGACTGCCCTGTCCCTTCCGGAGCCACTCATGGAGCAGCCTTGAGCACAGAAACACGATGGGCCCGTATCAGACCCGCCCGGCGCATACGGTCCAAGGCCGTCGCCGCAGCCACGGCGCTCCTCCTGCCACTGGCGGCCATGGTGGGTCTCGCCGCCCCGGCGCAGGCAGCCGCCTCGGCCACGGCCGCCTACACCAAGAAATCCGACTGGGGCAGCGGCTTCGAGGGCCAGTGGACGGTGAAGAACACCGGCACCACCGCGCTCTCCACGTGGACCGTCGAGTGGGACTTCCCCGCGAGCACCAAGGTCACCTCCGCCTGGGACGCCACCGTCACCAACTCCGGCAACCGCTGGACCGCCAAGAACCTCGGCTGGAACGGCACCCTGGCTCCCGGCGCGTCCGTCTCCTTCGGCTTCAACGGCTCCGGCTCGGGCGCGCCCTCCGGCTGCAAGCTCAACGGCAACCCCTGTGACGGCGGCTCCACCAACCCCGGTGACAACGCCCCCTCCGCTCCGGGCAAACCGACTGCGAGCGACATCACCAACTCCTCGGTGAAGCTGTCCTGGGCACCCGCCACCGACGACAAGGGCATCAAGAACTACGACGTCAAGCGCGACGGCGCCACCGTCGCGACGGTCACCGGCACCACGTACACCAACACCGGTCTGACCGCGGGCACCGACTACTCCTACACGGTGGTCGCCCGGGACACCGCCGACCAGACCGGCCCGGCCTCCGCGGCCACGACGGTCCGAACCACCGGCGGTGGTGGGGGCGGTGAGAACCCCGGCGGCAACGGGAAGATCAACCTGGGCTACTTCACCAACTGGGGTTCCTACACGGTGAAGAACCTGGTCACGTCGGGCTCCGCGGCGAAGATCACGCACATCAATTACGCCTTCGGCAACGTGCAGAACGGCAAGTGCACCATCGGCGACGCCTACGAGGACTATGAGAAGTCCTACACCGCGGCCCAGTCGGTCGACGGCAAGGCCGACGCCTGGGACCAGCCGCTGCGCGGTCACTTCAACCAGTTGCGCAAGCTGAAGGCGCAGTACCCGCACATCAAGATCCTCTGGTCCTTCGGCGGCTGGACCTGGTCCGGCGGCTTCGGCCAAGCCGTCCAGAACCCCGCCGCCTTCGCCCAGTCCTGCTACGACCTGGTCGAGGACCCGCGCTGGGCCGACGTCTTCGACGGTATCGACCTGGACTGGGAGTACCCCAACGCCTGCGGTCTGACCTGCGACACCAGCGGCCCGGCCTCGATCAAGAACATGATGCAGGCCATGCGGGCGAAGTTCGGCCCGGACAACCTGCTCACCGCGGCCATCACCGCCGACGGCTCCAACGGCGGCAAGATCGACGCCGCCGACTACGGGGGCGCCGCGCAGTACATCAACTGGTACGACGTCATGACGTACGACTACTTCGGTTCCTGGGCGGCGCAGGGCCCGACGGCGCCGCACTCGCCACTGACCTCGTACCCCGGTATCCCGGCGCAGGGCTTCAACTCGGCCGATGCCATCGCCAAGCTGAAGGCCAAGGGCGTCCCGGCCAAGAAGCTGCTCCTGGGCATCGGCTTCTACGGCCGCGGCTGGACCGGCGTCACCCAGTCCGCCCCCGGCGGCAGTGCTTCGGGCCCGGCGGCGGGTGTCGAACCGGGTAACCAGTACTACAAGGTTCTCAAGACCACGTGTCCGGCCACGGGCACGGTCGGCGGGACGGCTTACGCGCACTGTGGGAACAACTGGTGGAGCTATGACACCCCGGCGACGGTCGGCACGAAGATGGCGTGGGCCAAGAGCCAGGACCTGGGTGGTGCCTTCTTCTGGGAGTTCAACGGCGACACCGCCGAGGGCGAACTCGTGAGCGCGATCAGCAGCGGCCTCAAGTAGCCCCGGCTACGGCCCTACGGGTCCGTCCGCCCCGAACGGGGGCGGACGGACCCGCTGCTGCTTCCGGGGTGTGTGCGCACCGGTAGGTGTGCTGGTCTCAGACGTCTTGTCCCCCGGGACGCTGCCTTGTGTACTGGCCTGCCCGCCAACACGATCAGGCGTCTCTCGCCCGCTCGTTCTGTGATGCGCTTATTGCGGCGCTGGACCAGTTCCTGTTGCGTCACAGTGTGTGTTCCGGGGGTCTGCGCCCGTTTCTGCTTCGCTGTCGGCTCGGAGACGCCCGTGTGCACCGTACCTGTGCTGTGTGCCGACCTGTGCCGCTGTGCGCTGTTGCCCGTTGAGTGTATGCAGCACCCGTGCCGTGTCCGTCGCGCGGGTGAGGTGTCCGGAGGCCTTTGGCGCCCCCTCTGGGGGCAGGGGCGTGGGGAGCGGGCCTGCCACCCCGTTCCGGTTTGTGAGTTGGCCGTGGTTCGTTGCTGGATCTGTTGTGGGGTTGTGTCAGTGGGGATCTGTAAGGTCCCCGGACATGATCTCTCTCACGGGTGCCGGGCACCTGAATGACCCTGTAACTACCTACTCCGGGCTGCTTGGAACGGTGAAGCGTCCGCAAGCACGTAAGGCGGTAAGGGAGTTGTCGGTGCTCGCTGATGATGGGTCGGCTTTGAAGCTGGCGGCGGCTTTCGCACCGGTCGCGGGTCTCGCGTCTGACACGTTGCTGCGGTTGTGGCCGCAGGCTCATGACCCGGACGGCTTCGCTGAGGCTCTGCTGGTGCCGGCTTTTCGTGAGGAGGGCCGTACGGAGCTGAAGCTGAAGCGGGTGACCTCGCTGGCGGGCCTGCGGCATCTGGGCATGCTGCGTTCGCTGACGGTGGAGCGCTCCAAAGAGATATCCGACCTCACGGAACTCGAAGGCCTGACCGGGCTGCTCTCTCTCGATCTGAACGGCTGCGCGGGAGTCGAGGACCTGTCACCCCTCAGCGGACTGACCCAGCTGACGCGGCTGAGCCTGCACCGCTGCCGTCCCGTCTCCGACGTCGGACCGCTGCTCACCCTCAGCCGTCTGCGCCACCTGGATCTGAGTATCACGCGGGTCACGTCGGTGAAGGGATTCGCGGCGGCGTTCCCCCTGCTCGAAAGGCTTGACCTGCGTGGCTGCCGGTCTTTCAGGTCCCCTTCTCAACTCTCCGGGCTGACTCGTCTGTCCCACCTCGACCTGGGGTGGACTGCTCTGCGCAACTTGAGCGGCCTGACGAATGTGCCTGCGCTCAGCTCCCTGCACCTGGCGAGCTGCAAGCAGTTGCGTGACCTGACGGGTATCGGCGCGGCGGTGAACCTTTCGGAGCTGGTTCTCCAGGAGTGTCCCAACCTGCGGTCCGTCGAGGGTTTGGGACACCATCCCCGTCTGAGGAAGCTGGAGGTGGAGGGCTGCACGGACTTCTCCGACCTGCGCGGTGTTTCTGCCCTGTCGCACCTGGAGGAACTGCGGATTGCGGGAAGCGAACGTCTGGCCTCCCTGGCAGGGGTGGGCCCTCTGCCCGCCCTGAAGGAGATCGCGTTCGAGGACTGCCCTGCGTTGGCGGACTTCACTGGCCTGGCCCAGCTCACTTCCGCATACCGGCTGCGCCTGAGCGGGCTCGGCCTGGTCCGTGACCTTTCCCCTTTCGCTTCCCTGCCCGGCCTGCGTGCGCTCGCCCTCGACAGGTGCCAGGGCCTGTGGGAGCTCACCGGGCTTGATGGCCGCAGCGGCCTGGAGGAGCTGTCCGTCGGCCGTACCGGGAGTCTGAGCAGCCCTGGTGACCTGGGGGGTGCGCCGGACCTGCGCGTACTGGAGCTGCGCGATCTTCCCGCGCTCACCGATCTGGGCCGGCTGGAGGGCCTGGGTGCGCTCACCACCGTTGGCGTCGAGAAGTGCCCGAGGCTCACGGACATCGGCACACTGGCCCGCTCACCGCTCACCGGGCTCTCGCTGCACGGAGCGACGGCCCTGGAAACGCTCCACATCCTGGAGGAGTGCCGTGACCTTCGGGTCCTGAGCGTACGGGACATGCCCCGGCTCATGACCTTCCCCGCCCTCCCTTCCCTGCGTGAGCTCTCCCTCTCGCGGCTGCACTGGAGGGACCTCTCGCCTCTCGCCGGTCTCGAAGGGCTCCAGCACCTGCGGCTCGAGAACTTCGACGACCTGACGGACATCAGTACGCTGACCGGGCTGCCGGAGCTGTCCGAACTCCTCCTTGGACACCTGCACTCCTTCACCGAACTCGGCCCCCTGCTGGACATCCCGTCGCTGCGGCGGCTGAACAAGTCACCGCAGATGAACGCGCAAATCCTGATGGGCCGGCGCGATCCCGTGCTGGTGGAACTCGCGAACCGCGAGGTCGCCATCGACCGGCGCTGAGGAACTCCGGTCGGCCGCGTGGCACACCTGGCCGGTTGCGGCTGTCCGCCCCGCCCCGCCCCGGGGCCGGGGCTCGGCGGTGTCGCTTCCGGCTCGGTGGCACTGTATGCGGCAGCGCGATGCTACGTGTCGACGATGGCCGACGCCCGAGGCCCGGCGGACCAGAGAACGGCGCCGCAACCCGCCCAGCTCAGCCGCGAGGAATTCGACTCTCTGCATGCTGTCGACACGGGATCGACAGGCCCCGGCGGACGGCGCACCACACGTTGTTGCCGGTCACCCATCAGAAGGCCGCCCGGCGGACAGCTCTCCCACTCGCCAGGTCCCGTGCCCCCGTAGAGCAAGGGATGGCACTGCTGAAGTCCTGGCGCATCTTCCGCAGATCCCGGACCAGCCCGAACCGCATGACGCTGTCACCAAGGCCGTCCTCATCTCGGAGAGGCAACGCTGACCACGCTCAATGATGTGCCTTTTGCAGCGGTCTTCAGCCTGGTCCATGATGTGGCTGAACACAGAGGCCAGAAATTTCAGAAACCGGCCGAAAGCAACGCGAGGGGCATAGGGCCCGCGTGGTGGGAGCGGCCGGATCCCCGTCCCGCAGAGAGAACAAGAAACCCATGCGTATCACGGTTTTCGGCGCCACGGGCCCGACCGGTCTGCTTCTGATCGACCAGGCCCTCGCCCAGGGGCATGAAGTGGTCGCCTACGCACGGACACCTGCCAAGCTGCCGTCTCGCTCCGGACTCACCATCGTTGAAGGCCAGTTGGCCGATGCGGCCGCCATCGCCAGGGCGATAGAAGGAAGCGCCGCCGTGCTCAGCCTTCTGGGTCCCTCCGGCAAGAAAGAGGATGCGCCACCGGTTGTCACCGGAACCCGGAACATCGTCGCCGCGATGAGCGAGCACGGTGTCAAGCGGCTTGTCGCGATGGGAACGCCCAGCGCCGCCGACCCCTTCGACCGGAAGGACCTGCGAGTCGGACTGATGGTCACCGCCATCCGGAAGTTCAAACCAGCTGCATTCCAGACCATCGTGTCCGTCGACCGTGTTGTCAGGAAGTCCGGGCTTCGGTGGACCATCGTCCGCTTCCCCGTGCTCACCAACGGACCGCGCACCGCCGGTGTCAACGCCCGTAGGGTCGGCGACAAGGGCGGCCTGCGCCTCTCGCGTGCCAACGCCGCTGCCTACTTCCTCGACCAGCTCACGGACGAAACCCAGATCGGCCGCGCACCATTCGTCACCGACAACTAGGACCTGTCCGGCGGACCATGGGCGGAGCCATAGGCGGACTGCTGCTGCGGTGACCGCGCCGTGGAAGACGTAGGCCCTCTCGTCATAACAGGTGGCGACCGCGCGGGAGTTCTTGAGCCGGTTGACGGTCCGCTCGACCTCGTTGCGTCGCCGGTAGCGCTCGCGGTCGAAGCCGGCAGGTCTGCCGCCCGCGCTGCCTCCGAGCCGGCAGTTGGCCCGCTGGTCCCTCGGCTCGGGGATCGTGTGCTTGATGCGACGCCTTCGCAGGTAGCGGCGGTTTCGGCGGAAGCTGTCAGCCTTGTCGCCGCTGACATGGTCGGGCTTGGTCCGGGGCCGCCCGACCAGCGGGTGGGGAACCCGGATCCGGTCCAGGACCTCGATCATCTGCGGGCCGTCACCCCGCTGGCCCGGAGTGATCAGTAGAGCCACAGGGCGGCAGCCGCCTTGTGCAGCTGGTTGTCCGGGCTCCTCCCAGGACCGTGTTCGTGTGGGCGCAGCGACGTGGGCGCCCGCGGATCATGCGGGCCCGGGGCCGGTCCGGCTGGAGGTGGCCGAGCGGTGAGGATGGCGGCGTAGGGGGTGGTGGGGCAGTCCGACTGCGCTCGGTGGTCGGCGTCGGAGGCCGCGGTGGCAGGGACCAGGCGGGGTCGGTGGAACCGACGGCCGGCCCCGAACCCGGCCGTCGGCGTCCGTGGCAGTCGGCGGCATGCGGGCGTAAGCGGCCCGGTCCGGGCCGATGTCGGCAGGGTCGCCGCCCATGCTTGAGGAGATCGCTGCCGAGGGCCTGCCCGACCCTGAGCAGTGCTCTCGGGGGGAGAGTTTGCGCGAGGCCCGTTTCGCCCGGTCCAGCCCGACGTGCCCGGAGCGCGGCCTGCTGACGGCACCTCGTCTGCTGTCCGTACCTGCGGCGGGCGGGTGACCACGTCGCCCGGACCGGCGTGGAACCACGGGTGCGGCTTGGGGGTCTCAAACCTTTCCTTATAATCGGAACTTGTGCTTTGACCATGTCTTCCGGGGCATGGTTGCCGTCCGTCCCCGTTTCCCACAGGAAGGCCCGCCGTGAACCCGCTCTCCGGGCGTCGGTCCCGCGTCCTCGCCGTCACCACCGTCACCACCGGGCTTCTGCTCATGGCGGCCTGCACCTCCACCGACGACGGCGGCAGCGGCGCCTCCAAGACCGCGGCGGGCGGTGTCGAACTCGCCAAGTCCGGGCAGCTCACCACCTGCACCCACCTGCCGTACCCGCCGTTTCAGTCGGAGATCGACGGCAAGGTCCAGGGCTTCGACGTCGCGCTGATCGACCTGGTCGCGAAGGACCTCGGCGTGAAGCAGAGCATCCTCGACACGCCGTTCGAGAACTTCAAGACCGGTGCCTTCCTGAACGCGGGCGAGTGCGACCTGGCTGCGGCCGGTATGACGATCACCGACGAGCGCAAGAAGAACGTCGACTTCTCGGTTCCGTACTTCGACGCCACCCAGGCCGTCCTCGTCGACAAGGAGGCCGGGGTCACCTCCCTCGCCGACGTCAAGGCGAAGAAGGTCAAGCTGGGCGCCCAGGCACAGACCACCGGCGAGGACTACGTCAAGAAGCAGGGTTTCGACCCGTTCTCCTTCGAGTCCTCCGACGCCGTCCTCAACGGCCTGCGTACCGGCCAGGTGAAGGCCGTGGTCATCGACTACCCGGTCGTCCAGGGCTGGCTGAAGGACAAGACCACCGCCGCCTCCTTCCAGGTCGTCGACAACCTCGAGACCGGTGAGCAGTACGGCTTCACGGTGAAGAAGGGCAACACCGCGCTGATCAGGGCCGTGGACAAGGCCATCGAGGGCGCCAAGGCGGACGGCACGTACAAGAAGCTCTACGAGCAGTGGATCGGCCCGTACGAGGCGGCCGTCGCACCGTCGGCTTCATGAGCGACACGGCCAGGACCGGTCCCGTGCCCCGCAGGAGGGGACTCACCCGGCGACAGAAGCGAAGCGTTTCGCGCGCTGTCCAGTACGTCGTCTTCGTCGCCGCCGTGATCGCGTTCGCGGTCTCGGCGGACTGGGCGCGGCTGAAGAACCAGTTCGCACAGGCGGACATCGCCAAGGAGATGTTCCCGGACGTCATCACCCTGGCGCTCAGGAACACCGTCCTCTACACCGTGACCGGCTTCGCCGTCGGGCTCGCGCTCGGCATGGTCATCGCCCTGATGCGGCTCTCGTCGGTCGGCCCCTACCGCTGGCTCGCCGGGATCTACATCGAGATCTTCCGTGGACTGCCGGCCCTCTTGATCTTCATCTTCATCGGGGTGGCCATCCCGCTCGCCTTTCCCGGCACGGAGATCGTCGGCGGCACGTACGGCAAGGTCGCTCTCGCGCTCGGACTGGTAGCCGCCGCCTACATGGCGGAGACCATCCGCGCCGGCATCCAGGCGGTCCCCAAGGGGCAGATGGAAGCGGCGCGTTCGCTCGGGTTCTCCCCGGCCCGCGCCATGGTCTCCATCATCATCCCTCAGGCGTTCCGGATCATCCTGCCGCCGCTGACCAACGAACTCGTCCTGCTCTTCAAGGACTCCTCGCTGGTGCTCTTCCTCGGCGTCACCCTGGGGGAACGCGAACTGTCCAAGTACGGCCGCGACCTGGCCAGTACGACCGCCAACTCCACGCCGATCCTCGTCGCGGGCCTGTGCTACCTGCTGGTGACGATCCCGCTCGGCTTCATCGTGCGGCGCATGGAGGCCAAGGCCCAGGAGGCCGTGAAATGAGCCGACCGGAAGAGACACGGGACGTCGTCGCCCCGGAGATCCGGGTGCGGGGCCTGCGCAAGTCCTTCGGCGACAACGAGGTACTGCGCGGCATCGACCTGGAGATCGGGCAGGGCGAAGTGGTGTGCGTGATCGGGCCGTCCGGCTCCGGCAAGTCGACGCTGCTGCGCTGTGTGAACCTGCTGGAGGAACCCAGCGCCGGGAAGGTGTACGTCGGCGGCATCGAACTCACCGACCCCGATGTCGACATCGACGCCGCCCGTCGCCGGATCGGCATGGTTTTCCAGCAGTTCAACCTGTTCCCGCACCTCACCGTGACCGAGAACCTCACCCTGCCCCAGCGGCGGGTGCTGCGGCACTCCAAGGCGCAGGCCGCGCGCAACGCCTCCGAGAACCTGGCCCGTGTGGGCCTGTCCGAGAAGGCGACCGCCTACCCCGCTTCTCTCTCCGGCGGTCAGCAGCAGCGCGTCGCCATCGCCCGCGCGCTGGCGATGGGTCCCGAGGTGATGCTCTTCGACGAGCCGACCTCGGCCCTCGACCCCGAACTGGTCGGTGACGTCCTCGCGGTCATGCGGATGCTCGCAAGGGAGGGCATGACGATGATGGTCGTCACCCACGAGATGAGCTTCGCCCGCGAGGTCGCCGACCGCGTCGTCTTCATGGACGGCGGCGTCGTCGTCGAGGACGGCACTCCTGACGAGGTCATCGGCTCCCCCCGCCACGACCGCACCCGCCACTTCCTTGCCCGCCTCCTCGACCCGGCCATGGCCGACGTGCAGGAGGACGCTCCGGGAGACTCCGTCAAGGGCTGACGCCACGGCCGGGCCGCTGTCAGCGGACAGCACAGCCGTGACCGTGCCCCGGCACTCCCTCCAGCGGCACCGGTGTGCGGGTGACCGGTTACTGATGTGGCCCCATGCGTCCAAGGGGCGTCTCGGGCCTGACGGCGTCGTTCTCCGGCGCGACGGGGACATGCCAGGACGTCCACGCCGACGGGGACGACGCCGTCAGGACCGCCCCGATCGGGGCCTCGCCCAGGGGTGGAGCTGTGGAGCGACACCGACGGCACCGACGGCACCGGGGGAGCGATCACGATCGGCGGTGGGGGCTGCAGCTCCGTCGGAGCCATGAGTCAGCGCCTGCCGCGACACGCGTCCGTGGGGCCGCCTTCCGTGTCAGGAGCGCGTGAAACGGGCAGCAGTCGCGAGGCAGGCGGATGCGCCGGCTGCGACTGGCTCCCGTCCGATCGGAGCGTCGGCCCGAAGCCGGGGATCACCGCCGCGGAAGTGAAGGGCAGGAATCGGGCCGGGCGGTTTCCGATCGTATGCGTCTCCAGCCCTCTCCCGTGCGGTAGGGCGCGTCGGCAGCCGAGTCCGTCGGCCCACCCCCCCCGGGGGGTACGGAGGAGGCTGTTGCCCGCGCTCCGTAAGCGGTCTCCGGCACGGCACACTCCGGGGCCCCTGCGCGGGCCCATCCCACCTGCCTCACAAACCGGTGTACGGGCTGCGAGGACCACTGGCGGTTTCTTCCCGCCTGTGTGTCCAAGGCTCTGCCCGAGACGCAGGGGCCCGAAGGGCGCCCCTGAGAGCCGCCTCTGTCCGCAGGTGACGAGTCGAGCGGGTGTACGCCCGCTTCGCCACGGTTGCGTCGCGTTCAGCCGGATAGCCGGGCTCAAGACAGTTCCGCAGGCGCCGGAGGCCATACCGGTTCTGGTGTCGACGGGCAGGTCTGCTCCCGTTCACGACCCGACTCCGACCCCGTCGAGCCGGCTCAACAACAAGAAGGTGCCGCGTATGAGCAACTACCTCACCACCGATCAACTGAGGGACCTCACCGTCCACGACCAGGAGGGCGGGAAGGTCGGCTCCATCGGCCAGGTCTTCGTCGACGACACGTCGCGACGTCCGGACTGGGTGACCGTGTCCACGGGTCTCTTCGGCACCAAGGAAACGTTCATCCCGCTGGCTGGGGCTCAGGTTCGCGGCCTGGAACTTCACGTTCCGTTCACCAAGGACGTCATCAAGGACGCTCCCCGGGTCGACGCCGATGAGCACTTGGCCACCGACCAGGAACGGCACCTGTACACCCACTACGGTCTCAACGACCCGGCGTCCACCGATGAGGGCCCGACGGCGCGGTCCGCCGCCTCCCCCGATGGCGGCACCGCACAGCACACGAACCGCGCTGACGGCCCCGGAGGCGAGCACGAACTGGTGCGCTCGGAGGAGCGCCTGCGAGTGGGCACGGAGGAGCGGGTGGCGGGGACCGCCCGGCTGAAGAAGGTCGTGGTCACCGAGAACGTGACGACGACGATCCCGGTCACACACGAAGAGGTGCGCGTCGTGCGCGAGCCCGTCCGCGAAGGCGAGATCGCCGGGCCGGGCATCGGAGAGGCCGAGGCCACCGTCACGCTCCACGAGGAGCGCCCGGTCGTGGGCAAGGAGAAGGTGGCGGTCGAGCGAGTACGGCTGGAGACGGCCGAGGTCACCGAGGAGGAGCAGGTGAGCGACACGGTCCGCAAGGAGCAGATCGCTTACGAGGGCGTGACCGCGGATGCGGAGAGCCGTCGCGACCTGCCCTGATGACGGGAGTCGCCCTCCACCGGCCGCCTTCCCGCTCCCTGAGTTCCGCGGCAGGGGGAAGGCGCGCCCGACGGCACGAGGGGCGGCCGTGTGATGCCCCTCGTCCTCCCGCCCCGGACCGCGCGGGGCGGGCCTCAGGGGATCGGCAGGGCGCGCCGGTATCGGTTCGGCAGTCGGTTGCGGACCGGGGGAGCACGTCCCAGTCCGTCCGAGGGTGCGCCGGATTCAGCCGCCGCAGTGACGCTCGTCCAGCCACGCCACCGGGCCCTCCGGCGTGGTTCCCCAGTGCGGCATCCGCTCTTCGTGCCCGGGTGTGAGTACGCACACATGTCCCCATCGGCCGTACGTCTCGGGACACACACGGGACAGCACGGTCCTGTCGTCCGCTCGAACGGCCAAGTCGTACCGGTCCTGGAAGACCTGTAGGTTGTCGCGGAGCTCCGCACCCGACCGGAACTCCTCCCGGTCCAGAAGATCCCCGATCTGGTGTACTTCGGGGTCGGCCAGCAGCGCGGCGGCCAGTATCTGCGCCTCTTGCAGGGCCGGACAGGACGCGCTCTGCCCACCGTCGCGGGAGGCCGACGCGGTGAGGCCGTCGTCCTCGACGGGAAGCGGTGGCGTCTGACGACCCCGCGGTGAACCGCTGCTGTGCGATGCCTCGTTCGGATCGCGCGAGCCCTGCCCCACCGGATGCTGGTGAACGGCGCCCGTGCCTCGGTGCACCTTCATCGTGGTCTCCTCTTCCTCGCCGGAACCTCAAGGTGCCCCCACCCGGCCGAAGCAGTCCCGCCCCGCGGTTCGACGACGAGAACGACGAGGTCGACCGGTTGCCCGTTCTGGGGGAGGCCCAGGTACTGCCCGTGGACGGTGTCGGCCCGCAGCCGGTCGGTGACGCGCAGGATTGAGGCCAACCGGTCGGAGATCAGTCCGGCTTCGTGCGGGAGGCCGTCGGCGAGGGCACGGGTGAGGTCGCCGATGAGGGTGGCGGCCTAGAGGCCTACCCGGCGAGTGACGGCGGGCCGGCCTCGGCATGCCTACCTCCAAGCCCCCCGTGGCGGCATGGGCGCGAGAGGCAGACCCGGGGCGCAGAACCGCGCACCGGACCACTGCCCACACCTTCGATCCTCAGACCGCTGCGGCCCCCCGCACCACCGCTGCCGCCCGCCCCCGCGCCGGGCTGACCACGATCGCCCCGCTCGGGTTCTATGTACGCCCGAGGTAGGGGGACACCTTCGACTTCGGTCGAAGGTGTCCCCCGGGTCCCACCGTCTCCAGTGGGAAATTCGATGGTCTGAGCGGAGGACGCGCTGAGGGGCGGCCCAACGGAAGAATGGCAGACCTGATGGGCAACAACAATGAGCCGCAGTGACATCCCACCCCCTAAGGCTGACTGTCAACCAGGTCGGTTTCTCCATCCCAGTAACGGACAACTACGCCGTTCCTGGGAAAAGAAAGGTGTCAACTAAGGACCCTCGGTGTTCTGTCGTGCACGACGGCACCGGAGTCGCTTCGCTGGAGATCACGATGTGTCAAGAGAGCGCCACCGTGACGGGGGCAGGCGTTCTTTTTGGGCAGCCGAGCGTGTTGAGGCCGCGTATCGGCGCGGATAGGACACGGAACG
The DNA here is from genome assembly GCF_044767975.1 of Streptomyces sp. NPDC101181. NCBI lineage: Bacteria > Bacillati > Actinomycetota > Actinomycetes > Kitasatosporales > Streptomycetaceae > Streptomyces > Streptomyces sp. NPDC101181. The sequence continues at coordinate 82,330 of NZ_JBIWOX010000012.1, read as the reverse complement.
GTGTCATTGTCCGGATAAGGCGCATCTTCGCCCCGTACTTCTCTCGATCGGCTGGATTCGGCCCCGTTGGGTCCCCCTGTTTTTGAGAGATCGCACGTTCACCTAGTCGATCGCGCACCGAGCTCAATCCACCTTCCCGCGGGCGCTGATTTCGTCGCGGATCAGATGGTGGATCTTGGGCACTCCCCGGGCACTTGTTGGGTGACCGAGATCTTACAGTCCAGAGATGACCGAAAGGTTGCCCTGGTTGCTTATGGAATTTCAAGATGAAGCAAATGTAGTCTAAAGAATGTGACAGAAACTTCGCGCGTGCAGCGCATCCTTCTCCGTTCCGGTAAAAGCCCGTTCGACGTTGTGCCGTTGGAGGAGGCACTCCACCGGGATGTGATCGCCACCAACTCCGGCAACCTGATCTTCAGTGACGCCACCCATAAGATCCTCCAGACCCCGGGCACCGAGGTCGTCTCGAACGGGATCCGCACCGATGTGGCCGCGGCGGAGCGTATCAACGAGGAGTACGACGTCTTCGCCGTTCCGCTGGCGAACGCGTTCCGGCCTTCCTTCGAGCCGCAGTTGAAGAGGCTGACCCGGCTGATCTCCCGGCTGCGCATCCCGGTCGTGGTGATCGGCGTCGGCGCGCAGGCCGGGCTGAACTACAACCCGGCGCGGCTGAAGCCGATGGAGAGGTCGGTGCGCGCGTTCGTTTCCGCGGTGCTCGACCGCAGCGCGTCCATCGGTGTGCGGGGCGAGTTCACCGAGAGCTACCTCCGGGGTCTCGGATTCCAGGACGTCGACGTCATCGGCTGCCCCTCGCTGTTCATGCACGGCAAGGACCTCGCGGTCGTCAAAGAGCGGCCCGTGCTGACCGCGGACTCCCGGATCGCGGTCAACGGCTCGCACGGCGCGATGGAGAAGCAGGGCCTCGACCGGCAGGTCCGCTGGGCCCACGCCCGCTATCCGCGGCTGTGCTTCATCGGCCAGAACATCAGCGACGCGCGGCAGTTGCACTGGCGGGACCTGTCCCACCCGAACGCCGCCGTGACCGCGATGCCGACCCACCCCGGCCACCCGATGTACCGCGAGGACAAGGTCCGCGTCTACATCGACCCGCTCACCTGGATCGAGGACCTGCGCGCCTTCGACTTCTCCTACGGCTCCCGCATCCACGGCAATATCGCCGCGCTGCTCGCGGGCACCCCGGCCACCGTGCTGTGCGGCGACTCGCGCACCCTGGAGCTGTGCCGGTACTTCGAGATACCGCACCGCAGGATCGACGAACTGCCCGGCGACCTCGACCCTGCAGCGCTCTACGAGAACGCCGACTTCAGCGGCCTGACGGGCGGTCACGGGGAGCGCTTCGAGCGGTTCACAGCGTTCCTCGACCGCAACGGCCTGACCAACACCTTCAGCCACGGCGACTCAGGTGCCGCCTTCGAGGCCCGGCTGCGCTCGCTCGACTTCCCGGCGGGCGTGGCTCCCTGGAACGAGACCGACATCGCCTCGCTCTCCTCCCGGTTCGGCTGGCTCCAGAACCAGATATCCGAACTGTCCCTGGACAACGCCCGCTTGCGTCGGGATCTGGAGCGCGGCGGCCCGAAGACGAGGACCAGGAAGAGCGCACCGCCCGCGGCGAAGCCCCAGGTCTCGGTGTACCGAAGGGCCCGCCGGGTGGTCGGCCGCCCCATCCGCCGGGCATTCCGGAGCGGCCGCCAGTGACTCCCGCCCCACGGCGGGACGCTGCTGGTCCTGGACGGCGTGATGGCACTGCCTATGAAGGCGTCACTGGTCCAGTGCGGTCCGCACCGCCCCGCCTCCACGGCTTGGCGATCCACCGCGCGGGTCCGCTGCACATCAGCATGCTCTGTGACCGGCTCCCAAGCCGAACCGTGGCGGCCTGGGTCGCTCCGGTCGCTCCGGTCGCCACGGGGGGAGGGGAGAGGCAGGCTCCTCCCGGCGGAGGGCCGCCGGGGGCGGAACCTTGAGAAGGGATTCCCGTGGTGTGGAGTACGCGTCAGCTGGCGGAACTCGCGGGTACGACGCTCAAGACGGTCCGGCATTACCACAAGCTGGGTCTGCTGGAGGAGCCGGAGCGCGCACCGAGCGGCTACAAACGCTACGACGTGCGGCACCTGGTGCGGCTGATGGGCATCCGCCGGCTCACCGACCTTGGTGTGCCGCTCTCCGACATCCCCGCGGTGGCCGCCGCTGATGAACGCTCGGCGAGAATTCTCCGAGCCCTGGATGCCGAACTTGCGGCGAACATTCAGCACCAGCAGCACACGCGCCGCCAACTGGCCGCAATCCTGGAGGACGGGGCCCCGCTCGGTCTGCCCGCGGGCTTCGGGGTCGGCGCCGCCTCGCTGCCCCGAGCCCAGCAGGACCTTCTGATGGCGTGTTCCAGTGTCCTCACGCCGACGGCGATGTCCGTCATCCGGGAGCAGTACACGCGCCCTCGGGACGAGATGGATGAGGAGTTCGAGCAGTTGCCGGCCGATGCGCCCGAGAACGTACGCCGCAGGCTTGCTGCGCACCTGGCGGCCGAGGTCCGGGCCCAGCGCGCGGACCGGTCCGTCGTCGCGGACCTGGACGCCGCGTCCTGCCGGAACCTGGCGCTCACCAGGTCGGTCGTGGCACAGGCTGTGGCTGCGTTCTGCAACGAGGCCCAGCACGACGTCCTGCGCCTCCTGGGCGTCCTCCTCCAGAAGAAGGAAGATGAGAGAGGCGGAACGGGTGAGGGACACGAGAATGCCGTCCACCCGCCTCGGACCGCTCCAGATGCGACCCACTGAGTGATGCGTGCGGTTCCCTGTAGGCGGCTTGCGGGAGCCACTCCTCCGCTCGCCCGAGAGTGATCGTCGGGCGTCGCCCTCAGCCGCTCAGGATCAGTGAGCCGCGCCCTGCGAGCTCTGCCTGCAAATGGCTTCGTTGCTCGCAGTCATCGCATGGCGGGTCTTGCCGGTGTCCGCTGCTGGAGTGCGTGACAGGCCGGTTCGAGAACCACGGCGCGGCCCTTCGCCGCTCGGGCGGTGAGCGTCACTTCTCTGGCCGGTACTGAACGTCCGGCTGGCTGGCGGGTTCGGCGGTGTCTGGTCGGGTCGTGGTTTCGGGGTGCGCTCCGGTTCACCTGGTGGCGGCCGGGGAGGGTACGTGGTTGCTGAGGGTGGTGGAGAAGAGGTCGGTGACCCTGGCGAGCGCTTCGGCGGGTCCCGGTGGAAGGCTCACCGCTTCGTCGGCGTCGGTGTTGATGTCTTTGTCGAGGGTGAACCAGCCCGGCACGACGTGGGGGGCGCCCATCGAGGTGAGGACCGGGCGCAGCGCGTAGTCGATGGCCAGTACGTGGGCCGTGCTGCCGCCGGTCGCCAGGGGCAGCACCGTCTTCCCGGTCAGCGCGTACTGGGGGAGGAGGTCGAGCAGCGACTTGAGCAGCCCGGAGTAGGCGGCCTTGTAGATTGGTGTTCCGATCACCACGCCGTCCGCCCGTTCGAACAGTGCGGCGGCTTCGACGATCGCCGGATGCCGGAAGTCCGCGCCCAGCAGGGCGTCGGCGGGCAGCGTACGGACGTCCAGGGGGAGGACCTCGTGTCCCTGTCCCCGGAGTCGCGTGTCGAGGTGGCGCAGGAGTCGCGTGGTGCGGGAGGTGGCGGAGGGGCTGCCGGAAACGGACAGGACGGTGGCCATGAGGGGGCCTTTCGGGCTGCGGTGTTCGGGAGAAGGTGTGGGCGGAGACCGCCGTCTCACCAGGCGCTGGACTCCACGGTGACGAGTGGGACGAGGCCGCCTCGCAGGGCTTCGAGGAACGTGACGATCTCCGCGGCGACCGAACGGTGCTGGAGGTCGTTGAGGACGTCGTGACGGGCGCCGCGGACCACCGACAGACGGGCCCGGGGCAGCGAGGCGGCCGTGCGGACGAGGGCGTCGTGGTCCGCGAGCGGATCGGCGTCCCCGGTCAGGATCAGCGTCGGGATGTCCGTCCTGCCGTCGTGGAGGGCGGCCAGGAGCCCGTCGGGTACCGGGAGGCCGAGGACGCCGCGGCCGAAAGCGGCGTCACCGGTGAGGGCGGCCCGGTGGGCGGGACAGGACGTACGCCGGTCCAGCTCCTGCTCCCAGCTTTCCGCCGTGGGCATGGCCGTGCGGGAGGGATACCCGGCCAGGACGACGGCGTCCGGACGGACCCCGGCCTCCGCTGTCCGGGCGGCTCGCCCGAGCATCGCCGCCAGCGCCACGGCCCCGGTGTCGGCGCCGATCAGGACCACGGGGTGGACGACATCGCCGTCCGCCTCCGCCGTACCGGTGACGGCTCCGGCGATGCGGGCCCCGAGGCGGGTCAGCGTGGGCTCTGGGTCCTTGGGGCCGAGCGGGGCCGGGTCCACGACCCGTACCCGGTAGGCGTCGGCGGCGAGCCGCTTCCCGAAGCGGGTGTAGGTCTCCCGGGTCTCCCCCCGGCCGGGCACCACGACGACGGTGCCCCGGACGGCGGGGCCCCGAGGGACGTGGTGGTCGGTGTACGGACTGCTGTTCGCGGTCATCGAGGGCTCCTGGATCGGTGGCACGGGCCGTCAGCCGGCCGCGTGTTACCGGCCGCGGGTGTGGCGGTTGGCGGGAATCGGCAGACCGAGGTTGCCGCGCAGGGTGTCGGACTCGTACTCGGTGCGGAACAGGCCGCGCTTCTGGAGCAGCGGCACGACCCCGTCGACGAAGAGTCCGAGGTCGTCGTCGGTGCGGAAGGCGAGGTTGATGCCGTCGAGGGTGCCCGCCTCGAACCACTTCTCGATGGTGTCGGCCACGGTCCCGGGCGCGCCGACGAACGGGGACCGGCGGAACGCGTTGGCCTCACTCGCCACCTGGCGCAGGGTCAGTTTCTCTTCCCGGGCCCGCTCGAGGATTATCGCGGCCCCGGTGCGACCGCCCTTCTCGGCGAGGTGCGCGACGTCGGGGAAGGGGGCGTCCAGGTCGTGGACGCTGAAGTCGTACGCCCCGAACGAGCGGCCCAGCAGGGCGAGGTTGCGCTCGAAGTCGTCGTCCTCCTCGAAGATCTCCCGCTCGCGGCGCCGGGCCGCCTCGTCGGTGGGGGCGACGACCGGCCCGCCGTGGATGAAGACCTTGATGTGCTCGGGGTCGCGGCCGTGGGCTGCGGTGCGCTTCTTGATGTCCGCGTAGTACTCCCGCGCCTGCTCCAGGCTGCCGCCGGGGGCGTAGATGCCCTCGGCGACCCGGGCGGCGAGGTCGCGGCCCTCGGCGGACACCCCGGCCTGGAAGATGACCGGCTGGCCCTGCGCCGAGCGGGAGACGTTGAGCGGTCCGGCGACCTGGAAGTGCTCCCCCCGGTGGTCCAGGGCGTGCAGCCGCGCCGGGTCGAGGAAGACGTTCTGCTCCACGTCGGCGGGGAACGCGTCGTCCTCGTAGGAGTCCCACAGCCCCCGGGCGACCTGGACGAACTCCAGGGCACGGCCGTAGCGGGTGGCGTAGTCGAGGTGCTCGTCGAGTCCGAAGTTCTTCGAGGTGCCCGTGTCGAAGCTGGTGACCACGTTCCATCCGGCGCGCCCGCCGCTGATCAGGTCGAGCGAGGCGAACCGGCGGGCCAGGTTGAAGGGGGAGTTGTAGGTGGAGCTCGCGGTGCCGACGAGCCCGATGTGCCGGGTGTGGGTGGCGACGGCCGACAGAAGGGTCAGCGGCTCCAGACGGTTCAGGTAGTGCGCGGGGTAGGTGTGGTTGATGAACTGGCTGTCGACGACGAACAGGGCGTCGAAGAGGGCGTGTTCGGCCGCCTGGGCCTGCTGGATGTAGTAGTTGACGTCGATGCTGGCGTTCTTGGCGACGCGGGGATCCTTCCAGAGACCGTGCTGACCGGGGCCGCCGACGCCGTACGGGTGCAGGGCGAGGTGGATTCTGCGGGACATGGGGTTCCTCTCGGGGCGGAGCGGTACGGCGCGGGTCAGGCGTCCAGCAGCGCGCGGAGTGCCTCGCGCTCCTCGCGTCCGGCGGGCCTGCCGCGCAGGGTGGGGGCGGAGCCGATGAGCAGCCGGGTGTACGGGTGGCGAGGGCTGCGCACCACGTCGCGGGCGCTGCCGGTCTCGACGAGTTCGCCACGGTGGAGCACGGCGATGCGGTCGGCGGTCCCGGCCACGGATCCGAGGTCGTGGGAGATCAGCAGGAGTGCGACGCCGGACGCGCGCAGGTCCTTCAGGATCTCCAGAACCTGGACCCGGTTGGCGGAGTCGAGGGCGCTGACCGGTTCGTCGAGGATGACGAGCCGGGGCTCGGGGACCAGCGCGCGGGCCACGGCCACACGCTGGCGCTGGCCGCCGGAGAGCTCGCCGGGCAGCCGTCCGAGGAGGTCGGCGCAGAGGTGGACGCGGTCCAGGAAGGACCGGGCGCGCCGGGCGGCCTCCTGGCGGGGGACACCCCGCACGAGCAGGGGTTCGGTGAGGGAGTCCGCGATGGTCATGTCCGGGTCGAGGCTGCGCAGCGGGTCCTGGAAGACGTACTGGACGTCACCGCGCCGCCGCAGGTCGCGCCACTGGCGGGAGCTGAACGCGCTGACCTCCTGCCCTGCGATCCGGATGGCGCCGGAGGAGGCGGGGACGAGGCCGAGGACGGTCCGGGCCAGGGTGGATTTGCCGGAACCGGTCTCACCGATGACGCCGACGACCTCGCCGGGAGTGACGCTGAGCGTGACGTCGTGCAGGGCCCGCCGCCTCGCGCGGCCGCGTCCGTAGTGCACACCGAGTCCGCTGATTTCCAGTACCGGCCGCTGGGCCTCCGCGGTGACGGGGTCCTTGGCGCGTGGTGCGGAACGGGTCATGACTCCTCCCGCGGTCCGAGGAACTTGTCCAGGCCGTAGGAGTCGTGCTCGGCGACGAGCAGGCGGGTGTACTCGTGCCCCGGGTGGTGGAGAACCGCCCGGGTCGGCCCCTGCTCCACCACCTCTCCCTGGCGCAGTACCAGGACCTCGTCGCAGAGGTGGGCGACGACCGCGAGGTCGTGGGAGACGACGACAAGGGCCAGGCCGGTGCGGGCCCGCAGTTCGGCCAGCAGGTCGAGGACCTCGGCCTGGACCGTGACATCGAGGGCGGTGGTGGCTTCGTCGGCGACGAGGGCCCGGGGCTCCCCGGCCACGGCGGCGGCGATCAGCACGCGCTGGAGCATGCCGCCGGAGAGCTCGTAGGGGTACTGCCCGTAGACCAGCTCCGGGTCGCGCAGCCGTACCGCGCCAAGGAGCTCCACGGCGCGGCGGCGGGCCGCTCGCCGCTTCAGTCCCTGTTTGACGCGGACGACCTCGGCGATCTGCGCTCCGACCCTGATGGCTGGGTTCAGGTAGGAGGCGGGGTCCTGGAAGACGGCGCCGACGGTGGCGCCCCGCAGCTGCGTCCACCGACGGGGCGTCAGGGTCGCGATGTCACTGCCCGCGAGGTCGATGCGGCCGCCGGAGACCTCGAAGTGCGGGGGCAGGATGCCTAGGGCGGCACGGCAGGTGAGGGTCTTGCCGCTGCCGGACTCCCCGACGATGCCGACGGCCTTGCCCGGTGTCAGATCGAAGGTGACGCCGTGGACGATCTCCCGGTCGGTGACCCGGTCGGTGATGCGTACGTCGTGGAGGGCCAGGACGGGTTCGGTAGCCTCCGCACCGGGCGGGTCCGCAGCCGGCCGGCCGGGTTTCGGCGGGCGGGCGGTGAGAGTGGCGCGGGTCTGCGGAATCATCGGGAACCTCCGGCGGGAAGGGGGCCGGCCGCCGCGCGGCGGTTGGCGCGGGCCTTGCGGTCGTTGGCGAGCGCCCGGCCGGCCTCTCCGGAGACGTCGCGGATGGCGTCGGCGAGGAGGTTGCAGGCCCAGACGGTGATCATGATCAGCAGAGCGGGCGCCACCGGGGCCCAGGGCCGGTGGCTGAGGTAGCCGAGGTCGGAGGCGAGCAGTCCGCCCCAGGTCGGCTCGGGCGGCTGGACGCCGATACCGAGGAAGGTCAGGCTGGAGACGATCACGAAGCCGACCCCGATGGTCTGGGCGAGCGCGACGGCGATCGGCGGGAGCACCTTCGGCCCCACGTGACGCCGGACGATCCACCCGACGGAGGCGCCGGAGACGATCGCCGCCTCCACATAGGGGGAGCGGGCCACGGCGAGGGTGGCGGCGCGCGAGACCCGGTAGAAGAGCGGTGAGACCAGCACCCCGGTGACCAGCATCGCCTGGGTGATGCCGTTGCCGAGCAGGGCGATCACCGCGATGGCGAACAGCAGGAAGGGCAGGGCGACCAGGGTGTCGGCGAGACGGAGGGTGAACCACTCGAAGAAGCGGCCCAGGTAGACCGAGAGGGTGCCGGGGACCGCGCCGACGACGAGAGCCACCGATGCGACCTCCAGCGAGCCGAGGACGCTGATGCGGGAGCCGTCCAGCAGTCGGCTGAGGACGTCGCGCCCCAGGTAGTCCGTCCCCAGCCAGTGGCTGCCGGAGTAGGCGGCGAGCGCGTCGTCGCTGGTGGCCAGGGGGTCCTGCGGAGCGAGCCAGGGGCCCAGCAGCGCGAGGAGCGCGATCAGGGCCAGGATGACGACGGCGATCCGTCCGGATGTCAGGGTGAGCACGCGGCGCACCATGGTCACACCCCCCGCTGGGAGGCTGGCATGACGCGGGCCAGCACCAGGTTGATGATGAGGTTGAAGGAGACGACGAGGGCGATCGAGACCACCAGGACGCCCTGCACGGCGGGTACGTCCCCGGCTTGGGCGGAGTCGTTGGCGAAGCGGCCGAAGCCCTGGAGGCCGAAGATCCACTCGGTGACGACGGACGCGCCGACCAGGGCGGGGAATTTCTGTCCGAGCGTGGCGAGCGTCGGGCCGAGTCCGTTGCGCAGGACGTGTCCGAAGAAGACGCGGCGGGGACTCAGCCCGCGGACGACCGCACCGGTCACGTAGTTCTCCTGGTAGGCCCCGATGAGGCTGGAGCGCAGCTGGCGTGCGACGTCGGCGATGACGTCGAAGCTCAACGCGAGCGCGGGCAGGGTGATGTGGGCGAGCCAGGGGCCGACGCCCTGCTCCGCCGGGACGTAGCCGGCGGAGGGGAAGAGGCCGAACCCGACCGCGAGGACCGACACGAGCACGATGCCGACGACGAAGGCGGGCATCACCGAGATCACGGTGACGAACCCGGTGATCGTCCGGTCGACAGCCGTGGTGCGCCGGAGCGCCGCGAGCGTGCCGAGGGCGAATCCGACGACGACCCCGATGGCCAGGGCGAAGGTGGCGACCGACAGGCTCACCCCGAGGCCCAGGCCGATGAGGGTGGAGATGTCGGCGCCGTTGACCCAGCTGGTGCCCAGGTCGCCGCCGAGCACGCCGGAGAACCAGTCCCCGTACTGGGTGATGAAGGGCCTGTCGAGCCCCCACTGGGACTCGATCCGGGCGATGGCCTCGGGGGTGGCCTCTTCCCCCAGCTGGATACGCGCGGGGCTGAGCCCGCTCAGCGAGCGGAGAGCGAACGTCACGAACGTCGCGACGAGGAAGACGGGAACGAAGATGGCGGTCGACCGGGCGAGGACGGTCAGGAGGCGGCGTACGGCGTGCCGGGTCCTGGCCCGGGCGGCCCCGCGACGGCGGGCGGAGGCGGTCGGTGGTTCGGTCGTCGTCATGGGGGCTGCTCCCTCTCTGTGCGATGGGCGGATACGCGGACGTAGGCGAACGGTGCTGCGGGCGCGTCAGCTGGCGCCGGAGATCTTCACGCCGGTCCAGTCGATGTGCCCGGGGTTCCTCGGGAGCGCGGACACCGATGCCGTCCTGGCGAACAGGTTCGGCGAGGAGTAGGTGAAGACCAGCGCCTTGCTCCGGAGCCCGGTCCGGGTCGCGGCTCGCAGCGTCCGGGCGTAGGCGGGCGACTCCAGCGGAGTCCGGCGGACCTCGGCCACCGCCTCCTCGAAGCCGTCGGGCTCGTAGGGGGAGGAGAGGTTGAGCGGTCCGTCCGGACCGAAGTGCGCGGTGAGCGTCTGCACGGCCGAGTCGCGGCCGGTGGTCGCGTACAGCGAGAAGGCGAGGTCCTTGGCGAAGAACGGGGTGGCCCAGTTCTTGTCGATCTTGATGGTGACCTTGATGCCGATGGCGGCGAGCTGCGACTGGACGATCTCGGCCTGGGGGTCCTCGGCGGGGACGACGAGCGTCAGCTCGAGGTCACCGGGCTGGTGGCCGGCCTCGGCGAGAAGCTTGATCGCCTTCGCCGGATCGTAGGGGTAGGCGTCCTCGGACTCCGGGTCGTAGGCCACGTACCCCTTGGGGAAGGGCTGGTCGGTGGCCTCGCCGTGGCCGAAGGTCAGTTTCCGGACGAACTCCTCGCGGTTGACCGCGTGCCGGAGGGCATCGACGACCCGGTCGTCGTCGAAGGGCGCCTTGTTGATGTTGAGGCTGAGGTTGGCGGCGTTGAAGCCCGGCTGGACGAAGACGTCCAGGCCCGCCTTCTCCGCGGCGTCCGCCTGACTCGGTTCGATGTCGGCGAAGTTGTAGACGCCGGTTTGCAGGCCGGAGACCACGGTCGAGGCGTCGGGGGCGGAGACCAGCTCGACGTGGTCGATGTGGATGTTCTCCGCGTCCCAGTAGTCCGGGTTCTTCTTGAGGACGGCCTTGGTCCCCGGGATCAACTGCTCGGCGACGAACGGCCCCGCGCCGACCGGGTTCTGATCGAGGCGGGTCGGGTCGGCAGCCGCTTTGGGGCTGGCGATCTGGAGCACGCGCTGACCGAGCAACTGAGGTATCTGGTAGTCGACCTGAGTGAGGTTCAGGGTCGCTTCGAGCCCGTTCGCCTCCACCGAGCCGATCGAGGTGAGGTCACCGAAGAGCGCGGAGTTCTTCTGCTTCTGGGCGCGTTCGACGGCGGCCTTCACAGCGGCGCCGTCGACCGGTTCGCCGTCGCTGAACTTCTGCCCCGGACGCAGCGTGAAGGTGATGCGGTCGCCCTTGTCGTTGTACTTCCAGCTCTCGGCGAGGTCGGGCACGGGCTTGCCCTCCGCGTCCGTCCGGGTCAAGGAGGCGTAGACGAGGGAGAGTTGACGGAACTGGGCGCCGCTGCCGGAGACCACCGGGTCCCAGTGGGCGGGGAAGTAGGAGGAGGCCCACTTCAGCGTGGCGTTGCCCGAGGCCGAGGACGTGCCCCCACCGCACGCGGTGAGAGCGGGGACGAGGAGGGTGGCGACGGCGGTGCCGAGGGCCGTGGCCCGCAGGCCCCGGGCCCGTCGGGCGGGCCGGGCGCCGAGGCGCGGGCGGCGGTTCGTCGGATGTGCAGGCATCTCGGTGTTCTCTCTGTGATGGTCCCCGGCCCGGACAGGACGAAGGGTGGCGGGCCAGGAGTGCTTGCCACCCGTGCCGGTGCCGGTGCGAGGGCCCCCGGGCAGGGCCAGGGGAGACCTGATACGGCAGGGGTGCCGGTCCCCGGATCCGTCGGCTCGACGGAGGCATGGGGAATGCACGGATGCGGCGGGGAAGGCCGTGGAGGCGCGCGAGGGCAGAACGCGAAGAGAGCGGACTGTGCGCTCAGCGAGGCGAGGTCAGCGGTGACACCGCGACCGGTGGCCGGAAGGAACGCCTGCCGGCCGCCGGTGGCGGGCGGTCAGCGACAGAGGGCGCTGGAGGTGCGCCGCAGGTCCACATAGCGGCACATCACGCCGGGGTGCGTGGTGAGCATGCGGCACATCCTGGTGGCAGCCCGCACCGGATGTCAATGGACACCTTTTGATGTCTCATTCGGTGGAACGGTGCTGGACCGCAGCTCAGCGCGGTGTGGGGGTGTACGGAGTTGCGGCCGGGTGCTGCCGGGCCTCGTCGGGGTGCAGCCACAGCGGCCCCTGCGCGGTGTCCACACGCAGCGCGCCCGGCGGTGGCCAGGCGCCGTCCCCGAGCATCAGCCGCTCGGGCTCGGTCAGACTCCGGTAGCGCTCCAGCGCCCCCGCCGGGTCGAGCGGCGGGGCCGCGGGGAGGAGCCCCGGGGCAAGGGCGTCCACGACCGCGGCGTACGTCTCGAAGGGCCGCCACCCGGGCACCGCGCGATGAGCGGCCGGGGTGCGGAACAGCAGGGTCGGCAGGGCGTAGCGGAGGTCGCCGTCAGGGGTTTCCCTGGCGGCGCCCGGGTGCGGCGACTCCGCGCTGACGGTGAGCACCTCGGGGACCGGGTGACGCGCCTCCGCACGGTCGGCGAGCACCTGGTCCCGCACGCCGGGGGAGGCGGCGTCCCGGGTGAGCCGGTCGGCGTCCAGGCCGGGCACCCCGCGGACGCTCCGGAGTACGAGGAGTGGGGTGTCGGCCGGTTCGCCGAGGACGAAGACGCTCTCCCGCAGGCGGCGGAGCACACGGTCGGCCACCTCGGCCCCTTGGAGCTCCGCCGCTTTCGCCGCGAGCGACGCGGGCCAGGAACTGGCCGCGACCCGGCGCAGGACCTCGGCCCGGGGAGCCAGGGTGTGTGCGCCGATGCCGGTCACGAGCTGTGCGTACCAGGCGGTTTCGGCCGCCGGGTCGGGTGCCGGGTCCTCGCCCTCGTCGAAGAGGATGCCGTACACCCGCCGCCAGCGCACGTGCCCGGCGAGCGCGGAGCGCAGTCTGCGGAAGACCGGCTCGGAGCCCCAGGCCCAGGGGCAGAGCGGGTCGGTGTACTCCACGACCTCCAGCGGCCGCGAGGGCCCGCCGCCCGGGGCGGCGTCCCGGGCGGACGGCGTCATGCGGCTCCGGCTCCGGCTCCGGTGGGCTGTTCCCGTGCGGTCCCGGGGAGCAAAGCGGCCAGCGTCAGGCCGCCGAGGACGGTGGCCGCGCCCGCCTCGATCTGCCGCCACACGCCGGGCAGGGGAGCAGCGGGGCCCGGGTAGCCGAGGAGGTCGAGCGGCTCGCCTCGAAGGGAGAGGACGTCGCCGTCGATGACCCGCACCACGTCGAGGAGGGTCACCTCATCGGCGGGCCTGCCGAGCCAGTAGCCTCCCTCGCAGCCGCGCTGACTGCGGACGAGTCCGGCCCTGCGCAAATCGCCGACCACGGACTTCAGGAACCGGAAGGGGATCTCCTGGGCCGAGGCGATGGCTTCGCAGGTGAGCGGACGGCCTGGTTCACGGGCCAGCTCCAGCAGAGCCCGTGCGGCGTAGTCCGCCTTCGCGGAGATATGCATACGGCCATCATGCCCGACCCGCGTCCGGATGGACCCCGGTTCCGTCCTGCGTTCCCGGCTCCCTACCGGCGCGTGTGTACGGCACGTTGCCGCAGATGAAGCACAAAGGACACACCTTGACATCCTTTTTCGGATCCCTTTAGCGTCCCCGGCATGAGTGAGCCTCTGACCACCGCGGGCGAAGGTTTCCACCCGCACCTGCACCCGCCCGGGGAAGAGCGCACGGCCGCGCCTCTCCACACCCGTCTGCACCACATCCGCGCGGACGCGCTGGACGGGGACACGGCGCAGTCCGGTGGCATGCGCCGGTTCGCGGCGATCAGCGGACGGACCACCGGGTCCGAGAAGCTGTGGATGGGCCAGACGCACGTGGCGCCCTCGACGGCCTCCTCCGACCACCACCACGGCGAGTCCGAGACGGCCATCCATGTGGTCAGCGGGCACCCGGAGTTCGTCTTCCTCGACCACTCCGGCGCGGAGCCCGAGGAGGTGCGGCTGCGGACCGGGCCCGGCGACTACGTCTTCGTACCGCCGTTCGTGCCGCACCGCGAGGAGAACCCGGACCCGTCCGATGAGGCCGTGGTCGTCATCGCCCGCTCGACGCAGGAAGCGATCGTGGTCAATCTCCCGCATCTCTAGACACTGTCTTCAAATGATCATCGTTGGTGGATCATGGTGTCGTGATGCGCCGCCATGAAGTGTCTGATGCCGAGTGGCGGGTTCGTCCGGCCGTTGCTGCCTGTGTCGTCGAGGCGGCGGAAGCGGCTGGATGACCGATGGGTCTGAACGGGACCGTGCGGAAGGTCCGGACCGGGACGGCCTGGCGGAATGTGCCCGAACGTCATGGGCCGTAGGACCGGGCCTCGGACCTGTTCCGGCGTTGGCAGCGGGACGGAAGCTGAGCGAGGAATTTCACTCAGCTCCAGGCCGAGGTCGACGCGAGGGGCCTGATCACCTGGGACGTGAATGGCGACTCGACCGTCTGCCGTGTCCACCGGGGCGTTGAGAAGGAAGATTTCAGAAGGAGCCGCCCGGCGGCCTCTTCGTCCAGCCGGCCGCCCACGGCTTCGCGCGCTCCCGCGGCGGACCCACCAGCAGGATCCACCTCGCCGTCGAGCAGGCCAGAAGCCGCTGTCGGTGGTGATCGCGGCGGGGCAGCGGGGTGATCTCCCCCAATTCGAGCCGGTCCCGGAGGCCGTCCGGGTTCCCGGACTCGAGCTTGGTGGGCCGCGCAAGCGTCCGGACCGGGTCCGCGCCGACAAAGCGGCTCCCTCGGCAACCGCCGCTCCCTCCGTATACGCGGGATCGAGGCGACTGTCCCGGTCCCGGTGGGCCGGACCCGCAACCGGCTGAAAGCGGTCTGCACGGCGGGCGGCCCACCTGCGTTCACTCGACCATTCACTCGACAAAGGCGACTACGAGCAGCGGCACGCGGTCGAGTGCGGGAGCAACCGCCCCAAGCGCCACTGGGCCGTCGCCACCAGGTACGACGAACTCGCCGTCCGCTACGAAGCAGCCGTGCTGGTCGCATCCCTCAACGACTGGCTGCGACCAGCACTGTCGGGACCGGCTCTTCAGGTGCGGAACGTGGTGGTTGCCTCCAGGCCCGCCCGGCCGGTCGTGACCTGGTTCACCGGCGCGTTCTCGTCGGCGTAGCCGAAGGAGACACCCACGAGCAACTTCCCCTCGCCCACCCCGAGTTGATCGCGGACGGTATCGGCGTAGAAACTGAGCAGGCCCTGCGGGCAACTGGCCACGCCGTAGCCGGTCATGGCCAGGAGCAGCGTCTGCAGGTAAGCACCGACGTCGGCTGCCAGTCGTGGCCCGCCGTCGCCGGTGACGAACAGGAACGCGGCATGGGGCGCCCCGTAGAAGCCCAGACTTTCCGCGTCGTAGCTCGCGCGAGCAGAGTGGTCGTCCGGGCCGATGCCCAGGGCTCCGTACAGACTGGCACCGAAGGCGACCCGCCGTTCCTGGTGGACGGGGGCGTACATGCCCTCGGAATACGGGTAGTCGGCCGTCACGCGTCGCTCGGCGTGGGCCGTCCGCAGGGCGTCGGCCAGACGGTCTCGCCGTGCGCCCCCGACCACCTCGACCCGCCACGGCTGCGCGTTGGAATTGGACGGCGCGGTGCCGGCCAGGGAGAAGATGTCGCGCAGAGTGTGCTCGGGTACGGGGTCGGGGCGGAAGGCGCGGGTCGCGCGGCGCCCACGGATCAGTTGCTCGGCATACCGCGACGTTCGCGTCTCACCGGTGGGCTCCTCGCTTGTGCCTGTTCGGGTGATGGCCGGGCCGCTCATGGCACTCTCCTCAGGATCACTGAAGTAAACGCAATCGTTTACCTGAGATGCACCATAACCAACTACCTCCCTCGAAGTAAACGAGAACGTATACTTGCCCCATGACCACGACGGCGACGGCTTCTCGACGGCCGGGGCGCGGAGGGCGGGAGCGCATCCTTGCCGCCGCGGCCGGACTGTTCGCGGCCCAGGGGATCAACGCGACCGGCATGGAGCAGATCGCGGAGCGGGCGCCGGTCTCCAAGCGCACCCTCTACGCCCACTTCAGGACCAAGGACGAGCTGGTCCTCGCCCACCTCAAGGACCTCTCCTCGGCGGGACGCACCCTGGAGGGCGTACTGGCGCGCGAGGACATTCCTGCCAGGGAGCGAATCCTCGCCCTGTTCGATCCGCCCCCGACCGGCACGGATCCCGTGCGCGGATGCCCGTTCATCGACGCCGCCGCAGAGTTCCCCGACCCCCAGAACGCTGTCCACTCCTACGCCCGCGAACAGAAATTGCTGATGGCGCGGCTGGTGACCGACCTGGTAGTGGAACTCGGCTGCCCCGAGCCCGCCGTCCTCGCCGAGCAACTCGTGACCCTCGCGGACGGCGCCGCCAGCCGCGCCATGGTGCTCGACGAGTCGAACTACGGCCGACACGCAAGGACAGCGGCAGAGACCCTTCTGAGAAACGCGCTGTCGGCCCCGACCCTGGGACGAAGCTGACGAACGAGCACTCCCCGCCACCGTCGTCGACCTCACCGGGTGCACCTTCGGAGACAGTTCGTTCCTCCACGTCCTTCTCCTGGCCCGTGCCCGGCACCGCAGGGCGGGTCGCCGGCTCGTCCTGGCGGGCCCCCTTCAGCCCCAGATCCTGCTCCTCCTGGCTGTCTCGGGGACCGTGGAGGTGTTCGACATCGCCGACAGTGTCCACGAGGCTGTCGCCCGCCCGGACGAAGGACAAGCCTCCCGCACATGAGCGGGGGCCGGGTGGCGCAACATGCTGGCGCACGACCTTCATACGCTGGGCCTGGTGCGGTATGTCGCTCCCGGGGGCGTCCAACGGGATTCAGTGCGGGGCCGGTTCAGTGCCCCTGGAAGTCGAGGCCGGGGCACTCGCGGCCTTCGCGCAAGGCCGCGGCCGCCGAGGCCAGTGCGTCCTTGGCGTCCTGAGTGCCGAACAGCGGGATCGCCAGGTCGGACAACGCGCGGTCGGCCGCTGCCGTACCGCCGGTGGACCATGCGTGCTGGAGCGCCTTGTGCGCGGCGTAGGCGAGGGTGGGCCACTGGCGAGGGCTTCGGCTTCTGCGTGGAGCTGGTCAGCGGGGACGACGTGGTTGGTCACACCGGCCTCGCGCATGGTGGCGGCGGGTACCTGCTCGGAGGTCATGGCCTGGCCGGCCTGAACGACTTTGGTCGCGCCAACCGCCGCTCCCCTCGTCGTAGGTCGGTGGGCCAGTCATCCACCTGCGCGGCTGCCAACCGTTCAGCTCAGCTGGATGGGCGCCATCACGGTGGGCAGCGGCATGACGGGGCAACACGTACAGCCGGACGCGTTCGCCGGATCGCGGCCACGGACTTGCGAGAGCCGGCCCGCCACCGCCGTACCCCTGCATTGACGGAGAGCCCGACCCGCCGCTTTGTCTCATCAGGAGAGAAAGTTGCGGCCAACTGCGTCGAAGGGCTTTCTGGTCGGCGAAGAAGCCATTACCTTCCTGCTCTGTACCGAACGACATGACCTGAGCGCTCCTTCCTCCCCTTGGGGCGCCCAGGTCTCCGGCGCGTCGGCGCGCGCCTGTGCTCCAGACCTCATCCCTGTCACCACACGGAGGACCCTCGTGCACAGGAGACTCACCCGACCCGTCGCGGCACTGGCCTGCGCCTTGCTCGCCGCCGCGGGTGCCCTCACTGTCCAGCAGAGACCCGCCGCAGCGTCCCCCGACTCCGTGGCAGGAGTCGCCGCCGACGAGTTCCAGCAGGTCACCCTCGCCAAGGGAGTTGCCGAGACCGGCGAGCCGATGACGCTCGCGGTGCTGCCCGACCGATCGGTGCTGCACACCTCGCGGGACGGCACGCTCCGCCTCACCGACGCCGCGGGCACGACGAAGACCGCCGGAAAGCTGGACGTCTACTCGCACGACGAAGAGGGCCTGCAAGGTGTCGGTGTGGACCCTGCGTTCACCACCAACCGCTTCGTCTACCTCTACTACGCGCCGAAGCTGACCACGCCGGCGAGCGACGCGCCCGCCAACGGGTCCGCAGCCGATTTCGCGCCTTTCGACGGCGTCAACCGGCTCTCGCGCTTCGTCCTCAGAACCGACGGCACCCTCGACACCGCCAGCGAGAAGAAGGTCCTGGACGTCCCCGCGAGCCGCGGCCTCTGCTGTCACGTCGGCGGAGACATCGACTTCGACGCCCAGGGGAACCTGTACCTCTCCACCGGTGACGACAGCAACCCGTTCGCCTCCGACGGATACACGCCCATCGACGAGCGCCCGAACCGCAACCCCGCGTACGATGCGCAGCGCTCCTCCGGCAACACCAACGACCTGCGCGGCAAGGTGCTGCGGATCAAGGTCGCCGCCGACGGCAGCTACACCGTCCCGTCCGGCAACCTCTTCGCGCCCGGCACCGCGCGGACCAGGCCGGAAATCTACGCCATGGGCTTTCGCAATCCCTTCCGGATGAGCGTCGACAAGCCCACCGGCATCGTCTACCTCGGCGACTACGGCCCCGACGCCGGCACGGCGAACGCGGGACGCGGACCCGCCGGGCAGGTCGAGTTCAACCGGATCACCAAGGCCGGAAACTTCGGCTGGCCCTACTGCGTCGGCACCAACAGCCCGTACGTGGACTACAACTTCGCCACATCCACCTCGGGCGCCACCTTCTCCTGCGCCGCACCGAAGAACACCTCGCCGAACAACACCGGCCTGACCGACCTCCCAGCGGCCCAGCCCGCCTGGATACCGTACGACGGAGGCTCCGTCCCCGAGTTCGGCGGCGGCTCCGAGTCACCCATGGGCGGGCCCGTCTACCGGTACGACGCCGCCTCCACCTCGCCGGTCAAGTTCCCGCAGAGCTTCGACGGCGACTACTTCGCGGGTGAGTTCGGCCGCAAGTGGATCAAGCGCATCGAGCAGGGCTCCGACGGCACCGTACAGTCGATCAACGCCTTCCCGTGGCAGGGCACCCAGGTCATGGACATGGCCTTCGGCCCGGACGGTGCGCTGTACGTCCTCGACTACGGCACCGGCTACTTCAACGGAGACGCAAACAGCGCGGTCTACCGCATCGAGTACGTCACCGGAGGCCGCGCCCCGCTCGCCAAGGCCACCGCCAACCGCACCTCCGGCCAGGCCCCGCTGGCGGTCGCGTTCTCCTCGGCCGGCACGTCCGACCCCGACGGCGACCCGCTCACCTACTCCTGGAAGTTCGGCGACGGCGCCACCTCCACGGGCGCGAACCCCTCCCACACCTACACCGCCAATGGCCGCTACACCGCCGAACTGACCGTCTCCGACGGCACCGGCAACACCGCCACCGCCTCCGTCGTCATCACCGTCGGCAACACCGCACCGACCGTCACCCTCGAACTGCCCACCGACGGCTCCATCATCGACCCGGGGTCAGCCGTCCCCTTCAAGGTCACCGTCACCGACCCCGAGGACGGCACGATCGACTGCTCCAAGGTGAAGGTCACCTTCGTCATCGGCCACGACAGCCACGGTCACCCGCAGACCTCCGCCACCGGCTGCTCCGGCACCGTACAGACCATCGCCGACGGTGAGCACGATCCCAACGCCAACATCTTCGGTGTCTGGGACGCCGAGTACACCGACAAGGGGGCGAACGGGCTGCCCGCGCTGACCACGCACGACCAGAACATCAGCCAGGGCAGCAAGCGCCAGGCCGAACACTTCGGCGGCTCCTCCGGCATCCAGATCGTCGACAAGGCCTCGGCCAACGGCGGCGAGACCGTCGGCTACATCGACAACAACGACTGGATCTCCTTCACGCCGTACCTCCTCTCCAACGCCACCAAACTGACCGCCCGGGTCTCCTCAGGTGGGTCGGGAGGGACGCTGGAGGTACGCGCCGGCTCGCCCACCGGCACGCTCCTCGGCTCGGCCGAGGTCCCGGTCACCGGCGGCTGGGACACCTTCCGCGACGTGAGCGCGAACCTCACCAACCGGCCGGCCACCACCACCACGCTCTACCTCGTCTTCAAGGGCGGCAGCGGCTCCCTCTTCGACCTGGACGACTTCGCCTTCACCACCGGCCAGACCACCCCGGCCGGCCGCGCCCTCACTGGCATCGGCGGCAAGTGTGTGGAGGCCGCCGGTGGGTCGAGCGCGGACGGTACGCAGGTCCAGCTGTGGACGTGCAATCAGTCGGCCGCGCAGAAGTGGACGGCTGGTGCGGACGGCACGTTCCGGGCGTTGGGCAAGTGTCTGGACGTGAGCGGTGCGGGTACGGCGGATGGGACGAAGATCCAGCTGTACGGGTGCAACGGCACGGGTGCGCAGAAGTGGGTGGCCCAGGCGGATGGAACGTTGAAGAACGTGTCCTCCGGGAAGTGCTTGGACGCTGCCGGGGTCTCCTCGGCGGACGGTACGAAGCTCCATCTGTGGACCTGCCACACCGGCGCCAACCAGAAGTGGAGCCTGTCATGAGCCGTCGACTCACCCGTCTCGCCAGCTGGGCCGCCTGCGGCCTGCTCGCCGCTGCCACTCTACCTGCGGCAGTCTCCTCGGCCGCCGCGCCGAGCCAGGAGGCATCCGTCGTCACGTCGGCAGCCGCCGCCGACCCCGCGTACGACGTACTGGTCTTCTCCAAGACCGCCGGCTTCCGCCACGACTCCATCCCGGCGGGTATCACCGCCCTGCGCCAGCTGGGAGCCGCCAACAACTTCACCGTCACGGCGACCGAGGACGCCACGGCCTTCACCTCCACGAACCTCGCCGGCTACGAGGCTGTGGTCTTCCTCTCCACCACCGGCGACGTCCTCAACGCGGCCCAGCAGACCGCGTTCGAGGGGTACATCGAGGCGGGCGGCGGCTACGTCGGCATCCACGCGGCGGCCGACACCGAGTACGACTGGACCTGGTACGGCGGCCTGGCCGGAGCCCTGTTCAAGTCCCACCCGCACATCCAGCCGGCCACGGTCAAGGTGGAGGACCGTGCCCACGACGCCACCGCGCACCTCGGCCCGACCTGGCAGCGGACCGACGAGTGGTACGACTACCGCACCAACCCCAGGACCTCCGCTCACGTCCTGGCCTCGCTCGACGAGTCCACCTACAGCGGCGGCACGATGGGCGGCGACCATCCGATCGCCTGGTGCAAGGACTACCGGGGCGGACGCGCCTTCTACACCGGCGGCGGTCACACCGCGGAGTCCTACGCCGAAACCGCCTTCCGCCGCCACCTGCTCGGCGGCATCCGCTGGGCCGCGGAGATGACGGAGGCCGACTGCCGCCCGGAGACCGGCTACACCACCTTGTTCGGCACCTCGGGGACCGCGGGGTGGAAGCAGGCGGGTCCGGGCTCCTTCACCAACGCCGACCACACGCTGACCTCCCAGGGCGGCCTCGGCCTGTTCTGGTACCAGGCGAAGGAGTACACGTCCTACTCCCTCAAGCTCGACTGGCGCCAAGCCGGTGACGACAACTCCGGTGTCTTCGTGGGCTTCCCGGCCTCCGACGACCCGTGGTCGGCGGTGAACAACGGCTACGAGATCCAGATCGACGCCACCGACGCGCCCGACCGGACCACGGGGGCCGTCTACGGTTTCAAGTCCGCCGACCTCGCCGTACGGGACGCGGCCCTGAACCCGCCGGGGGAGTGGAACACCTACGAGATCCGGGTCGAGGGCGAGCACTTGCAGCTCTTCCTCAACGGCCGCAAGATCAACGACTTCACCAACACCGACCCCGCCCGCAGCCTCCAGCAGGGCCACATCGGCTTGCAGAACCACGGCGACGGAGACGACGTGTCCTTCCGCAACATCCGCGTCAAGGAGCTCGGAGGCGCGACCGGACCCAAAGAAGGCGCCGTCACTGGCATCGGCGGCAAGTGTGTGGAGGCCGCCGGTGGGTCGAGCGCGGACGGTACGCAGATTCAGCTGTGGACGTGCAATCAGTCGGCCGCGCAGAAGTGGACGGCTGGTGCGGACGGCACGTTCCGGGCGTTGGGCAAGTGTCTGGACGTGAGCGGTGCGGGTACGGCGGATGGGACGAAGATCCAGCTGTACGGGTGCAACGGCACGGGTGCGCAGAAGTGGGTGGCCCAGGCGGATGGAACGTTGAAGAACGTGTCCTCCGGGAAGTGCTTGGACGCTGCCGGGGTCTCCTCGGCGGACGGTACGAAGCTCCATCTGTGGACCTGCCACACCGGCGCCAACCAGAAGTGGGTGCTGCCGGGCTGAGCGACCCTCTCGACTCCGGGGTCACCGCGGGAGGCCGTGGCCCCGGAACCGGCCGCCACACGGGGCCGGTGACGGCGGCGGGGCGCCACGCCGAATCGCACCGCCGCCGTTCTTCTTGGGTGGGGGCGTCGTCCCATCCATTGTGTTCCGAGCTGGATCGCCGAAGGGACCCGACCGGGACGACCGCCGGGAGGGGGAGTACGGCCGGTCAGATGGGCTCACACTCATGGGCTCCGACGTCGCACCACCACACCGCTCGCTCTGCCACCACCATTGGGCGCGTTCCGAGGTGGTGGCAAGGTCACAGGGGCCAGACCTTGCGGTGTCGGTCAGCCAGGTGGCTCTGGATGGTCTCGGAGATGTCGACGTACATTTTCGGGGGGTCGGACGACCAGATGGGGGAGCCGGCGAAAGAGACCAGACCGATGAGGAATTCCTCGGAAGCGTGCCCGAGGGCGAGGTCAGGGTTGCCGGTGGAGGGGTCGACGCCGGTCTGCGTGTGTGCGGTCGCGGCGACGCGGGTGAACGCTTTGGTGATGTCGGTGCGACGCTCCCCAACCCCGCACAACGGCGACACCATCGCCCTGCGGACCCGGATCGGAACGTCGTATTCGACGTCGAAGCACACACCTGGGATCACACAACCCACTACACGGCCCCGCAGGCCGTCGGCTTCACCGACTTCGCCTGGTCCCTGCCCACCGCAGTCCCCGACGCCGACCACCACGCACTGTCCAACTACCTCACCACCCCGCACGCCGCCATTCTCACCGCCCACCTACCCCCCGCCTGACCAACCCCAAGACTCCCACCTGGCACCCTGCCCGACAAGCTGAAACTGGACTCGGTAGTGTCCCCGCCGCCCCAGGACACGTAGGATCCGCCAGCTCCTGGACCACGACCTCGACGACACCGATCGCGCGCGGCAGTATGCGGCACTCCTGGAGGATTGAGCCCGAACAACGTGCCCTGCTCGCACCGCCTGACCACCCCAGCTCCGAACCCGCCACTATGCAGCGGGGCGCCCCCACCTGCGGGGACGCTCCTTCTTTGCTGTGCCGGACGGGGTTTACCGGCAGACCCCTACCGGCTGGACATCCTGCGGGCCCCACTAGACTAGGTCGAACGCTGGCACCGTCGGCCATCCCTTCTCATCGGGCCTGGCTGCTGGCCCGCACTTCTCGTCGCTGCACGCTTGCCGGGAGGGACTGAGTCCGTGCTCATTGCCGTCGTCTGCGTTTTTCTCGCGCTCGTGATCTGCTCAGGAGTGTGCGTAGCCTCGCCGAGGTATCGGCGCCGGATCCTCAGAGCGGCAGCGATGCTTGTCGGCGGGCTGCTGGCGATCTATCTGGTCGCCCGAGGCATCGCCGAGTTCTTCATCCTCGACTACTCCGATCCATCAAGCTACGCACAGGACTGGGGCGGTCCCTACCTGCTGGGCGTCCTTGCTGTGCACTCCGGCCCCGGCCTGCTCGTCCTGGCCGCAGCGATCACCTACCTCCTCCGCCGCCACGCCCGATAGCCCCGCACACCGCCGGTACGCGGGCGTCGTGGACGCGAGGCATTTCGGAACCCCGCACCGCACCCCTTGCTGATCTCGCGGCCGGTGGCTGGGAATGGTGGGTAGCATTCCAGCTCACAATGACAGTTGCACCGACTCCCAGGGCGAGGTCTCATGCCGACAACTTCTCGTGCGGACAGTGTGTCCGCGGACTACGGCCAGCGGGTCGCCACGGACCTGGCGGCCAATCACGAAGAGCAGCAGCGGGTACGGTCCGAGCTTGAGCGACTGCAAGAGGAACTCGACAGGCTGGAACGCGACGAGGCCGTCCTCACCCAGGTGCAGGCAGTGCTGGGCGAGACCGGCACCGAGCAACGACCGACCCGGGCACGCGCGGACCGTACTTCCGCGAAGGCCGGAGGCAGGAAGAAGACTGCGAAAGCCGCCGGGGTTCCGTCCGCCCCGTCCAGGAGGACCGCGGCGAAAGCGAAGCGGGAGAGCGGCGCGCCGACGTGGCTCGACCTGGTCACCGAAACTCTCACCGCGCAGGGGGAGCCCCGGTCGGCAGCCGAGGTGACCACCGCGCTCCAGAAAGCTCATCCCGGGCGCGCGGTCAAGGCGCCCGTCGTACGCAACACCCTGGAACAAGGCGTCGCGCAGGGCCGGTTGGAGCGTACTCGGCAGGGCCGGTCGGTGTTCTACACGGTGGTCGCCGTCCCGGTCGCGGCTGATGCCGGTCACGGCTCGGAAGGTTCCTGAGCGGCAACCAGCCCGGCGCCGCGTGGGCAGGGGCTACCTGTCATGTCCGGCCCTGGTTCCTGCTGGGGACGTTCCTGCCCGCGCAGCGAGGCTGTGCCCGGGGCGTGAACGGCCCTCGTGCTCCGCACCAGCCGCTGTCGGTGCGGAGCGCCATATCCGCAGGCCCGGACCGGCCGGTCGGCCCGGGACGCCCCTACCCTGGTCGGCCGTGGCCTGCGGCATCAGTCTCACGCGCAGGCTGACCATACGTACGAACCTCCCTCGGAGCGGCCGGGATGCCTTCCTGTGCCGATGCGTTCGCAGGTGGCCGTGGTCTGGGGGTCACGCGCTGTGAGCATGAAGCGACGAGGCGAGGCAGAGGGGTGATGGCCACTTTGCGCCGTGGGTCAGAGACAGGACTGTGGCTGTCCTATGCGTCGGCTACGGTGCCGTCGTACCTGTCGACCGTCGCTGACATTAAGGATCACCATGGCCGACCGGCCTGCCGGACCCCAGGACGAGTTCCCGCACGCCGTGGGCCGCCCGGCCCGTGGCGCTCTGCGGCAGGCGGGCTACACCCGGCTCGCGCAGCTCACCGAGGTGACATCGCAAGAAGTGCTGGCGCTGCACGGCGTCGGCCCGCGGGCGATCGTGGTCCTGCGCGAGGCGCTGGCGGCGCAGGGGCGGTCGTTCAACGGCGAGTGAGATGACAGGCCACCGAGGGGAGGGCCTGGCGGCCGTCGGCGAAGGTTTCCTCGGGTTCTCTACACCCTCACGACGTCGGCGGCGCCTACAGCAACTTCGTCACGGCTGCCCGGCTCGCTGACAACAACCCCCTCTGGCTCCGAGTGACATCGGCCTGATCCACGAAGGGAAGCCGCTGCCCACCGCTCAGCCCAGGTGGACGGGCATGATCACGGTGGGCAGCGGCCCCTCGACCGCGCCCGGCTCCACGCGCCGGTGGAACTCCTCCGCCACCGCTTCCAGGACCGCGCGCGCATCGTCGAACCAGTGTCCCGAGAGTTTGTTCCGTGCCCAGTTGAGCATGTCGGCTGAGGAGCCGTATTGGGCCCCGGGAGACGTTGAAGGTCGGAGTCATCCAAGGAACGATGCAGCCCGAGGTGCTGGCCACGGCGATTTCGTCGTCACACCGCACTTCGGAGTTCCAGGTGGAAGGCGGAGTGATCTCGGTGGCTCCGACCGCGTCGAAGTTCAGGGTGTGGTCCACGTCGAGGAAATCGTACGTCTTGGTCGGGACGTCAGCGACCTTTTAGGTTTTTCTCAGGAGCTGGCCGAGCGCGGACGCGACAACCTTGCCGCTCTTATCGCGCAGGGTGCAGCGGACATCAGGGTCGATCTGGCACTGGGACAATCGCGATGCCCACCGGCTGCCGTCCTCGCTGCCCGTGCAGTCGTTGATCGGCAGGGGAACCGTGGCAGCAGCGGCAGCACCTGCCGAACGCTGCTGGGCTTCGGCTTCGGACACCTCGGTAATGCAGCCGGAGAGGCCTTGGCCGCCTGACGCCCTGTGGCGTGCGGCAGCCTCCTCGCAGGTGCTCTTCCCCCCGCCGGGACGCCCGCGCGGAAAGCGTTCCAGCTCAGTATTCGAGAGGGCGGAACCCCGGTCACTCGCCGGGGTTGATTCGGAGTATGCCGGTACGCCAACGCCGAGTGGACCAGCAGTGAGAGCTCCGACGAGAACACGTCTGAATACATGGCCCTTTCCTGAAACCCTGGCGTCTCTCGGTCATGACCCTGTCACGGTGATGTGGGCCTGAGCGAGGGCGTTTTGAGTCGCGGCGGTGGCCCGGAGTTGCATTTTCGCTCGACCGTCAGATTCCGCGAAGCCTCCGACCGGTTGGGGTGGCACAGAATCGGCCTCTTCGCCATGGAGCAGCAACTCGCCCAGCCCTGCAATCTACGGCGGCGTCGCCGTGTCCGATGCTGCCGGTCAGGATGTCATTGGAAGCTGGCGCCCTGGCCGCGCAGGCCGAGGGCTGCGGCCAGGAAGTCGTGGAGCACGAGCAGGCCGTCTGACCGGCCCCCATTCCACCCCGCCGACCCCACCTGCGGACGGGCTGTCAGTGGTGTCTGTTTCGATGGGCGGACGGTGTGGAAGCCGGCGGTGTACGTCCGGGTAGGTGAGCTGCCCGGAATGTTCCTTGTCCATGTGGCTGGGCAACTTGACGCGGATGAGGTCGATCTGCTGTTGGCGGCATGGGACGAGGCTGACGAACGAGCGCTCCCCGCCACCGTCGTCGACCTCACCGGGTGCACGTTCGGAGACAGTTCGTTCCTTCACGCCCTTCTCCTGGCCCGTGCCCGGCACCGCAGGGCGGGCCGGCGGCTCGTCCTGGCGGGCCCCCTTCAGCCCCGGATCCTGCTGCTCCTGGCCGTGTGCGCAACCGCGGAGGTGTTCATTCCGGGAAACCGTCAGGGTCTGCTCGTGCGGCGCGGTGGAGGTGTGTCTTCGACCGGGGTGCTTGGCCGTGTGTGGCGCTGTCAGGTGGCTGTGGTGGAGGAGGACAGTTCTTTCTCCTGCGCCAGGGCTGGCAAGCGTCGGCGGCGGGTGGCTGGGCCGAAGAGTGCGAGGACGATGGCTCCGACGGTCCATGTTCCGGCGATGAACATGAAGACGGCTTGGTAGCCGATGCCGTTGTAGATTCCGGCGATGATGAGCGGTCCGGCGGCGTTGGAGAGTCGGCCGAGGCCGTAGGCGATGCTGGTGCCCAGCGAGCGGCCGTTGGTGTCGTAGAGCTCGGGGGCGTAGGCGTAGGCGAGGGCGGTGTAGCCGCGTTCGAAGAGGTTGACGAGGAATCCGAAGACGACGACGAGTACGGGGGTGAAGGTCAGTCCGTACAGGAGTCCGGATGCGGCGATGACGAGTCCGAAGACCACCAGGCACCACTTGCGTTCGAAGCGGTCGGTGACCATGGCGGCGAGGAAGGAGCCGAGAGGGGCGCCGACGGTGGTGAGGGCGACGTAGAAGATCGAGTCTTCGACGCTGACGCCCTCGGAGGCTAGGAGGGTAGGGGCCCAGCTGGAGTAGCCGAAGAAGCCGATGGTCTGGGTCACCCACAGGACGGACAGGAGGATCGTGGGGTAGAGGAACTTCTTGTCCTTGAGCATGCTCAGGCCGGCGTTGATCGTGGGCCTGAGCGGTGCGGGTTCGGCGGGTTCGGGCAGCGTGCCGTGTTCGGCTCCGGCGGCCGCTTCCATGCGGGACAGGATGGCCTCGGCTTCGTCGTGGTGTCCCCGGGATTCGAGCCACCGGGGGGATTCCTCGATCTTGCGGACGAAGAGGAGGAAGAGGACGCCGAATGAGCCCCAGAGGTAGACCAGGCGCCAGGACGAGTCCGACATGGGGACGACGAAGGAGGCGATGAGGTTGGTGGCGGGAGTGCCGCAGATGCCGATGACGATGGCGTACGCCTGGTATTTGCCGCGTTTGGCGGCGGGGAAGAGTTCGCTGATGTAGACGACGGCGACGACGGTCATGGCGGACAGGCCGGCCGAGGTCAGCACGCGGAAGACGCCGAGGGACCAGATGTCCCAGGCGAAGACGCAGGTGAAGGACCACAGGGTGAACCACAGGGTGGTCATGGTCAGGGTGCGTTTGCGTCCCAGTCGGTCGGCGAGTCCTCCGGCGATGACGGCGCCGAGGAACATGCCGACGAAGGAAAGGGAGGTGACGTAGGCGATGTGGTTGACGTCCGAGCCCCACTGTTCGCGGATCACGGGTGCGGTGATGGCGAAGGTGTTGATGTCGGCGAATTCGAAGAAGTAGGCGAACGCGACGGCGAGCAGGGTGGTTTTGTGGAACCGTGAGATGGGCAGCCGGTCGAGCCGGTTGGCCGCATTGGCGGTGTGGGTGTGCTGCACTGCACGCTCCTGGGGTGGGGTCCGGCGGCGGTGCCGGGCCGTTGTGGCGTCAGCGGGCTTCTTCGGGCCAGTAGAGACGCAGGGGGTTGTCGACCAGCAGTGCTTGTTGCTGTTCGGCGGTGGGGGCGATGTGGGGGATGTGGTCGACGAGTAGGCCGTCGTCGGGCATGTGGTTCTTGAGGTTGGGGTGGGGCCAGTCGGTGCCCCACAGGACCCGGTCGCCGAACTGCTCGATGACGGTGCGGGCGAAGGGGACTACATCGCGGTAGGCGTGGCGTTCGCCGTCGAGCGCGGGCGGGCCGGTGACGCTGAGGCGTTCGGGGCAGGAGACTTTGACCCAGACGTCACTGGTGTCCACGAAGCGCAGGAAGCGGGCGAAGCCGGGCCCGGTCGGGGAGAGGGTGACGTCGGGGCGGCCCATGTGGTCGACGACGAGCGGCACCGGGAGGGACGCGAGGAAGTTCTCCAGGTCGGGCAGGTCCGCTGCTTCGAAGTAGAGGACGGCGTGCCAGCCGAGCGGTGCGATACGGCGGGCGATGGTGGCCAGCGTGTCGGTGGGCGGGGCGTCGACGAGCCGTTTCACGAAGTTGAAGCGCACCCCGCGAACGCCGGCTTCGTGCAGGCTCCGCAGTTCGTCGTCGCTGATGTCGGGGCGAACGGTGGCCACTCCGCGGGCGCGGTTCCCCGCCGTGCTCAGGGCGTCGGTCAGGGCACGGTTGTCGGCTCCGTGGCAGGTTGCCTGCACGATGACGTTGCGCGCGAAGCCCAGATGGTCCCGGAGGGCGAACAGGTCGTGCTTGGACGCGTCGACCGGCGTGTACTTGCGTCCCGGGGCGTAGGGGAATGTTCCGGCGGGCCCGAAGACATGACAGTGGGCGTCGACCGCTCCGGTCGGGACGTTGTAGACGGGGGTGCTGGGGTCGGGGTGTCGGTCCAGCCAGCCGGGGGTGACCTCGAAAGCTGGTTCTGGCATGGCGGGTGCTCCTGTGGGTGTCGGGTGGTGGTGGGGCGCATCGAGGGGGATCAGTCGAGATAGGTCAGTCCGAGTTCGGCCAAGGGGCCGCGCATGCTGTAGATGTCGAGGCCCAGTTCGCCGGCCCGGAACCGTTCCCGCTTGGCCTCTTCGGCGTCCTCGCGCCGTGCGGCGGCCTCGGCGACTTCGGCGGCGCGGGTACGGGGCACGACTACGACGCCGTCAGCGTCCGCGACAACGACGTCGCCGGGGTTCACCAGTGCGTTGGCGACGACGACCGGGACGTTGACCGAGCCGAGGGTGGCTTTGACGGTGCCCTTGGCGTTGACGGCCCGGGAGAAGACGGGAAAGTCCATGCGGCGCAGGTCGTCGACGTCGCGGCAGCCTCCGTCGATGACGAGTCCGGCGGCGCCGCGCGCCCGGAGCGAGGTGGCGAGGAGTTCGCCGAAGAAGCCGTCCTCGCTCTCGCTGGTGCAGCCCGCGACGACGACATCGCCTTCCTGTACCTGCTCGGCGGCGACGTGCAGCATCCAGTTGTCGCCCGGCTGGAGCAGCACGGTGACGGCGGTGCCGCACAGGCGGGCGCCTTCGTAGACGGGGCGGATGTAGGGGCGCATCAGGCCGACGCGGCCCATGGCCTCGTGCACGGTGGCGACTCCGAAGCGGGACAACGCCTTTACTGCGGCGCGGTCTGCCCGTTCGTGCTTGCGGTGGACGACTCCGAGCTGGTGCATGGTGAGGCTCCTGGATATGGGGATGGCCGGCCCGCTCGACGGGCCGGGGTGGGGCTCAGCGGCCCTGTGAGGTGAGCAGGGCCTCGAGCCGTGGGTAGACACGGCGCGCGTTGTGCTCCTCGATCGCTCCCAGGCTCTCGGCGCTGAGGCCCGCGTTCTCGACGTAGCGGCGGGTGTCGTCGAAGTGGTGACCCGAACGCGGGTCGACCCCACGGACCGCGCCCACCATCTCGGAGGCGAAGAGGATGTTGTCGTGGGGGACGACGTCCAGGAGGAGGTCGATTCCGGGCTGGTGGTACACACACGTGTCGAAGAAGACGTTGTTCAGCAGCGCGTCCTCCGGCTCCGGCTTTCCCAGGGCCTGGGCGAGGCCCCGGAACCTGCCCCAGTGGTAGGGGACGGCTCCGCCGCCGTGCGGGATGACCAGGCGCAGTTCGGGGAAGTCGGCGAAGAGGTCGCCCGACAGCAGTTGCATGAAAGCGGTGGTGTCGGCGTTGAGGTAGTGGGCGCCGGTGGTGTGGAAGGCCGGGTTGCAGCTGGTCGAGACGTGGACCATGGCGGGTACGTCGAGTTCGACGAGCTTTTCCCACACCGGGTACCAGGACCGGTCGGTCAGGGGCGGGGCTGTCCAGGAACCGCCGCTGGGGTCCGGGCTGACGTTGACGGTGACGGCGCCGAGGTCCTTGACGGCTCGCTCGATCTCCGGGACCACGGTCGCCGGGTCGGAGCCGGGCGACTGCGGGAGCATCGCGCCGGGGACGAAACGCGTCGGGTAGAGGTCGCTGACCCGGCGGCACAGGTCGTTGCAGACGCGGGCCCAGGCGGACGAGGTGGCGAAGTCCCCGACATGGTGGGCCATGAACGAGGCGCGAGGGGAGAACACGGTCACGTCGATGCCGCGCTCGTCCATGAGGCGCAGCTGGTTGGCCGCGATCGATTCACGGATCTGGTCGTCGCTGATGTCGGGGCCACCCGGGTCGGGAGCCCTGAGCGGGTCCGTGAGCGCGTCGACCTGAGCTTCACGCCAGTGGCCGAGCGGCGGCGGCGCCGTGGTGTAGTGGCCGTGGATGTCGATGATCACGCGGCAATCTCCTGGACGGTGGATACGGCAGCGGCTGTCGGGTCCCAGACGGAGCGCGGGACGTAGAGGTCGCCCGCCATGAGAAGGCGCGCGGTGCGCAGCAGCGCCGAGCGGGTGAACCGGCGGCAGTCCTCGGGATCGCGGGCCAGGGTGACGTCGAACGCCCCGGAGGGATGCTCGATGGAGACGTCGATCTCCGGTCCCGCCAAGTCACCGGCGGCCAGGTCGTGCGCGACGCTGCCCTCCAGGGCGCAGGCGGTGGCGGCGGTGATGGCGGCCAGCACGCCGATGGACTGATGGCACACCCGGGGGATGAGGCTGCGGGTGGAAAGCGCGCCGCCGTGCCGGGGCGGTGCCACCAGCGTCATCTTCGGATAGTTCAACGTTCCGACATCGCCGAGACCCATCGCCGCACCGCAGATCAGGCGCAGGGTTTCGACGCGCTCCTTGAGGGCGCTGTCGGCGTCGATCTCCGCCGGTGTCTCGTAGCCGGTGACGCCCAGGCGCTCGGCGGCCACGATCACCAGCGGCTGCCCGTTGTCGATCAGCGTCACCTCGACCCGGCCCTGCCCGGGGACATCGACGGTGTCGCGTACCCGGCCGGTGGGCAGCAGCGTCCCGGTGACGGACCCGGCGGTGTCGAGGAACCCGATCTCGACGGCCGCCGCTGTACCGGGGACGCCGTCGATGCGGGTGGTCCCCTCGTAGGAGACGTACCGCTCACCTCCCGGCCTGGCAGGGGTCGCCACGGTGATCTCGGCGACCATGCCGGTGTTACACGTCAGCACCCGGGCGCTCGTACGCTCACCGGTGGGCGTGATCATGCCGGTCTCCACAGCGAACGGGACCACGGCGGCCAGCATGTTCCCGCAGTTCGCCCTGGTGTCGACGGCATCACCACCCGGCTGGATCTGGGCGAACGTCCATTCGATATCGAGGTTCGCATCCTCGGCCGGGCGCACCATGCCGATCTTGCTGGTCAGCGGATGGGCTCCGCCGACGCCGTCGATCTGCCGCAGATCGGGAGACCCGAGAGCGGCCAGAAGAACGGCGTCCCTGGTGCGTGGGTCCTCGGGCAGCAGGCGAGCGTCGAAGAACGGGCCTCGTGACGTGCCGCCCCTCATGAAAAGGCTGGGGATCGCTGTCTGGGATCCAGCGCCGGCAGCTCTGCGAGCGAGGGCGGCAGCTATGGCGGACATGGCCGCTCCAATCTGAACTGGGTGTGCAGAGGAACGTAGAACAAGACAAGATTGTTGACAAGATGTTTCAACGAGATTGTTAACCTGGGAAGGCAGTGCAAGATCATGAGGACCGGCGGACTATGGTTCTTCCGCAGGAACCACCGTGAAACCAGCGCTGAGGGGTCGACCGAGTTGACGGACAAGCTCACGGGCGCCGCCGGCCGCCAGTACGTCGCGGACGCCATCAGGCACGCCTTGCGCTCCGGAGACCTGGTACCCGGGCAGCGGCTCGTGGAGAACGACCTGGTCGAGTCCTACGGCACGACCCGCGGCGCCGTCCGCGAGGCACTGCAGGACCTGGCCGCCGAAGAGATAGTCGAGATCATCCCCCGGCGCGGCGCCCGGGTCCGCGTCGTCTCGGTCGAGGAAGCCGTCCAGATCACCGAATGCCGCTCCGCTCTCGAGCAGCTGTGCGCCGCGCACGCCGCCGAACGCGCAACCGACGCGCAACGTGCCGAACTCGGCCGCATCGGAAAGGGCATGACCCGAGCCGTCTCCGGCGGGGCCTGGGACGTCTATTCAGCCCTCAACCAGCGCCTGCACGAACTCGTCATCGAGGCCAGCGGCCAAGACGTGGCCCGTCGGCAACTCGAACGTCTCAACGGGCCGATGGTGCGCTTCCAGTTCCGGCTGGCCCTGCGCCCCGGGCGCCCCGCCACCTCCCTGCCCCAGCATTTGGCCATCATCGACGCGGTGGTCGGCGGGGACGCCAAGGCCGCTGCCGCGGCAGCCGCCGCGCACCTGGACGATGTCATCACGCAGATCCGCACCTCCGCTGTCTCCTGACACTCCCTGACGCTGCCGGAGGGCATACCGAAAGGTGCTGGTTCCCTTGGCGACAGGATGCCTGGTTCTCGCGCCGGAGTTGCCGCAGTCCGAACGGTCGGGCCGGAGGGCATGGCGAGGGCGCCGGTCATGTAGCTGCACCCCAACTGGTCCTGCGTCAGCGCCGAGCAGGGCGTTTTCGGGGCGATCGTGGCCCCGGGCGACTTCCGCCGCCAGGGCTTACTGCCTGCCGGGTTGTCCTGGCGGAGGGTGCGCGCGCCCCCATCCCGGCGCATTCCGGCGGCGTCGATCGGCCTCGCCGATTGGTCGGTGGCGACGCGGCCAGATCGAGGGGCGCGTTCGCGCGGAGTCGCACCTCCTCGGGCACCACGTGCCTCACGCGAACACATAGATGAACGCGGGGGACATGCCACAGGGCCGGAGCTGAGACACCTGCGCTGCCTGGTCGCCATCATCGATGCCGGTAGTTTCACGAGCGGGAGACCGGCGTGCCGACATGGCTCGACCTGGTCACCGAAGGCTTCACTGCGCAGGGGGAGCCCGGTCGGCAGCCGCGGTGACCGCCGCGCTCCAGAACGCTCATCCCGAGCGCCGGGTCCAGGCACCCCTCGTACGTAACACCTTGGATCAAGGGGTCGCGTGGGGCCGGTGGGAGCGTACTCGGCAGGGTCGATCGGTGTTCTATGCGCTGGTGTCCACGGCTGATACTGGTCAGAGCTCAGAGGGATCCTGACCGACAACCGGCCAGCACCGCGTGGCCACGGGCCTTTGTCATGTCCGGCGCTGGTTCTTGTGGGTTCGATCATGCCGGCGCGGCGAGGATGTGCCCTAGCCCCCCCGGGCGCCCCCATCAGTCGCTGTCGGTGCAGAGCACCGTATCCGCAGGCCCGTACTGGCCGGTCGGCCCGGGACGTCCCGTCCTGGCAGTCCTAGGCCTGCGGCGTCTGGCTCGCCGCCTAGCCTGACCATCCGTACGAGCTGCCCTCCGAGCGGCCGGGATGTCCCTCTGTGCTGGTCCGTCCGCGGTCGGCCGGGAGCCCGCAACAGCACTGTTCGTATGCGCCTGGGCCGCTTCTTGCGGATCATCTGACCACTGGTGACCTTGACGGATATTTACTTCAAGCTAAGAGCTTTCAGGGTCGCGCTTAACTCCATGCTTGGAGTATATTGTGGTTATGGGAGACGAGCAGGAGTCGGCCGGTCTGCAGTGGCTTGATGCCGATGAGCAGCAGCATTGGAATGCTTTCGCCTACGTGCTGACCCAATTGCCGACCGCGTTGGAGGCGCGGATGCAGCGGGACGCGGGCATCGCCCACTTCGAGTACGTGGTGATGTCGGTGCTGTCGATGGCGCCTGAGCGCACCTTGCGGATGAGCGAGGTCGCCCAGTACGCAGGAAGCGCGTTGTCGCGGCTGTCGAACGTGGTCATCCGTCTGGAGAAGCACGGCTGGGTGCGTCGCCACCCCGACCCTTCCGACGGCCGGGCGACCCTGGCCACCCTCACCGACGAGGGCATGGCCAAGGTCGTCGCCGCAGCCCCCAGCCACCTCGACGCGGTACGCCGACTCGTCTTCGATCCGCTGACCAAGGCGCAGCAGCGTCAGCTCGGCGCGGCTTCCCGGCGCATCCTCGGCGCCTTGGAGGCGCCGTATCCCAGCGACTGGCCCGGGGCCGCCGCGCGGTCCGGCCAAGACTGATGTCCTCGCCTGTTCCTCTCCTTCTCCCACCCGGCCCACCGGCCGGGGCAACATCGCCTCAAGGAGTTCTCGCATGCCTGCCATCGCCATCGTCGGAGCCGGTCCCGGCCTGGGTCTGTCCATCGCCAAGGTCTTCGGCGGCCACGGCTTCGACGTCGCCTTGGTCTCCCGGAGCAAGGGCAAGCTCGACACCCTCGTCGCCGAGCTCGCCGAGAGCGGCATCACCGCGCAGGGCTTTCCCGCCGACGTCGCCGACCCCGGGCAGCTCACCGGCGCCCTGGAGGCCGCGATCGACCGGTTCGCGCGGATCGACGTCATGGAGTTCTCACCGCACGCGGGCCTGACCATGACCGCGCCCGAGGACGTGACGGTGGACAAGCTGCGGCTGCAGATCGACAGCCTCCTCTACGGCGCGGTCGCCGCCGCCCGGGCGGTACTGCCCGGGATGCTCGCGGTCGGATCCGGGACCCTGCTGTTCACCACCGGCGGCGGGGCGATCAACCCGTACCCGATGCTCGCCGACGCCAACATCGCGCAGGCCGGACAGCGCAACTGGGCCCTCAACCTCCACAACACCCTCGCCGAGAAGGGCGTCCACGTCGCCACCGTGGCCATCAACCTCATGATCGGCACCCAGGCCCCGCAGGGCATCCCCTTCCGCGCGCCCGACGAGATCGCCCTCGACTACTGGAACCTGCACACGGAGCGCACCCGGGCCGAGCACCTCATCGGCGCCTGAACCCTCGGCACGGCCCCGGCCGCCCGGAACGCTGTCCCGGATCACCTCGTCGACCAGGTGAAGACGGCGGCGAGGTGGAGCGCGGCGAGGCAGGTGGTGGCAGTCTTGTCGTAGCGGGTGGCCAGGCCCCGCCACTGCTTGATCTTGCCGATTACAGCGGTCGACCGTGTTGCGCTGCTTGTAGGCGCTCCGGTCGAATGCGGGCGGACGCCCGCCCCGGCTGCCTCGGCGCTCGCGGCGAGCCACCTGGTCGGCAGGTTGAGGGATCACCGCCCGGATCCCGCGTCGCCGCAGATGCCGGCGAATCGCCCTTGACGAGTACGGCCTGTCCGCCAGCACCATGCTCGGCGTCGTGCGCGGTCGCCCGATAGGGCGCGGTACGCGAATACGGGCCATGATCTGATCGAAGGCGGGCGCGTCGCCGGCCTGGCCGGGCGTGAGGACAAACGCGAGCGGCCGACAGTGTCCGTCCGCAGCGAGATGGACCTCCGTGGTCAGCCCACCGCGGAATCGTCCGAGGGCATGGTCGTGCGGCCCGTCGGCCGGACCCCTGTTGCCTTGCTCCGGCGGCGTGTTGGTGTGCGCGGACGATCGTGGAGTCGACCGCGACGAACCGGTCGAGGTCACCCTCGGCGTCGGCTTGGGCGAGCAGCGCGGTGAAAACTCTCTCCCACGTGCCGTCGAGCGCCCACATTCGCAGCCGGTCGTAGGCGCCTCTCCACGACCCGAATCGCGTAGGCAGGTCCGTCCACGGCACTCCGGTGCAGTACTTGAACGCGATCGCGTCGTGGTCAGGCCGGAGCTACCGACCCACCACCGCCCATAACGGCTTCAACTCTCAAGGGGGCATGGTGCGTTCGATCGCTCGTAGCGCTCTGATCGGTACCTGCACCGCGCTCGCTCTCGCCGTCCCGGGCGTGGCCGCCTTCGCCGCCGCCCCTCTCGCTGCTTCCGCGTCGGCATCCTCCCATCACATCCGCGCGCGGAAGACCCCGACCTTCACCGTGAGGCTCGGCGACGGCACCACCGCTGTGATCAAGGGCACCCCGAAGCACGGCTGCACCGCCCGCCTCAGCAAGGGCAAGACGAACATCGGCACCCGCAGGGGGAACCACGTCGTCCTGCACGGCAAGAACGATGTCCGCTACACCTTCGCTCCGAGCAACGGCCACAGCGGCCTCCACCACTGAGACCAGCCGCCCCCCGGCGGTCGGCAGCGAGACCAGCGCACCAGCGTCCGAAGATGGGGAGGAACGGCGGGTCGAGCGGGTTGTGCTGCCTGTTCGGCTGGTGATCGCCGATGCGATATGGGACCGGATCGAGCCGCTGATGCCTGCCGATCCCGGTCCGTGGACCACGCTGGGCCGACCATCGCCGGACCGTGGAAGCCATCGCGTGAAGGGGCGCGTGGGGTGAGCGTGCGCTCCCTCGCACCGGGACGCGTCCGGATGGGCCGGGCATGGCCGCGCTTGCGCAAGGGTCCGGGCTTCACCACCAACTCTGGCGACAGCGAGGGCAGGCTGGCTATGGCGGGCACATGAGGGAGTCTTTTTCATGCCCCTCCTCGCCCGACGGCCTCCGCGGAGGGGCTGGCGGCACGGGCTTGCATCCTTCGATTGCATCGCTTCGGTACAGCCGTCGGGCCGTAGAAGCGACCGGCGCGGATTCCTAGCGTTGTTGTCATGACCTCGCACCAAGCAGTACACCTCGACACCCCGTCCCCCGGCCGTCCCCCGGGAGGACTCCTGGCCAGGATGCGCGCGTACCCGCTGATCTCCTTCTTCGTCCTGGCCAACGGGCTGAGCTGGCTGGCCTGGCTGCCGTACATCCTGTCGCAGAACGGCCTGGGCATCTGGGGCTACCGGTTCCCCGACATCCTCGGCACCAGCCAGCTCCTGGGGGTCCTCCCGGGCGCCTACGTCGGGCCGATCGGCGCGGCGCTGGGGATGACCGCCCTGGTCGGCGGCCGGGACGGGCTCCGGGTCTGGGCGCGGCGGCTGTGGCGCTGGCGGGTCGCGCGCCGCTGGTACGCGATCACGCTGCTGGCCGTGCCCGCCGGGATGCTCCTGACCGGCCTGGCTTTCTCCGGCGGGCGGATCTCCGCTCCGTCGGCCGCCGCGCTCAGCGCGTTCGTTCCCATGCTGGCTTTCCAGATGATCACGACCGGACTGGCGGAGGAGCCGGGGTGGCGGGACTTCGCCCTGCCGCGTCTCCAGAGCCGCTTCTCGCCGCTGCGGGCCGCGTTCGTCCTGGGCCCCCTGTGGGGGGTGTGGCACTTCCCGTTGTTCCTCACCGAGTGGGGCGGCTACCCCGACGCTGCCTGGACGCGTCCCTTCGTGTTCCTCGCGTTCTGCGTCGCGTTCAACATCGTGATGTCGTGGGTGTTCAACCGCACGGGCCAGAGCGTGCCCCTGTCCATGCTGATGCACGTGGGCGTCAACACCTTCGCGTCCGTGATGTGGACCGAGATGTTCCCCTCCCTGGATGGTGAGCTCGCCCTCGCGGCGATGGCGACCGGAGCCACCGTCGCCGCGACCGCCCTCGTGGTCGCCACTCGCGGCCGTCTCGGATACACCCCTCCCGCACCGGCCCTTGCCTGGGAGCGTGGCGTACCGGCCCGGCTCGTCGACCACGCCGCACCCGGCCACCGCTCCTGACCGGAAACCGATCTAGGATCGCCTCGTGACCACCGCACAGCGTTCCGGCGTGACCGTCCCCGCCGCCACGGCGGCGGGAACCGCGCTGGGCGCCCTGGCCCTCCTGTGGACCATCGCCGTGCTGGGACGCGACGACCCCTCGCTGGGGGACGCCGTGCCCGGCACGGCCGCGTGGTGGGTGACGGCCGTCACGGTCGTCGTCCAGGCGGCGACCCTGCTGCCCGGCCGCCTCCGGGTCCCGGCCTTGGGCGCCACCGCCGCGCTCGCCCTGGTCCTGGCCCTCGTCCACCCCAGCGCCCTGTTCACGGTCTCCGCCCTGCCCGTCCTGGTGGCCTCCTTCCGG
Organism: Streptomyces sp. NPDC101181; assembly: GCF_044767975.1. Classification (NCBI taxonomy): domain Bacteria; kingdom Bacillati; phylum Actinomycetota; class Actinomycetes; order Kitasatosporales; family Streptomycetaceae; genus Streptomyces; species Streptomyces sp. NPDC101181. The sequence goes on along the minus strand of NZ_JBIWOX010000012.1, from coordinate 44,131 downwards.
GCGGGACTGACCGGCCGCGGGCGCGACGTACGCCGGTGGGCCCTGGTCTCGGGAATGCTGGTGGCCGTCGCCCAGTTCGCCAACGCCCACGCCGAGGGAGGCACCGAGGTACCGTCCCTGGTCACGCAGGCGGTCCTCCAGGCGGTCCTGGTGGTCGGTCTGCCGCTCCTCCCGGCCTCGGTGATCGCCGCGCAGCGCACGACCCGGGCCGCCCAGCAGGAGACCCTGGCGGCCGTCACCCGGGAGCGCGACGCCAGGATCAACGAGGCGATCGCCCTGGAACGGGCCGCGATGGCCCGCGAACTCCACGACATCGCCGCCCACCACCTGTCCGGTATCTCCCTGATGGCCTCCGCCGTCGCCCGCCAGACCGGCACCGCCCCGGAGGAGGCCCGCTCCGGCGCCCTGGAGATCCGCAAGCAGAGCAACGTCATCCTCGACGACCTGCGCCGCCTGGTAGGACTGCTCCGCGACACCGGCCCCGAGGACGCCGGGGTCAAGACACTCGCCACCATCCCCGGACTGATCGAATCGGCCCGCCGCACCGGGGCCGGGGTCGAGTTCGAGCTGCGGAGTGACGAGCGGCGCGAACCGGGGGCGGGCATCGGCCCGCTGGGCCAGCTCGCCGCGTACCGCATGGTGCAGGAGTCCCTGACCAACGCCGCGCGCCACGCCCCCGGCGCCCCCTGTGCCGTCACCGTGGACGACCGCGACCCGCGTCTGCTGCGGCTGACCGTGCGCAACGCACCCCCCGGCCCCCGGACCGGCTCCGCCTCCACCCAAGGCAGCGGATTCGGCATCGTCGGCATGAGGGAACGCGCGTCCCTCATCGGCGGATTCTTCGACGCCGGACCGACCGGCGACGACGGTTGGGAGACCCGTATGAGCATCCCCCGCGAAAGCGACCACGACCTCTCGGAGCCGTCCGCATGATCCGTGTCCTCCTCGCCGACGACCAGCCCCTCGTCCGTGCCGGCCTGAGCGCCCTGCTGAACGCGGAGGAGGACATCGACGTCGTCGGTGTCGCCGCGGACGGCGCCGAGGCCCTCGACCTGGCGACCGGGTTGGAGCCGGACGTCGCCTGCCTGGACATCCGCATGCCGAAGATGGACGGCATCGACGTCGCCGCCCGCATCTGCGGACCCGACGCGTCCCCGCACGTACCGGTGCTGATCCTCACCACCTTCGACATCGACGACTACGTCTTCCGCGCCCTCGAAGCGGGCGTCGCCGGATTCCTCCTCAAGGACTCCGACCCCGAGGAGATCCTGCGGGCCATCCGGCACATCGCCGCGGGCCACGGCACCCTCGACCGCACGCTCACCCGCCGCATCGTCGCCGAGTACGTCCAGCGGCGCAGCCTGCGGCCCGTGACGGCGGCGCGGGCCATCGACATCCTCACCGCCCGCGAACGGGACATCCTGCTGCTTCTCGCCCAGGGCATGTCGAACGAGCAGATCGCCCAGGCCCTCGTCGTCGAGGTCGCCACCGTCAAGTCCCACCTGGCGCGGATGCTGCCCAAGCTGGGCGTGCAGTCCCGGCTCCAGGCCGCCGTTTGGGCCTACCAGAACCGGGTCGTGACCGTGGACTACCTGCCGCACTGAGGGCCGTGCCCCGGCCCGACGGCCCCGCACACGCGCGCCTTGCGTCGAAGGATGCAGGGCGCGCGGTGCGATCCAAGGCGTCTAGGGGCCGGACCGCGCGATATCTACGGTCGAAGGGACCTCATCGCCTCCCTTCCTGGAGCCCGCCGTGTCCTTCACCGCTTCGTACGCCCCGCCCCCGGCCCCCGCGGCGGTCCGGTTCACCGGTGTCCGCAAGAGCTTCCCCGACGGTGACCACGTCGTGGACGTCCTGCGGGGTATCGACGTCAGCATCGCCCAGGGATCGTTCACCGCGATCATGGGGGCCTCCGGATCCGGCAAGTCCACCTTCCTGAACTGCGCCGCAGGACTCGACACCCCCTCCGGCGGGTCGGTCCTCGTCGGCGGCCAGGACCTGACCGCCCTCCGTGGTGACGCGCTCACCGCCTTCCGGCGCGACCACCTCGGATTCGTCTTCCAGTCCTACAACCTCCTCCCGCACCTCACCGTGGCGGAAAACATCCTCCTGCCGACCCTGCTCGGCGCACCCCCGATCCCGGCCGCGTGGCAGCGCGAGGTCCTCGCCCTCGTCGGCCTGAGCGACAAGGCGCAGCGCCTGCCGGGAGAGCTCTCCGGCGGACAGGCCCAACGCGTCGCCATCGCACGGGCCCTGGCCACCAAGCCCGCCGTCGTCTTCGCCGACGAACCCACCGGCGCCCTCGACCCGCACACCGCCGCGCACGTCCTCGACGTCCTGCGCCGCACCGCCGCCCAGGTGGGGCAGACCCTCGTCCTGGTCACCCACGACGCGTCCGTCGCCGCGTCCGCCGACCGGGTGCTGTTCCTCAGCGGGGGCGTCATCGCCTCCGACCTGCACCGGCCCGACGCCGCGCACATCAACCAGCGGCTCTCCCACCTGAGCGAGGTCCGCTGATGTGGCAGCTCATCCGCCGGAGCATCCGGGTCAACCGGGCGGAGAACCTCGGCTCCGTCGTCGCCCTCGCAGCCGCCATCGCCGTCCTGACGGCCGCCGCGCTGTGGATGGCCGCCGGGCTCACCGATTCCGCCCTTGGCGACACCGGCGCCCAGGTCACCACCCTCAGCAGCTCCTTCACCGGGATCGCCTCCCTCCTGGCGGGCATGACGGTCTCCACGACGATCGCCACCGGACTGCGGGAACGGCACCGGCAGTTCGCCCTGCTCGCCGCCGTCGGAGCCACCCGCAGCCGTCTGCGCTCCATGGTGCTCACCGAGACCCTCCTGCTGAGCGCCCTCGCGGTCCCCGTCGGCAGCGCGGCCGGCTACGGGCTCGCCCGGGCGACGGCCCCCCTCCTCGCTACCACCGGCCTGGCCCCCTCCGGCTACCGTGTCCCGTTCGACCCTCTCGCGGTCCTCGGCGCCGTGACCACCCTGCTGGCGGTCGCGTTCCTGTCCGCCTGGGCGGCCTCGCGCCACACCGTACGGATCTCCGCCGCCGAAGCCGTCAGCACCTCCGGCACCGAGGCCGCGCCCCTCGGCACCGGCCGCCGTATCGCGGCCGCCCTGACCCTGTTCACGGGCCTGGCGACCGCCGTGGCCCCGGTGGCCGTGCCCGGCACGATCGGGGTCGCCCTCGCCGCCATGTCCACCTTCCTCCTGATCACCGCGCTGGCGCTCGCCGGACCGGTCGTCGCCGCAGCCGTGGCCCGCGCCCTGTCCCGTCGGCTTCTCGCCACGGCGGGCCCGGCGCTCGCCCTGATCAACGTGCGCGGATTCTCCCGTCGGCTCACCGCCGTCCTCGTCCCCTTCGCCCTCGTGGCCGCCCTCGGCACCGTGCAGCTCAGCACCAACGCCATCGCCGACACCGCCGCTCGCGAACAGCTCGCCACCGGGCTGCGCCCCGGTCTCGTCGCCCCGGAGGCCGACGCCGGCACAGCCACCGCCCTGCGCGCCGTCCCGGGCGTGACGGACGTGTCGGTCCTCGGTGCGGTGAACGGACAGGTCCGGACCGACCAGGACGACGACCTCCCCTTCACCCTCTGGGAATCCACGAGCATCACCACCCTCACCGGCTCCCGGCCGGACCGGGTCCTCGACCCCGACGTCTCCTCCGGCTCCTTGCGCGACCTTCGGGGAGAAACCACGGTCGCCGTGTCCGCCGACACCCTCCTCGGCTCGACCGACGGAGTCGGCTCCACCGTCACCACCCGCATCGACGGGACCACCGTCGATCGCACCATCGTGGCGGTGTACCGCAGCTCGCTCGGATTCGGCGACTACCTGATCGTCGCCGACAAGGCCGAGGCGGGAGCGGCCCTCGTCACCATCCGGCCCGACGCGCGCGACGACGTCGTCCGGACGGCCGCCGCGCGCGGCATCACCCTCCTCACCCCCGCCGCCCACGCGGGCACGGCAGCCGGCGACGAAGGGGCCGACCTCTCCAACGTGTTGCTGTTCGCGCTCCTCGCCTTCGGACTCCTGGCCGCCGTCAACACCCTGGTCAGCCTGGTCCGTTCCCGCCGTGACGAGTTCGCCCTCCTCGCGCGGATCGGAGCCCCCCGGCCCGTCGTGATCGCGACCGTCCTGACCGAGACGGCTCTCGCCGTGTTCCTCGCCGTCGTCCTCGGGACCCTGGCGGCGCTGCCTGCCGCCGCGGGCGCGGGCTTCGCCCTGCTCACCGAATGGCCCGACCTGCCCTGGCAGTTCCTCGGCGCCCTCCCGGTCGCCCTGCTGGTCTGCGCCCTCCTCCCGGCCGCCCTCACGGTGTCCGTCCTCACCGGCCGCATACGGTACGGGTATGTGAGCCGCTGACGGTGCGGACACCGGGCGGAGTACGGGTCCCGGCGGCACGTTGCACGGATGTGTAGTGCGCCCCTGTCACGGGACAGAGGGCGCGGGGTCAGGACAGAGCGCTCGGCCGGCGCGGGGACCCCGGTAGGGATGATCGCGGACCGTACGGGGCGCGGGGCGGCGACCGACCGGCTTCTCGTCGCCGCACGCTTGCCGGGAGGGACTGAGTCTGTGCTCACTGCCGTCGTCTGTGTTTTTCTCGCGCTCGTGATCTGCTCAGGGGTGTGCGTAGCCTCGCCGAGGTATCGGCGCCGGATGAAAACCTCGCACCGTGACGTCGGTACGCCACCGGCAGGGCGAGCACGATTCCTCCTGGGCGGGGCGGCGCTCGTCCCGGCGTACGTACGCCGGGGCGAGCGGGGGCGGTAAGTTCAGCGGTCCTGAGAGAGGGCCAGGAGCTCGGCGAAGGTTCCGCCGCCGTGGAAGAGGTCGTCGTACTGGCCCTGTTCGGTGATCCGGCCGTGCTCCATCACGATGATGTGGTCGGCGATCCTGGTGTTCTCCAGGCGGTGGGTGACCACGATAGTGATCCGGTCGGCGGCGATGGCCTTGATCTGCTCGAAGATCTGGTGCTCGCCGCGCGGGTCCATCTGCGAGGTCGGTTCGTCCAGGATCAGCAGTTCGGGCTTGCGGTACAGGGCTCTGGAGGCGGCCGTGCGCTGCCACTGCCCGCCGGAGAATTCGAAACCGCCGAAGATGTCCCGGGCGAGGAGGGTGTCTAGGCCGGAGGGGAGGTCGTCGATGGCTTCGCGGAGCCCGACCGCGTCGATGGCCTCCCACACCGGCCCGTCGTCGTGGGTGCGGGGCTGGCCGAGGGTGACGTTCTCGCGCACCCGCAGGGGCCACTGGGCGAAGATCTGCGGCACCAGTCCGGTGCACCGCCAGACATCAGCGGGATCGACGTCGGCGAGGTCGGTGCCGTTCCAGGTCGTCCGGCCCTTGTCGGGGAGGTAGATCCCCGTGAGCAGCCGGGTCAGGGTGGACTTGCCCGAGCCGTTCGCTCCGACGATTGCGAGGATCTGGCCGCGCTTGAGAGTCAGGGAGACACCGTCGACGGCGGGCTTGTCCTTCCCGGGGTACTGGTAGACGACCTCGTCGAGCCTGATCTCCTCCACCGGGGCGGCCAGCTGGTGGAGGCCGCGTTTCGGTGCGTGGGCGGTGGCGTCGTCGAGGAAGGCCTGCATGTCCCCGAGGTAGAGGCTTGTGTGGAAGACGGCCGCCCCGTTGATCACGACCTGGGACAGGGCGGCGAGCGTGGTCTGGACGGCGATGACGGCCGTGGCCGCGACGGCGGCCTCAACTCGGCCCGTGGCGACGAGCCACGCAAGGGCGCCCCAGGTCGTCAGGAGGAAGATGCCGCCGGCCAGTGAGCAGAGCAGCGCGATGCGCAGGGTCCGCGGGGCTGCGGCCAGGGTGCGCCGGTCGCAGCGCTCGGACAGGGCCCGATACCAGTAGATGAGGTAGTCGGTCATGGAGTTGGCGCGGACTTCGTCGCCGTACTTCGATGTGGTTGCCCACCAGCGCATCATGCCGCGCACGTTGCGGTCGCTGATGTTGGAGTAGTGGATCTCGTAGTCGACCCGGGCGTTCAGCAGGGCGCCGATGCCCGCCGGGAGTACGGCCAGCAGGAGCAGCGGTAGCAGCAGCGGGTTAGTCGTTGCAGACACCGTGTCCCCCGCAGGTCGTGTCGCAATCTGGGGGCGGCCCTCCCATCGTATGACTTCCTGCGGTGCATGGGCACGTACCTTTCGCATCCGAGGCTCCCCGGTAGCACCGGGTGACGGACGACAAGCACCAGTCCCTCCCCGGCATGCAGCAGCGGGGTGCTGCTTGGCCACAGGCGACCGGCGAAATCGAGACAGGGTAATTCGGTTGCATCGCACGGTCGTTCCGGGTCTCTCGCGAGTGGCTATCTGCGAGAGACCCGGCCGGCAGTCCCTAATTGCAGATTCCCCAAACCGCTAGGTGCAGTTCTTCTGGTACCAGTCCTCCATGGCGCTACCGACCACTTCCGCCGTGTAGCGACCGTTGGCGTAGTCCTTCTTGCAGAAGGCTTGGTTTTCCGCCTTGAGGTTGAAGTGAAAGTCTTCCGACAGTACGAGTGTGGGAATGAATGGGCTGCTCCCCCCGTAGTTGGCGAGCTTTGCCGCCTCGTTGACCACGTCACCCATGTAGACGACGTCGTTGATGCCGCTCCCGTTGTACCCGGCCTTCACCATGAGGGCTCGGCCATACGACATGCCGACACCGATCTTGATGGGGTGCTCGAAGCCCGCCTTCTTCATGTAGTAGTTCATGAGCCTGACCATCGAATTCGCTTGGTATCCCATCGCGAAGACCGTGTCGATGTTGGGCTTCGATGGCGTGTTCACCACAGCCCATGCCGCATCTCCCGCGATATTGATCTCTCGCGTTAGAGTGCTCCCGTTGAAGATGGCGACAAGCTCTGATAGGTACGAACGGTAGATCCGAGCCAGGCGGGGTCGCTTGTATTTACTGGGGAGTTGCGAAGAGCCGCGAATGTCGACGAAGATCGCCGAGCAGTTTGCGTAGAATCCGTTCGAGAAATTTAGCTTGTCCCGATCGGGTAGTTCCTTGACTTCTTCGTAGCTTCCCTGGGCACCCGTCAAGTACTCCTTGATCCGGCTCGCACTTGCGACGTGGTCGTATGCCTTGTAGTTGCTGTCCAAAGTTCCTTCTTAGCTAGTCGACCACGCGGAGGCCGGCGGTCACGGAGAGGATGACAAGGGCGATCAGGAGCAGGCGGATCGCCCGGCCGCCCCACATGTACTTCTCATGGGCGACCTTGGAGTTCGCCCAGCTCTGGCTGGCGATCTCGGTGACAAGTGCTTCCATGTCCTTGGTCAGGGCGACCAGGGAGGTGGTGTAGGTGCCGCTGGCGACGTGGCCGCGAGCGATGTGGTGGAAGTAGAGGAGGCTGGTGGGATCTTCCTTCATCTTTAGCCGGGGCCAGAGAACCAGCCCGGCACAGAGTCCGGCCGCCAGGACGGTGAGCCCGCAGAGGGCGGCGCTGGCGATCAACCAGGTCGAAGGGATGTCCGCATCCTTGACAAGGTTGTAGAGGACGCCGCCGGTAACTCCAGTGGCCGCTAGGGTTACGCCAGCCTTGGTCTCGGCGTGCTTGATCCAGTCGATGACCAAGCCCAGGGCCTTCCAGGCGTGGTCGGGGTTCGGGGGTGGCTCGGCTTCTGGTGCCGAAGAGGTATCCGTCACGCGGTCATCTTGCACCGCACCACTGACAATGCACCCGGGAACGTCACAGACCGAGGCAGATTCAGCGGCGGGGGCCTGGTGCGGATGTAGGCGCGGGTCTCATGCCAGGGCCGCCTGGACTTCATGGACGGCCGGTTCGTGGTGGTGAGGGGGGGGAGTGGAGCAGGCCCATGCCGCGTTCGTTGGTGAGGCCGATGGAGCAGGCAGGTAGCCGCGACTTGAGGGCGACGGTCCCGGTGCGGCGTGCCCGTTCGGTTTCACCATCGCGGTGGAGGCAGGTGATGGAGTGAAGCCTCAGCAGCGTGCGGCTCATGCTGGATTCCGGCGCTGACGGAGTGAGAGCCCAGTCCTGGCTCTCACGGGCCCGGCTTGTTGCACCGTTCCAGCACCAGGCCGCTGCCGGCCGTCCCAACGCATCGTCAGCAAGAGGAGTAGTCAGAACCGCCGTGGGTCTCAGCTCACCTTCTAGCTTCATGAACCGAACGGTGCGATAGGGCCTGCGGCTCCTGGCAACCGTCGTACGGTGCCGCTGTCGGTGAGCTGCCGACGCAGACGCTCGATTTCGTCGTGCTGTGCAGTGAGGCGCGAGATCGCCAGGGTCTGGAACTCGGTGAGCTGTGCGATTCTCTCGTCGCGGGCGACTACGCGCTCTTTGAGTTCGGCGTTCTGAGTCTTGAGGCGTCCGATCTGCGCAAGCCGCGGATCGATGATCTCTCCGGCGTCGCGAAGCTCTTCGAGCCTGCGCTCGAACTCTTCTGCCAGGTGCTGGTAGGCGCCGGGCCTGGCGGTTCCGTCGCGGTTCTTCTTGGGGTAGAAACCGGTGCGGGTGACCCCGGCCAGGCTGGCGAGGGCCTTCAGGTCGGCCTTGCCGCCGGGCGGAAGATCTCCCTTCAGGATGCGTTCCATGGCGGCTCGGATCGCGGCTTCGTTGCGGTTCTTGGACTCTTCGGTGAGCCGCGCCATCTCAGTCCTCTCCAGCAGGCGCCGCCTGGGCGTCATCGATCTCGGCGACGACCCGCAGGGCGCGATCGCGTTCGGGGATCAGCCGCACCTTCTCGCCCTTGGCGACCCGGGGGCTTTCGATGAACACGTCAATGGCGGTGGCCTGCCCGGCCCACACGGGACGGTGACAGGGATGGTGGGTGGCCTGCGGGCAGCGTGCTGAGTCACACATCCCCACCAGCGGTTTCGTGGCATTGGGCGTGCCAGCCAGGCGCAGGCAAAGAGCCTTGGACGGGTCGCGGAACCAGCAGAAGTTGGCGGCCCCGACGTGAAGTGTCTTCGCCTGCTTGCGCAGGAGACCCTCCAGGTGACGGTCGTCCTTGAGGACCTTCGGGTCCGTGCAGGCCGCGTCCTTCAACTGAGCGTCCACGTGGTGGAACGCCTCGATCAGGCTCCGCGCACCGGGACCGGCGGGCATCCGTCCCGCCTGGACATCCCGGAATGCCTCCACCGTCAGTTGCACGTGATGGACCTCCTCAGCTTCTTCGATCTCGGCATGGAACAGTCGCTGCGAGCCGCCTGGGCGAGCGGCGTAGCCCTCCGTGGTGGCCACGGAGATGTGCTTGAGAGCGACCTTCGCGGCGAGGAGGCCGCCGGGGCGTTCCGCGATGGCCAGGGACAGTGTCCGGCGCAACATCCTGGCGTTGAGCGGGCCTTGGGGAATGACCGACAGGCCCCATCGCTCCCGGTTGCCGGTCCGCTCCAGCCAGCCGCGCAGATTCTTCAACCGGCCGGCCAGGTCGATGGTGCCGAACAGAGCCTCACCGGCTGGCCGGTCCACCAGCCGTTCGGCAAGGGCCACAGCGCAGTCCACCTGCTCGATGACCACCCACTCGTCGGGGACACCCCCGAACTTCTGCCCCTTGATCAGGCGGCTGGCGAGCCGGAACCGCTGGCCGCCTCCGGGCGTCGGCACGGCGGGGAGCCGGCAACCTGCTTCGATCTCCAGCAGTTCACTGGTCCGCATCCCGCTGAGTGCACAGGTCACCACCAGACAGGCCGTCACCGCATGATCGACCATGAAGAAGAGGTCACCGTCGGCCAGCGGCGGTGTCCACGGGACGAGCTCGCCGTCGACCACACGGGGGATGAGTGCGGCCTGCCGGGCCAGCGGCGGCTGGAAACCGACCTCGGCGGCCAGTACGGTCAACTCCGGGATCAGAGACTGCCGCGCGTCATCCCCGAATCTGCGGACGCCGACGGTGCGGGCGAGAGCTTCCCACCCCAGATGCTTCAGCGGCCCTTCCTCTCCCAGCGTGGTCCGCTTGCGCAGCTGAACGTCATCGACGGCCGGGAGGGGCTCTCCCGATGCTCGCATGCGTTCCAGGACCTGCCGCAGAACGGGCAGCTGCGCCAGGGTGACGCCGCCCGATGTCGGAAGGCCCGCTCTACTGGCGCGCACCGTCTCCATCAGGTCGGCGAGATGTGGCCCCACCTCGTTGACCAGGTGCAGACAGGTGGCCAGCAGCGGTTGCAGCATGGCGTCGGGCACGGGCGGCGTCAGGTTCGGCCCCTTCGACTTGTAGCCGACGACCTGGGTGGCGGTCTTCCCCTTCCACGGTACGAACCCCGCCTCGTAGCTGTCGTTGGACAGCAGTTCTTCGTACTGGGCGATCAGCTTGAGGATCTTGACGTGCGCCACGGTCGAGTACGGCTCCAGACGTCGTCGGGGCCGCCCCGGGCGGGGAACACTCCACGAATGTTCCTCCAAATAGCGCTCGCACAGTTCTTGCGAGACGCCATTCAGGCTGGTGATGCCTTTCTCTGTAAGCCAGTTGAACCACTCGATGTACTTCTCGAGAAAGCCGTAGAGGGTCCGAGGGGAGCGAACCGCCCGCAGCGCCTGCGCACACTCCAGCACTGCCGCGTACTGCGGAGCCAGCATCGCCAGCAGGATCTCCTTGGCCACGACCCGCCAAAGCGGATTGATGATTTCGGTGAAGTCCCAGATCTGCTCCCGCTCGGACATCATCCGGTGCGCGTCCATGAGACCGGAGAACACCCAGCGATCCTGCTCGAATCGCGGGCGCACCGAACCGTCGGCCAGCCGTAGCCCGGCGATCTCGCACACGTCCACCTGGGCGAAGACCGAGGCCAACCGTCGGTGACGAGGGAAGGTCGCGGATACGGGGAGGCGCATCACAGGGTGCCCTCCTCGGGCCGGAGCGGGAGATCAGTGTCGTCGTCCGCCACCTCACGTGCGGCTTTCACCTTGGCCTCCTCGGAGAGCTTCGGCAGAATCTCGTTTGCGAGACGGTCGGCGTACGGACCGAAGACCCGGACGAAGTTCTCCGTGGGTATCTGCCGGAACTGCCGTGCGAAGAAGGCGTTCAACCGCAGCAGGTTTGCCGCATGACGCGGCAGGAACACCGACAGCGGGCACAACAGGCACACCCATGGCCGAGCCGGACACGGCTGCCCGGCCGGACCGTGAACCCCGGCCAGTTGATCGGCGCACGCCGCAGTGAACACATCACGCTCGCCGCCGACCAACTCGGAGATGGCTACGGCGTCCAGCTCGAGCCGCTTCACTTCGTCAGGAAAGTCCTGGGCGAACCGCGCTGCCTGATCCGCCGACAGCACCACCGGCGGCAGCGCTTTGCGCAGGACGTCGGCCTGACCGTCCTCGATGATCGACTCCACCGCGTCGAGTTGGGCGGGGCTGGTCGGGGTGACGTAGTGATCACCTTCGGTGCGGGCGGTGTGGTTCGGGTCGATCGTGGCCCGTCCGGTCCACCCCCGTCTCGCCAGTCGCTCGTGATACGTCGCACGAATCCGGCCGCGATGGATCACCAACGGCTTTCCGGCATGGTCCGCAAGGCCCATCTGTTTCACCAGATACCGATGGTGGTCCGTGTCCGACGGAGGACCGACGACCAATCTGAAGCCACCACTCGCCGTGAACCACCTCGGGCTGTACGAGATCCACAGCTGCCGTCGGATCTCGTCGTCGGCGAAACTCCGCAGCGGGGCCGAGTACTCCAGCCACCGCTGCAGGAGCCGCACCGCCCGAGCTGGCAGATTCGAACTCTCGCGCGCTGTACGGCCCTTGATATACGTGATCAGCATCGAGGTGTCGCCGGTCCACTCGAGTCCGTCCAGTTTCAGATCATCGATCCCGTCCGGCACAACTCCGCAGTACATACCGAATAGGACTGAGTAGGCGACTTGGACGACTGGGTGCGGAAATAGATCGCCGCGCACCTGCCGCACGGCCCGGCGCAGGTCCCACTGCGGCGACCTCGTGCTCCGGGCTTGGGCTTGTGCCCGGTACCCGGGCCGGTCCGGGAAGGGGCCGTCCCGCAGCAGCAGCCAGGCGATGTCCTGTGGGTTGTGCTCCCCCTCTGTTGGTGGTTCCCCGCCCTGGGCAGCCAGTTCCAGAGCGCGGCGGTGCCGGCTCCAGCTGTCGTCCACAACCGTTCGGCAGATCGTCTCCAGCCGCTCCCACTCGCCATCTGTGTACGCCTTGTACGGATCCCTCCTGGGTGGCGCCTGGATCTGGTTGCCGGAGAGATAAGCGCGCACTTCCGGACGCAGGGATCCCGTGTCCCTGTCGAAGCCCTTCAAGAGCATGCGGGTCTCACGCTCACCGGTATGGGTGCTGGCCATCCAATAGCGGACCAGAGTGGCCCGCGTCAGATCCGAGGCCGCCCCGGTGAACCCGGCCTCGCTCAAGGCACGCACCATCTTGCGCAGGGCCACCGCGTACACCTTGACCGTGGTCTTCGCGCCGATGCCTCCGTCCGGATGCGCGTTGGCCGCAAGCCCTCGCGCGAGGTCACGTGCCAGTCCAGGATTAGGAAGATTGTCGAGGACGGATGTCCACTCGCGACCGTTGGGGAAGACGAAGCGCACGGCCAGCGGCTCGTCGATCACGTATGCGGGCATCAGATGGTCTCCTCGTCGTCGAACTCGGCCGCGGCTTCGGCGGCGGCCCCCGGATCCGGCGCGCTGCTCGTGTCCTTGTATGCGTCGCGATAGATCCGTGTGACGTCCAAGCGTGCGATGTAGAGCTCTGTCGACAGGACGCTCTGGTGGCCGAGCAAGTCCCGCAGGATCAGCATCGGATCGTTCCGGGTCAGATACAGCGCCATCGCGGCGTCATCCTCGGTGCCTGCTGCGAGTGCGGCCGCCCGCTGGTAGTAGCCTGTGACTAGCCACTCCAGGGTCGCCATCGCCATCGAATGACGTAACCGGTGCGGTGCCACGGTCGGAAACCGCGGCTCGAACCGCTCGCGGATACGGGCCGATGTCCGACGCAAGACCGTTGCCCAGTCCACGAACGGCTTTCCCGAGGACTGCAGGCCCACCAGCGCCGACCCGCCCTCCGGAGTGACCAGACGGAGCCGCTCAGCGGGACGCAACTTTCGCCACGACCGCCGTTCTCCGTTGAGGAACGCCCCTTCCCAGTCGGGCTCCTCCACGATCAGAGGTTGACCAAGCTTCGACGGTGGCCGCCATCGGTAACCATCCGCCGACGCCGCCCGGTCCAGTTCGATGTACTGATGCACGTCGGTGAGCGACTCATAGCTGATCCATGACGTACGGGCCTTCTGCCCCTTGGTGATCGCATGGCTCAGTGGAAACAGCACGGGCAGCTTGCGCGGACGGGACGGGAGCGGCGGCACTTCGTAGATCGTCAGGTGCGTGAACTCCTGCCGGCGCAGACCACTGGACAACACGAGGCCGCCCATCGCCGCATTGCGGGCCCCCTCCCGGCCGCGGAAGCGAGGGTCCGGCTCGCCGTCCGGACCGAGCCCTGCCAAGCCCCGCACGAACAGCTCCGCGAAGTCCCGCTCCAGGTACTTGATCGTCGTGTGCGGCCTCGGAGTTCGCAGCTTGGAGAGGTTCCGCTCCACCTCGACCAGAACGCCATCCGCCATGCGCCGACCCACTCGATAGTTGAACGGTACAGCGGCAGCGACGCCCTCGTCCCGTGCCCACGTGTAAAAGCCAGACAGAATACCCATGTTGAGGTTCCATGTGGTGGGGTCCCAGCGGTTTTTCAACTCGCCGCCCAGTCTGTACTCGGCGTACATGCTCAAGGCGGCGCGCAGTTCCGTACGGTCGCTCAAGGGACTGACCCCGCGGGCCTCGAGGAACGTCAACCAATCGCGGAGGCAGCTGGCGCTGTTCTGCCACGTGCGTACGGCCGGGGAGCCGTTCAGTGGCAGCTCACGCAGCCACCGGTTGACGAACACCGTCGGGCGGGGCATTCCGGGAGCGTCCTCGAGTATCAGATCGTCGTCGATTAGCACAGGCATCTGGTCGCGGATGAGAGGCTGTTGGTCCACATCCCAGGACTCCCAGCCCGCGGCGGAGAAGCTGATCAGGTGCATGACTCGGAGACTAGGTATTCGACACGAGCTTCATGCAACAGACTTCGAGGGATCACCCGAAGGTGTGCCGGAGTGAATGCGACACGGTGACTAAGCAATGACTTGCGGGTGGAGCACCGACAGGACTCCGGCGGCGGTGCCCATGCGGATCAGTGCGGACATGAAGCGTTGGGCGTCGGTGACCATCACGTGCGTGCGGGTCACCCCCATCTCAGCCGCCTCCTGCCGGTCGGAGAACCCGTCCTGCGCGCACGCGGCGGCCTCGACCCGGCAGACCGCCTCCACCAGTGCGCTGTCCATCTGCGAGGTGAGGCGGGGAGTGATCCGCCGTTCCCCGTACGTGGCCACTGCACTGGCGACGCGGCCGAGAGCGGCCGCGGACGTCACCACCAGCAAAGCCGGCAGCGCACTGTGCAGCCGCTCGGACACGGGCCCGGGCCCGAGAACGGGCCCCATTGCCTGGGCGGTTGCGGTCAGCAGCACGGCCGCCGAGATGCCGGTGAGGACCTGACACAGGACCAGGAGTTGCACGGCCCTCCTGTCCGTTCGCCACGACAGCCTGGCAATCCTCCCGAGCACGGCCGGGATCTGCGCACACATCCGCCGGAATGACACCTGGGCAAGCGGGTTGACGGAGTACTGGCCGCTGTAAGTGATCTCCGCCGGCGGCGGGGGAGGCGGGGCGACGGACATACTTCTACGGACATCGGCCACGGCTTCAGGTCCCCTTGGATCGTCGAATGCAGGCTGTCGGGAAGGCAACGAGAGCGCCGCACTTTTCGAACTCACGTGTTTGAGACGAGCTGACTTCCGCATGACTGCGGGCGGCACGGCGAGTGCGTGATGCACCGACCCAGGCCCCGCATGGAAAGGGTGACAGGACGGCGTGGCCGAAACGCCATCCGTCGAGCGCTCTTGACGAGCGGCGCACCACAGCTGGACCTTGTCGGCGCGCCCGCCCGCGCGGCGCGCCGTAGAGGTCAGGTGCCGCTCATCCTGCTCTCGGCTGGAGAACCGACGGCACGTTGGGCGGGCACGTCGTAGGCCTTGGACTGCAGCAGGTAGGGCTTGCGGAAGGTGCCGTTGCCGGTGTCTGAGTGCATGAGTTCCTCGAACGTCCCGGATTCGGCGACCTGCCCGTCCTTGAGGCCATCGATCAGGTCGGCGTGCTGTTCGGAGTGCAGGCGGTGGGTGATCAGGACGACGGTCTGGCCGGTCGCGGCCAGGGCCCGGACCTGGCCCCGTCCAGGAGCCGGTGGAACTCGTCGTCCTCGATCGTCGACAGCTCCACCCGGTGCACCAGGGCGAGGTACCGCTCGGTCGCCACCCGCTGGACCTTGGGCTCCAGCGTCCCGGCCGCCGCCGTTGACGCCGACCGAAGCAATGAACCGGCGAGCGCCGTCCCCGCGACCACCGCCAGTGCGGGCAGCGCGGCCTCCAGCCGCTCGGTGGTGCTCCCGCCTGCGACGCCCACTCCTGCGCGGCCAGGAGGAGGACAACGCCTTTACGGGCAGTACGGCAACGCATGCATCGACCGCACGGTTGACCAGTACCTGAGCAGCGTCAAGCTCCCAGCCCGAGACGCAAGCTGCGCACCGCAGGACGCCGACAGGTAGTCAGACCGGCCGTGGCCTGTCGACCCCGGTGCCGCAGATCGCGCACGAAAGTGCGTACCGCGACTCCGGCCGTCGGGCTGACGGGGGTTACGCCGCCTCAATGATGCTGCTGTCCCCGCAGACGGCTGCGCCCGGACCGGCGCGAGGGAACGGAACGATTCACCCCGGATCTGCTTGTGGGGCCCCGCTTCCGCACGGCGAGCGCGGTAGGGCAAGCAGACGGCAAGCGATCGTCCGTGCCGGACATCACCTATACCCGTACGTCGTCCCGTCGGGCTCCTGCTGACCGGTGTTCCGCTTTGTCCCATCGCCGGGCCCGCGTGAACGGGCAAGGCGCGGGGGCATCAGCCTGGCTGCGCAGAGGTGCGGGCAGGAGGCGGGGCGAGCGCCGGTTCTGTTCGCATGACCAGGTCTCCGCTTCGTTCGACGGGCCGAATCAGCCGGCAGTCTTTGCCCGGTAGCGCCAGAACGGGCGTACGGCCAGGGCGGCTGCGAGGACGAGGGCGCCGCAGACGAAGGCGGAGGCCGACCAGGCGAGGGTGAGGGGAACGACGGCGGCCATTGTCCCGGCACGCAGGTCACCCAGTCTCGGCCCGCCCGCGACGACGACCGTGTGGACGCCCTGGAGGCGGCCGCGGAGGTGGTCGGGCACGTAGGACTGGAGGATGGTCTGCCGGTAGACGGCGCTGACGAGGTCCGCGGCGCCGGCGAGGACCAGCAGGGCGATCGCGGCCCACAGGGTGCGGGTGAGTCCGGCGGCGGCGATGGCCGTGGCCCACACGATCACGGCCGCGGTCAGGGCGACGCCTTGGCGGCGGACACGGCCGATCCAGCCGCTGAAGAGTCCGGCGGCAAGCGCTCCGGCCGCGATCGCGGAGTACAGCGGGCCCACACCGCCGTGGAACCGTTCGGCCGCGGCTTGAGGGAAGAGGGCTTCGGGAGCGGCCAGCACCATGGCGGCGACGTCGACGAAGAAGGACATGAGCAGCACGGGATGGCGGGTGATGAACAGCAGGCCGTCCGCCACCGAGCGCAGGCCGGGCAGGCCGGCGGAACCGCCGGAGGGGGAGGGGAGGTGGGGCAGGCGGAAGGCCGCGTAGAGGGCGAGGGTGAAAAGCATGGCGTCGGCGCCGTAGATGAGGGCGAACCCACCGGGAAGGGCGAGCAGCACCCCGGCGAGGAGTGGGCCGAGTACTTGTCCGAGGTTGCCGACGCTGTAGAGGAGACCGTTCGCGGCGGAGATCTGGTCTGCGGGCACCAGCCGGGGCACGATGGCGCCGCGGACCGCTGAGGAGACGGCGAACCCGCCGGACTGGACAGCTACCAGGACGAGGATCAGTGCGGGCGACCGCACGTGGAGCAGGCTCTGCAGCATCAAGGCCAGAGAAACGATCCAGGTGAGCCAGCACGATGCGAGATACAGCTTCCGGCGATCCACCGCGTCGGCGACCGCTCCGCCGTACAGGCCGAAGACCACGGTCGGCAGCAGCGCGGCGAGTCCGCTGACGCCCACCACCGCGGAGGAGTGCGTCAGCGCGTACAACTCGACGGGGACGGCGACCGAGGAAGCCATGAGGCCGATCACGGACACGCTCTGCCCGACGAAGGTGCGACGGAAGGCTGGTACGGACAGTGGCCGGGTGTCCGCCACGCTGCGCGACAGCCGGGTCCTGATACGGCCGACGGGACGGGTACGGCCGCGCGGAGGCGTGTCGCCGGGATCCGCCCCGTGCGAGGCGTCGGCGGCGGAGACGGAGGACACAGGCTCGGAACCTGCTGGCGGAAGGGGTACCTGCGGGGGATGGCTCACAAGATCCACCATCGACCGCCCGCCCCGATGACGGCTTCCGATATTCTGACGGGTGATGTCGTATATCCGACACGGTCACCTGCCAGGCGAGTACATCGCACGACACCGGCACGAAGAACACCAGCTGGTGTACGTCAGTGACGGCATCCTGGCCGTACGCACTGATCACGGCGCCTGGGTGGCCGGCGCACAGCGCGCGGTGTGGATTCCCGCGCGCACCTGGCACGAACACGGTGTCCACGGACATACGACGGTGCACACCCTGATGTTCCCCGCCGGGCGGACGACGCTCCCCTGCACGACGCCGATGGTCATCGCCGTGGGCCCACTCCTGCGCGAACTGCTGATCGCCTGCACCGAGCCCGGCCTCGCACCTGCCGAGCGGCGCCGGTTGCTCGGTGTGATCAACGACCGGCTGCTGCGTGCGGATATCACCGGCCTGCAGCTTCCCACGGCCCGCGACCCCCGCCTGGCCGCCGCATGCCGCCTCGTACTGCAGGATCTGTCCCAGCCGCGGACCCTCACCTGGCTCGCCGGACGCGTCGGCGTGGGCGAGCGGCAGCTGGGACGGCTCTTCCGCGCGGAGTTCGGCGGAACCTATCCCCAGTGGCGCACCAACGCCCGGATCTTCCAGGCGATGATCGAACTGAGCGAGGGAGCCACCGTGACCCAGGCGGCACACAGGTGCGGCTGGGCCACCCCCAGCGCCTTCATCGACACGTTCACCCGTGTCATGGGCCGCACCCCCGGCAGCTACCGCGGGTAGATGCTCCCGCGGGCTCGGCTCGCTTCGCCTGTCTCATAGCCGGCGGCGATCCGCGGCAAGCATCCGCCGAGTGGTACCCACGGCACCGCAGGCCTGGACTGCCGCCCGAATGAAGCGTGCAAGCGGCCGAAGCTTTTGATCATCTTGAAGATGGTGACCGCAGACCTGGCCCGTAGTGGCAGTGCGGTTGTGTGGCGTCCGAACCGCAGGAGGTGAGGTTGTTCCACTGTCCGCCGATCTGCGCGGCAAGTTCGGTGGCCACGGTGATGCTCCCCACGGCTGTGCCCGGTCCGCACGCAGGAAAAGGGTCCGATTCACGCCAGTTCTGCGTGCGGGGCCCCGCTTCCGCGCAGCGAGGTCGAAAGCGGGAGCGAACGCGAAGTGGGCGGCGGTCCATGACGGGGGGCCGCGACGCCAGGACCGGGGCAGCCCGAGAAGATGGCAGAGGACGGATCCCTGGCGTCGATTCCCGGCACCCTGGGCGGCCTGGATCTGTGCGCCCCCCTCCCGGCGCTGGCGTGGCGGCATCAGTTCCGCTTCAGTGGCCGAGGAGACGGGCCGCGGTCTCGGTGCGGGTGAGGCTGTGGAGCAGTGCCGCGCGGCCCGTCTGATCGATGTCCTCAGCGAGCGCGTCCACGGCGGTCTCGCCACCTTCTCGGAGGCTTCGCAGAAGGGTTCGGTGGACGGCTGCCATCGTGGCGGCGTCGAAATCGGGGCGGACGAAGGTCAGCAGCAGCCTCAGTTCGTCCTCGCAGCGCCGGTAGCTGTCCATGAGCAGTGGATTGCCGGACGCGGCGACGATGCGTTCGTGGATCGCGCCGTGGGCCATGGTGAGCTCCCGCCAGGCGAGCGGTTCTTCGCGCGTGGCGAGCAGTTCGAGGTTCTCCACGGCGGTCTCGACCTCCGCGAGGTCCGCTCCGCCTGCCTGGGCCAGGCGGAGCGCGCCGAGTTCGAGCACCTTGCGGTAGTCGAAGACCTCGTCGATGCGCTGTCTGCTGAGCGGTGCCACGCAGACACCGCGATGACGCTCATGCGTGACGAGCCGCGACTCCACCAGCAGGCGCAGCGCCGCCCGCACGGTGTGCCTGGCGACGTCGAACCGCTGGGCGAGGCTCTCTTCGCGGAACCGTGTACCGACCGGATGCGCGCCGTCGAGCAACTCGTCGCGCAGTACGGCGGCAACGCGCTCGGCAGCAGCACCGGAATTCTGGCGGATGCTTGCGTTCACTCCCACCCTCCCATATTGTTCCACAATCCTGAGATGGATTGATGACCATCATCGCGCAGTCTCGTCCGGCGGTCAGCAAGACAGCGATGCCGGACGCGGATCCGTCACACGCTTCACGGAAGGCGACAGGCAGCCCCATGAGCGAACACATCGAGATCCACGGAAGCTCCGGCCCCCCTGTTCTGCTGCTGCCCGGAGGGCACGTGAGCTGTCACGGCTTCTACCCGGGCTATGCCGAGGCGCTCGTCGCGGACCCGGGGGCGAGGGTGATCGTTCATGACAGGCCGGGCACCGGCAGGTCCACGGTGCCGGGAACGCTCGCAGGCGTGAGCGGGCACCTGCACGCTCTCGTGCACAGGCTCGGCATGGGCCCCGTGGTCGTGGTCGGGCAGAGCCTCGGCGGTGACGTCGCCCTGCTTTTCGCGCGGGACTTCCCCGAGGACGTGGCGGGGCTGGTGCTCCTGGACCCCGTGCCTTGCGGCGATGTGGGCCTGGCCCGTCTGCTGGAGCGCAGATACGCCGGGCTGGCCAGGGCCGCACGCGTCCCTCCTGTCCGCCGGCTCATCCGGCACGTGATGCGCGCCACGGCCGAGCGGGAGATCGCGAAACGCGGACTGCGGGGCTCTGTCGCGGACGCACTGGAATGGAGCACCGACATCGATGTGCGCGAGCTGGCGCGTGCCCTGGAGGGACTTGCCGCACTGGCGGAGGGATTCCGCCCGGCGGATCTGCCCCGGGGTGTTCCCGCCGCGATCGTCAGCGCCGACCACCAGCCGGGCAGGATCGGCGACGTAGCCCGGGCCGCCCACGCCCGAGTAGCCGCCGCGCTGGGCGTACCGGTGACCCGCTGGCCGGGCACCTCGCACAGCCTCCACCTCGAACAGCCCGAGCGGACCGTCGACGTCATCCGCGCGGTCCTACGCCGGACGGCGAACCATGCCTGACGGCGGCCCGATCCCTCTCTTCTCTTTTCGTCCGACGGAAGCCGGCGCGGTCCGGCCGCCACCGGATGACCGACCAGGAGGCGACATCATGACCGAACCCACCGATGCCGAGCTCGACGCGCTTCTCACCCAGCGGCCAGGCATGTCGCGCGAGCAACTGCGGCTGCTGATCAGGCACTGGAATCCGCAATCGCCGACCGCCGAGCCCTGGCAGGGTGCGGCCCCGAGGGCACACAGGAGAGCGGCCCTCGCGGCGGCCCTGCCCGGCGAGTGGCTCGTCGTCCCCAGCGGCCGGCCGCAGCCGCGGTGCAACGACCTGCTGTACCCCTTCCGGCCGGGCTCGGACTTCACCTGGCTCGTCGGTGACGACGAGCCAGGATCGGTGCTCGTCGTCGATCCCTCGGGAGCATCGACGCTCTACCGGGACGAGCGCCCCGCGCTCGGCGACCCGCTGTCGCTGCTCGACGCCCACCGGGGCGCTTTCTGGGACGGCCAGCCGTCGCCGTCGCCGGACGTCGCCATCACCCTCGGCCTTCCCGTACGGCCGCTGTCACGGCTGCCGCAGGTGCTCAGAGCCGCCGGTCGCGCCCGGGCGGTCCGAGGCCTCGATGACGATGTCGACGCCATGATCACCGCGGACGGCGGTGAACTGTCCCGCATCATCGCAAGGATGCGTCTGGTGAAGGACGAGCACGAGCTCGCGCTCCTGCGGCAGACCGCCGCAGACACCGTCACCGCGTTCGGGGCACTCGCCGCGGCCCTGCCCGCCGCCACCACGTCCGGTGAGGCACATCTCGAAGGCGTGTTCCTCCAGTACGCGCGGACGCTCGGGCACGGAGCCGCCTACAACCCCGTCGTCGGCGCAGGGGAGCACGCCACGGTGCTCCACTGGATGCGTAACGACGGGCGGGTGGGCGAGGGCGATCTCGTTCTCATCGACGCCGGAATCGAGGGTCGCGAGCGGTACGCGGCGGACGTCACGCGCACCTTCCCGGCGTCCGGCCTCTTCACGCCCGAGCAGCGAGCCGTCTACGACCTCGTGTACGCAGCCCAGGAGGCCGCGCTCGCCCTCGTGCGCCCGGGGGTGACGCTGCGCGACCTCCACACGGCCGCGGTCAAGGTCATCGGCGCCGGGCTGCGCCGCCTGGGTGTCCTCACCGACCGGGTCGCCGGAGATCTGCCGGACCAGCAGGTGGTCATGCGGTGGATGCCGCACGGCATCGGTCACATGCTCGGCGTCGATGTCCACGACTGCCTGGCGGTCGCCTCGGAGGCCGCCACGATGCCCCTCGAAGCCGGACACGTCATCACCGTCGAGCCCGGTGTGTACCTGTCGCCGCACGACACCCTCGTCCCCGCGCACCTCCGCGGCATCGGCGTACGGATCGAGGACGACATCGTCGTGACGCCGGACGGGCACGACAACCTGACCGCGGCGCTCCCTCGCTCGTCCGATGCCGTCGAACGGTGGCTCGCCTCCCTGGACACGAGGAGTGCGGCATGAGCATCCCGGAGTTCATGTCGGCGGAGCACATCGAGACGATGCGGGGGCTCCTGCACGGGGAGCCGGCCGTGCTCGCGGTCTGCCGGGACCTCGACCACAGGTACGGGGTCTCCTATGTGCTGACGGACGGCCCCGGTGGAGAAGAGATCCATTGGCAGATGATCTTCGACCCGGTGACAGGTGTGCACGTCGGACTCGGCGATCCCGACCAGATTGATGTCGTGTACCGCGGCGACTGGACCGCGGTCATGCTCGGGGCGGCGGCCCGGCGGCGCGGGGAGGCACCGCCCGACCCCTTCGTGGTCGACGGCGACCCCGCCGTTCTCGACCGCATCGGCCCGGCGTTCGCGTCCGCGCACCGGGCGGCCGCGATCGAGACGAGCCTGCCACGCGTCGACCCTTTGCCGGAACCCGGCGCCGTCGCGGGCTCCGGCGACATCCGGGAGACTGCCGCGTGGAGCTTCACCGAGCGTGCCTTTCGCGCGGTGCACGAGCCTGCGTTCGGCCGTCCGCACCGCCTGTCCGAACCCGATGCGAGTCCCGACGGAGCACGCGTCGCTCTCACCGGCGCGGTGTTCGACGAACTCGTGGGACTTCCTCGCAGCGCGGCGTACCACCTCGCGGCAGATGGGCTGCGCGCACTGGACCCCGGGGACGGTTCACGCCGCTCCCCACGCTTCTCGCCCGACGGGCGGCAAGTGGCTCTGCTGACCGACGAGGCCGAGCCCGGCGTCTTCCAGGCGGCGATTCTGTCCGGTGCCGATCTCGAACAGCGCACCTTGGCTCCGGGCGTGCCCGGGACCGTGGAGTATCTGGCGTGGTCGCCTGACGGATCCGCCGTTCTCCTGGGCGTTGCGGGCAGGGGCGCGGATCTGGCAGGAGGACAGGGCAGCGGCACCATCCGAGAGCAGCCTGCGGACCGGCCGGACTGGGCCCCTTCCGTCGACGACGGCGTACCCGCGAACATCTGGCGCTCGGTCCACGTCTTCGACCTCGCTTCAGGAGAGCTGCGCCGGTGGTCGCCCGCCGATGTGAACGTCTGGGAGGCGGCCTGGCTGGGCACGGACGCCATCGTGGCGGTCACCTCGCCGAGCCCTGACGAGGGCGCCTGGTACACCGCCGCGCTGACCTTCATCCGCCGGGACGGGACCACCACCGGCCTGCATACGCCCCGCGACCAGCTCGGCTGGCCCGCCGGATCGCCGGACGGGGGTGCGGTCGCGGTCGTGGAAGCGATCGCCTCGGACCGCTGGGTGGTGGCCGGCGACCTCCTGGTCGGCCAACCGGAAGCACTCGAACCGGTCGACACGCTCGGCGTCGACGTCACTGCCACGCACTGGATCGACGAGCGGCGTCTCGGATACGCCGGTGTGCGGGGCCTGGAGACGGTGCTGGCCGTACACGACCGCACCACCGGCACCACCACCGAGCTGTGGGCGTCCGCCGACACCGGCTGCGGGATGCCCTACCCCCAAGCCGGATGGACAGCGGCCGGCGATGCCGTGATCGTCGAGGAGGGATACCGGGTCCCGCAACGCCTCGTCACCGTACCGGGCGACGGCAAGCCGCCACGTGTGCTGCACCGCACGGATCACCCGGGCACCGACGACCTGCTCGGCCTGGCGGGTACGGCGCAACCCGTGTCGTGGCACAGCTCCGATGGTCTGCGGATCGAGGGCCTGCTGTGCCTGCCGCCGGGCGATGGCCCGTTCCCGCTGGTGGTCAACATCCACGGCGGTCCGGTCTGGGCGTACCGCAACCAGTGGTCGATGTTCTCCACGGTGGTCCCGGTGCTCGTCTCCCGGGGCTACGCTGTGCTCAATCCGAACCCACGCGGCAGTTCGGGACGCGGTCGTGCCTTCGCCCGGCGCGTCCTCGGTGATCCCGGCGGGCTGGACGGCCAGGACATTCTGTCCGGGGTGGACGCCCTGGTCGGACGCGGCATCGTGGACCGGGCCCGCGTGGGACTGATGGGCGGCTCCTACGGGGGCTACCTGTCCAGCTGGCTGGTGACTCAGGATCAACGGTGGGCCGCCGCCGTGCCGGTCGCGCCGGTGACCGACTGGTACAGCCAGCACTACACCAGCAACATCCCCTCCTTCGACCAACTCCTGCTGGGCGGTGGCCCGGAGCGGGACGGAGCCTACGCCGCGCGCAGCCCCCTCACCCACGTCGGCGCCGCCACCACGCCCTGTCTGCTCGTCGCAGGCGCCCTCGACCGCTGCACACCGCCCACCCAGGCGCAGGAGTTCCACCGCGGCCTGCGGGAGAACGGCACCGAATCGGTGCTCGTCGTGTACCCGCGCGAAGGGCACGGCGTACGCGCGTTTCCCGCCTGCATCGACTACGCCGCACGAGTGCTCGGATGGTTCGAGCGGCACATGCCGGCTAAAGCCGAAGACCGGAGGACAGCATGACCGACCGCACCGGAGACCGGATGGTGTCCACGAGCCGTCGCCT
Organism: Streptomyces sp. NPDC101181; assembly: GCF_044767975.1. Classification (NCBI taxonomy): domain Bacteria; kingdom Bacillati; phylum Actinomycetota; class Actinomycetes; order Kitasatosporales; family Streptomycetaceae; genus Streptomyces; species Streptomyces sp. NPDC101181. The sequence goes on along the minus strand of NZ_JBIWOX010000012.1, from coordinate 19,816 downwards.
AGACCATTTCGACGCCGAACTCGCCCGTGACCCGGAGGCTGCCGTCGCGGCGCTGCTGGCGGACCTCGCGGCCGCCCAGGGGCCGATCATCGAGGAGACCGAAGGCGGGCACGACGCGCTGGTGACCTTCGTGTACGTCGACGACGTCGACCAGGTCGAGCTCAACACCCCGGCCCTCCTGCTCAACGCCCCCCGCCTCAGTCAGCCGATGCGGCGCGCGACGGGCACGAACGTGTGGACCCTGGTGGTCCGCATCGCCCGTGACGTGACCACGGCGTACCGCTTCCACGTGGATCCGCCCACGCTCGGGGACACCACCGAGGAGATGATGGAGGTGTTGTCCGACCCCGACCGGTACGCCGCCTTCGCCGCCGCCTACACGCGCTCGGTGCGCCCGGACCCGTACAACCCGCGTCAGGTGGTCGACCTGGCGGACGGTTCCGACGAACCGCAGAGCAGCGTGCTGATCATGCCGGACGCCGACGCGCTGCCCGTGGCGAATGACGTCTCCGATCGTGTCGTGGAGCACCGGCTCCCCGGTGGACGCCGTATCGACGTGTACCGGCCCGCGGGTGGGGGCGACGACCTGCCCCTGGTCGTGGTGCTGGACGGCGAACACTGCCGGCGGGGACTCGTGCTGGAGCACCTCGACACAGCGATCGCCGAGGGACGTGTCCCGCCCGTACGGGCCGTCCTCTGGCACAACCTCTCGCCGACCTCCCGCATGGCCGAGATGGCCTGCAACCCCGCCCTCCCACAGGCGCTCACCGACGAGCTCTTCGCCTGGCTCGACAAGCGCGCAGAGCTTCCTCCCACCGAGCGGCGCGTCCTGGTCGGCTTCAGCTACGGCGGGCTCGCCACGGCGTACACGGGCCTGCACCGACCGGACCTCTTCGGCGCGGCGCTACCCGTCTCGCCCAGCCTCTACTTCACCCCGGAACCGGACACCGAGCCCGGCGAATGGCTCACCCGCCAGATCACACCCGACACCACACACACCCGTTGGTTTCTCGCGGTGGGACGGCTCGAAGACATCCCGATCGGTCTGCCGGGCGTGGCCCCGGACGCCACGATGCTGAGCTGCGCACGACGCTTCCACGACGCGCTTCGGAGCGCGGGCGCCGACATCGTCGGCCTGCTCGAACACCCCTCAGGACACGAAATGTTCACCGTGAATGCGGCGGTCGAGCAAGGGCTCGCAGCCCTGCTCACCGCGAGGGCTCAGGGCACGGATCCCAGGGAATGAAGGCGTAGGAAGAGGTGGTTGCGCCCCGTCGACAGGCGACAGGGCGAGCCGACCACGCGCGCTTCGAGGAACCGGTGCCGGAAGTCCGTGCGGCCTCGCCGGCCGCTGCCCCGTCCAAGAAGACGGTCTGTCTTCGCTGCCCCGTCCGGAGGTTCGGGAATGACGGTTACGGGCACCAGTGGTGCCGGAAAGCTCTTCGCACCGCGCCGGATGCACCGGCAGGTCCCCCGATGGGCTGACCTTGCTCCGTTGCTTCGGTTCCGAGCAGCTCCCTTCACCCCGGGGAGCCCGCTGGCGAGTGCGCACACCGTCGAGGACCTCCGGCGGTTGGCACGCCGCCGCGTTCCCCGTTCCGTCTTCGACTATGTGGACGGCGCGGCCGAGCAGGAGATCGGCATCCGCCGGGCCCAGGCGGCGTTCGACGACGCACAGTTCCGTCCAAGGGTGCTCAAGGACGTCTCACGGGTCGACACCTCCGCGGACATCCTCGGAGCGCGGGCCGCGCTTCCCCTCGTCCTGGCACCCACCGGATTCACCCGCATGATGCATCACGCGGGTGAGGTGGCAGTGGCGCGGGCGGCGGCGCGGGCCGACATTCCGTACACGCTCTCGACGATGGGCACGACCGGACCCGAAGAAGTCCGCGCCTGTGCGCCAGAAGCGCGTCACTGGTTCCAGCTGTATCTGTGGCGCGAGCGCGCGGCCAGCGAAGCACTGATCGAACGGGTGGATGCCGCCGGGTACGAGGCACTGATGCTCACGGTCGACACCCCCGTCAGCGGCGCGAGGATGCGCGACGTGCGCAACGGCCTCACGATTCCTCCGACGCTCACGCTGCGGACACTCGCAGGTATGGCGGCACGGCCGGCCTGGTGGTGGAACGCACTGACCACCGAGCCGCTGAAGTTCGCAGCGATGACCGGCTTCGACGGAACGGTGGAGGAGCTGGTAGGGAGGATGTTCGATCCTGCGCTCTCGCCCGCCGACTTCGCATGGCTCCGTGCCCGCTGGCCGAGGACACTTGTCGTCAAGGGTATTCAAACTGTCGAGGGTGCCCGGATACTTGCCGCCCTCGGCGCCGATGCGGTCGTCGTGTCGAGCCACGGCGGCAGGCAACTGGACCGCACCGTCCCTCCGCTGCACCTCCTGCCGCGTATCGCGGCAGCCGTGGACGGAGCCTGCCAGGTACTCATCGACAGCGGAGTGCGGTCCGGGGCCGACCTAGCCGCCGCCCGCGCCCTGGGCGCGTCGGCAGCGATGATCGGACGACCCTACCTCTACGGACTCATGGCCGGAGGTGAGCAGGGAGTGGAACGAGCCATCGACGTACTCGGCACCGAGTACACGCGAACCCTGCAGCTGCTCGGCGTCAAGAACACGGACGAACTCGCCCCCGAGCACGTCTCGCTGCCATAGGAGCGTGTCGGCCCGACGATGCGGTCCGACACGCTCCTTGCCCTGCCCCGCCACCTGGGCCGGATTCGGTATCGAGGCACAGGACCGCGACCCCGTGCAGAACCTCTGCCGCGCTGCGCTCGCCCTGCAGGCAGAACCTCCCGGACCCGGCTATGGGCCATCGAGTGGCTTCCCGCAGACGACAGCGTCCTCACCTTCACCGCGGCACCACCGGAGACAGCGCCCGGTGGACAGGGGCGCTGGACTATCGCCGACCGGCTCGGTCACACCGAGTGGCGGCCTGAGGGAGGAGACTGACCGCCACCGCCACCGATCCACGGACACGCCCGGCAGGCCGAGTAAAAGCTTAAGCCTCCACTTGACTTTGTGGCCCAGGCGCCTAAGCTTAAGCTTATGCTTAAGTATGAGTCGGGAGCGGCGGACCTGGTGTTCCACGCGCTCGCGGACGAGAACCGGCGGGCGGTGATCGAGCGTCTGACCCGGGGGCCGGCCACGGTGAGTGAACTGGCAGCCCACCTCGGAGTGACGCTCGCTGCGACGGTCCAGCACCTGAGGGTCTTGCAGAACAGTGCGCTGGTGCGGTCGGAAAAGTCCGGGAGAGTCCGTACCTGCCGGATCGACCCGTCCGGGCTCCGTGACGCCGAGGCATGGTTACGGCATCAGCGCACGGCGTGGGAACACACCCTGGACCGCCTCGGCGCGGTCCTCGACGACCAGCCGAAGGAGTCAGGATCATGACCAGCCACTCGGTGAAACACAGCACGTTCACACTGGAGCGGACCTACGCGCCTGCGCCCGCTGCGGTCTTCGCGGCTTGGTCCGACCGCGACACGAAAGCGAGGTGGTTCGCGGCCTTGGACGGCCGCTACTCGCTGGACTTCCGGGTCGGAGGCACCGAAACCGTGCACGGTGACAAAGGAACCGGTCTCGTCGCGAGAAGCACCTACCACGACATCGTCCTCGACGAGCGCATCGTCTACACCACGGCTCTGTCCACCGATGAAGCTCTGTCGACCGTGTCGCTGACCACCGTCCAATTCGTCCCCGATGGCAACGGAACCCGCCTGGTGCTGGTCGAGCAGGGCACCTTCCTGGACAACCAGGAACAGCCCGACTGGCGCGAACAAGGCACCGCAGACTGGCTGGACGCCCTCGGTCGGGAGGTCGACGAGCGATGACTGCGGATGCTGAGCGGCAGATCCGCGGCTTACTGGAGGCCCGCAGCCGGGCTTTCGCCGCCGGAACGCCGACACCGCGGCCGCCGACTTCCGGTCGTGAGTCACGATCCGGCATGTGAAGTCGACCGACGAAATGCCTCCGTCGACACCGTCGGCCTCGCCCCGCATAGCGGAAGCCCTCATTCTCGTCGTCCTGGCAAACCGGCGCAACGCCGGACACCGCAGCCTGGCGAGACTCACCCTCCGACCCCGCAACTGGAGCTGTCCTCGAAAGACAAACTCAGAGCGAGGTTGCTACGCGGACGAGATCGGCCACCGGCCGTGACCGGCTGTCCGGCAGCCAGGCGAGCACCGTCGTCACCGGCGGCGCGTCCGTCACCGGCACGGCGACCAGGTCCCGCCTCAGGTCGTCGGCGGCCGAGGCGGGCAGGACCACGGTGGCCCGGTCGAGGGCGATCAGCTGGAAGAGCTGTGTCAGGTTCCGCACCGCGACCCCGGGGCCCTCGGGGCAGCCGCCGTCCGGGGCGGGCCAGCGGGCCGGGGGAGGGCCGGGTGCGGCCGTCAGCTCGGCCTGCCGCACCGCCGTCCGGCCGGCCAGAGCATGGTCGCCGGGCAGGACGGCCACCTGACCCTCGGTCAGCAACGCCTCGTTGTCCAGTCCCGTGACGGCGTCGAACGGCAGATGCAGCAACGCCACATCCGCCCGCCCCGAGCACACCAGCTCCCGCTGCTCGTGCGCCTCGCACAACAGCAGATCGACCGCACACGCGCCGGGGTACGCGGCGTACGCGTCGAGCACCTTGGCCAGCAGGTCACCCGCCGTACCGGCCTTGACCGCCAGGGCGATACGGGGCCGCCGCTCGGCCGCTTCCCGGGTACGCCGCTCGGCGGCCTCAGCCGCCGCGAGGATCGTCCGCGCCTCCGTCAGCAGCACCGCTCCCGCATCGGTGAGCCGGACCCGGCGGCTGGACCGTTCCAGCAGCACCACCTCGAGCCGTCCCTCCAGGCCGGCGAGCGCACGGGACAGCGTCGGCTGGGCGATACCCAGCCGCTCGGCCGCTCTGCCGAAGTGCAGTTCCTCCGCGACCGCGACGAAGTACCACAGCTCACGCATCTCCATGTCGGCACGGTAACCCGCCCTGACCACGAACGATGCCGTTAAGGCATCGCTGCCAGACCCGTACGGTGTTGGTCCCCGGCGCCCGGCCGCCGATGCTGGCGGACATGAGAGAACAGACGATCGCGCTGGTCACCGGGGCGAACAAGGGAATCGGATACGAGATCGCGGCGGGCCTCGGCGGGCTCGGCTGGAGCGTCGGCATCGGAGCCAGGGACCGGGAGCGTGGCGAGCAGGCCGTCGCGGAGCTGTGCGCGAAGGGGGTCGACGCCTTCGCCGTCCCGCTCGACGTCACCGACGACGCCGAGGTGAGTGCCGCCGCCCGGCTCCTGGAGGAGCGCGCGGGCCGACTCGACGTACTCGTCAACAACGCTGGTGCGGCTGGTGGTTGGCCCGACGAGCCGACCTCGCTCGGCCCCGCAACCCTTCTGCGGCTGGTCGATACCAACGTCGTCGGGGTCGTCCGGGTGACCAATGCGATGCTGCCGCTGCTCCGCCGTTCCGCGCATCCGCGGATCGTGAACCAGTCCAGCCACGTCGCCTCCCTGACTCTGCAGACCGATCCCGGCACGGATCTCGGAGGGATCAGCGGGGGTTACGCGCCGACGAAGACCTTCCTGAACGCGGTCACCGTCCAGTACGCCGCGGAGCTGCGCTCCACTCCGATCCTCGTGAACAACGCCTGCCCCGGCCATGTGGCTACCGACCTGAACGCCTTCAGCGGGACCCGCACCGCCGAGGAGGGGGCGCGGGTCGCGATCAGGCTCGCGACCCTCCCCGACGACGGGCCAACCGGGGGCCTCTTCGACGACGAGGGCCCCGTGCCCTGGTGAACCGCCGTCCCGGGCCCGCCGGCCGTAAGAACTGCTAACGAAAGGACCTTCCAGGTAGTTGGATCACTCTCAGGCCGTTGATCTGAAGGTGTGAGGTGGCCCGGCGGAAGTCGTGGGCCGGTCAGTGGCAGCGCCTGCCTTCCTGCCGTGCGCATCGGATGATTCCTCCCTCGGCCGCGGGGCTGGCACAGTGGTCCGGCGGGCCACCGTGCCCGGGGCCGCCCGGGACCCGTCGGCGACCCAGTCATACCGGGCGGCCCGACAGTGGGCAGAGTGGGCTCTTTCGGCCGAAGAACTGAGGAGGAGGGCGAAGCAGCAGGTTGGCCGGCTGCCTCGTACTCCACGACGTCCTAATCCCGCGGTCCTGAGCCTGACCCTGGTCTTTCGCTTCGCCGACCGGCGGCGGTCCGGAACTCGTAGCCGCCTATCCCCGGCATCTGGACGTCCATGATGATGACGGCGAAGTCCTCTTGATCCAGCGGGGACTTGAGGGCGTCGCGCCCGGAGGACGCGGTGACGAGCTCCCTGGGTTCGACGCCTGTCGCTGAGGGGGCTGTGATCAAGCGAGGCCCCGCCGCCGTGTCAGGTCTGGGGGCCGGACCCAGCGCGAGCTGTCTCAGTAGGTGTTTTTCTACTCGCTTCCTTGGACTGCGTTCCGGCAGTCCGGGAGCGAGTGATCTTTGTTCTGGAACAGAGTGCGCATGCCGCAGGGACTTGATGGACTGGGGCGATGAAGATCTTGTCGCCTCGTGTCCTGCGGACTCTTGAACGGTTCAACGCCGCTTATCCTTGGGATCACAACGCCCACTACCATCGCTGGATCCTGCGGCAGTTGCCGAGGCGCTTCGACCGCGCCCTGGACGTTGGTGCCGGCAGCGGTGATCTTGCAAGGCGCTTGGCCGGACGAGCCGACGCTGTGCAGGCCGTCGATTCCGATCCGGTGATCACGGCCCAGGCCCAGAAGCTGACGCCTTCCGGGCTCCCCGTCACCTTCACTGTCGCGGATGCAATAGCCGAGCTTCCTGCCGGCCCCTACGACGTCATCACGTGCGTCGCCACGATCCACCACCTGCCGTTCACCCAGGCGCTCACCCGTTTCCGCCGTCATCTGGCTCCGGGAGGAACCCTGGTGATCGTCGGCCTGTCTCGCGCCCAAACCCCCGTGGACCACCTGCTCGGTGCCATCGCCATTCCGGCCAACGCTGCCATGGGCTGGCTGAAGAACAAGGGGCGCCCCTCGCAGCGCCCCGTCTCCATGACGGCCCCTACTCGCTCAGCGGACATGACCTTTGACGACATCGCCCGTGAAGCCAGAGACATCCTCCCTGGCGCACGGCTGCGACGACGGCTGTTCTGGCGCTATACGCTTGTATGGAATCAGCCGTGAGTGGCCCGTGGCTTCCTCGACCACGTGTCGGTGCGGGGGCTCTTGCGGGTCAGGCGTCGGGTCATCATGGTGATGAGTGCCCAGTTCAGATGTGCTTCGGAGTGCTGGGGCAGACGTTCGTAGTCGCGTGCGTTGCGGCGGGCGTTCATGCACCAGCCGATCGTGCGCTCGACTTTCCAACGGCGCGGCAGCACGACGAAGCCCTTGGTGCCCTTGGGCCGGGAGACGATGCGCAGGCTCAGCCATAGGCGGTCGCGGGCCCAGTCCACGAGGTCGCCTGCATAGCTGCGGTCGGCCCAGATCTGGGTGATCTGCGGCTGGGTCAGGCGCAGCCGCCAGAACACGTCGCGGGCGGCGTCGCGGTCCTGGATGTCGGCGGGCGTCACCGTGATCATCACGGGCAGGCCGAGCGTGTCCACGGTGATATGTCGCTTGAGTCCGTTGATCTTTTTCGCGGCGTCGTACCCGCGGCTGTTCCTGCCGACGGTGGAGGCTCCCTTGACCGACTGCGAGTCCACGATCAGCGTCACCGGGTGCGGGCAGCGGCCCTTGCCGGTACAGATCCGGCGGCGGAGCTGGTCACGGATGTAGGTCACCACCCCAGCCCGGTTCCACCGCCAGAAGAAGCCGTAAACCGTCTCCCACGGAGGGAAATCCGCAGGCAGGGCTCGCCACTTCGCGCCGTTGTCGACGATGTAGCGGATGCCGTCGACGATCTCCCGCCGGGGCCACTTCTCCGGGTGGCCGCCGGTCTTGGTCTGGCAGGCCGGGACGGGCAGCAGGGGTTCGAGAAGGGCCCATTCAGCGACGGAGGTGTCGGACGGGTAGCGGCGGCGACGAGAGGCAGCGGGCATGGCGGGCTCGGCAGAGGTAATCGGCGGGGCGGGCAGGGGCTATTTGGAGAGTTGGGCGAGAGTGGCGCGAACACCCGTGAGCTGGGCGGTGGCGAGCTGGGCCCATTCGTCGTCGGGGTAGCGGGCCAGGTGCGGATCGAGCGTGCCCGTGATCACCCGCGTGAGGCGGCCGAGGATCTGCCGGAACTGCCGCTTGTCGTACTCGATCCAGTCCGCGGGGTCGTCGGAGAACATGAACCCGTCGCGGCGGGTCCAGGTAATCGGCGTCAGGTTCTCCGCGGCGACGACGTCGCGGACGTGCCGGATGCCGCGGCCGACCTGCGAGCGGGTCAGGCGGGTGGCTGCCATGAGCTGGTAGGTGTGCAGGCCGGCGGGGCGTGCTTCCATCAGGGCGACACGGACCAGGTCGCCGTAGTGCTCGGCCAGCGGCCGAGCCTCCCGGCGTCGCGGCATGGCCTACTCGCCTTTGAGCAGCTGTACCAGCTGCTCATCCAGAGTGAACTCGCCGTTGTCGAGCGCTCCTTCGAGCCAGTCCGCCGCGGCACGGACTCGGCCGATCTGACGGCGGACGGTCTCGCGCTCGTCCTCGGTGAACTCCTGCCCGCGCAGCTGCGGGACCAGGCGACCGAGGGTGGCCACGAAGCCGTGGCAGGAGCCGACCAGGTCGAGGTACTCGATGGTGTGCACGATCGCCCGGACGGCCGGGGTGCGCTCCCGGATCCGGTCACGAGTCTCGTTGGAGTTGTCGAACTGGGCGCGGTTGACGAGCATTCGGGTGGTGTCGTCCCGCATCGTCGTCCGGGCAACGGCCGGACGGCGCAGCAGACTGGTGGTGACCTCCTGCGCGACGCTGTCGTCCCTGGTCAGCTCCGTGACGACCCGCACCTTTTCGGCCGGGGTGACGTGCTCGGTGACCGCCGGCCGCTTCAGCAGGTCGGTGGCGACCTGGGCCGCGACCTCGTCGTCCCGGGTCAGGTCGGCCACGGCCTGGACCTTCTCATCCACCGTCACCGGCCGGTCGACCCGCTGGCCGACCACCCGTTTCGCGCCGTCCGGTGTCCACTGCCGGGCCCCGGTGCGCGGGTTGAACGGCGCGTCCTCGATCGCGGCCCACCGCTCGTCCTCGTCCGCCACCGAGGCCAGGATGCGGTGAACGGTGAACGACACGCCCTCCTTGCGTCGCTCCTTCTGCCAGCGGTTGGCGGTGTAGCGCCAGTCCTCCACCGTCCTCCGCTCGACGCCTATGTCGTCCGCGAAGATCTGCAACGACTCCGTTACGGTGAACAGGTCGTCCGTGCCGTTCGGCATCGACCCGCCCACCGCCCTCATCGGTTCGATCTCCAGCGCCATGTCGCCCAAGGCGAACTGCGAGCGGGCGATCTGCGCGATCAGTTCCTTGGCCTGGGTGACGAGCTGTTCGTAACGCTGCCGGGTGACGTTCCCGATCCGGTCGACCACGTCGGCCATAAAGACCACCGCCCTCGCCCGGGTCCGGCCCGGCCACCAGGACGTGACCGGTCAAAGGGGCGCCGGCCCCGGTCACCGTCCACCGTGACGCGCGCGCGACACGCCGGGGCAGAGCGTGAACCAGGGGCGCTCGAAGCGCACAGGTATCGCTCCCAACTACCCGTGCAAAGCACGGGGTGTTGGAGGGGTGCACGAGGCGTTCGGCTATGGCGTTTCTGTAACGCCGTTCCGCGACGCCCTCCGCTGGCGGCAGGCACGCACCCGGCAACGGTCCGAGCAGTACACCGCCGCCTTCGACCGCTCCACCCCCACTGTCCACGACCGCCCGCACACCGGGCACTCCGCCTGCTCTCCCCGCTGCATCGCGGCCACCCGCTGACGGGTCCGCTGATGCCTGCGCCACCGCCGTGACCTGCACCGACCCGAGCAGAACACCGCCTCCGCCGCCATCGTCTGCGGCAGCGGATCACCACACTCTCGGCAGTACCGCCGAGCCGTCCCGCCAGCCCCCACACCCCAGATCATCCAGGTACGCGCAGCTCACGGCCAGGGATCAAAAACACCTACTCAGAGGCGTGGGCACTCCTCTTCGGGCCGGGTGATGCCCAGGAACCGAGGGCGAAACCACCGCCGTTGCGTTGGACGTGCAGGGCGCCGGCACCACCGAAGTGCGCGGGGACGAGCAGTTCCCGTTCATCAGCCGCCCGCTCGAGAATCCGACGGCGGCTGGCAACCGCTTGTTGCGGGGCCAGGCAGGCGTTGCTGTTGCAGCAGGGATCGAGAATCTGCGTGGGGCTGTGCAGCAGATCTCCGACGAAGACCGCCCGGTCGGTCCCGGATGCGAGTCGCAGCACGGACGAGCCAGGGGTGTGGCCTGGTGCGGATTCCAGGGTGAGGTGCTCGTCGATGTGGTGGACACCGTCCCACAGCACTGCCTGCCCGGCCTGGTGGATGGGCGCGATGCTGTCCTCGTAGATCAAGCGGTCGACCTTCTGTACGCCGTTCCCGTACCCGTTGTCCGGACCGTAATGGAAGTTGTCGGCGGCCGGAATGAGGTAGTGGGCGTTGGGGAACGTCGGTATCCACTGCCCGTCCGCGTCGATGGTGTTCCAGCCGACGTGGTCGACGTGGAGGTGAGTGTTGACCACGACATCCACATCCTCCTGGCGAACACCGGCCCTCTCCAAGAGGCCGAGAAAGTCGCTTCGAGCTCGGTGGAATGGCCCCATGTCCGGCCGTTCGCGCCCGTTGCCTGCTCCGGTGTCGACCAGCACGGTCCGCCCGGCGCTGCGCAGCACCCAGCTCTGCAGTGCAATCACTGTCACGTCGCGGGCCGGCTCCCAGTGATCGGGTGCCAGCCAGTCCTCGTTGTCCTTCCACACATCGGCGTCCGCTCCCGGGAACATGCCGGAGGTGGGCAGGAAGGGTTCGTGCCACTCGATCACCCGGATGACCTCAACATCCCCCAGCACCATGCTCTGCACACGCTCGTTTTCGTTCGTCATGGGATCGACCGTAGGAAAGATCGACAAGCCTCTCAATGCGTGTTCTGCTCAAAAAAATACGAGCCCGTCTCATGCATCATGCGGGAGATATCCTCGATAGATGGATGTGGTCAGTGACGCGATCTCTGCCGTGCACCTCGGGCACCCGTGGTTCTACCGGATGCGGACGAACGGGAAGTGGTGTGCGCGGCTGGATCCGTACGATGGCGCGGGTTTTTACGTCGTCCTCAAGGGCAACTGCTGGCTCCTGACCGACAATGGCGCCCTGGTGTCTCTCAGCGTGGGTGACGCGGTGTTGCTGCCTCATGGCACCGGTCATGTGATCGCCGATTCTCCCGTCGATTCGACGGCCGCGGCGCAGTCGGCCGTGCCGTTCGAGCAGTGGCTTGCGGAGGCAGGCCCGGGAGTCCGGCCCGACCGCGGCGGAACGGAGATCCTCTGCGGCAAGTACTGGCTCGACTGCAGCCGCATGCACCCGCTGATGACAGAACTGCCCGAGGTCGTCCACCTTCCCAGCCAAGTCGGCAGCCACCTCGAACTCCGCTCGGCGATCGACCTGCTCGCCGGTGAGATGGACCAGGTGCGGCCCGGCTCCTGCGTGGCACTCCCGAACCTGCTCGACCTGCTCCTCGTCTACATGATCCGCTCATGGATGGCCCAGAGCAACAGCGGAGCCTGGCCCAGCGTGCTGGGCGACCCGGTGACGGCCGCCGCCCTGCGGGCGATGCACTCCCAGCCGGCCGCGCAGTGGAGCAACGACCGCCTGGCCGCGGAGGCCGGCGTCTCCCGCCCCACTCTGGCGCGCCGTTTCACCACCCTGGTGGGGCGTCCTCCGATGACGTACCTCACATGGTGGCGCGTGATCCTTGCAGCCACCCTGCTCCGTGACACTAAGGAAACTCTGGCCGTGATCGCCGGCCGAGTCGGCTACGGCAGCCCGTACGCACTCTCCCACGCCTTCGAGAGGGAGTTCGGCATCACACCGGGCCGGTATCGAGCGCAGGCCCGGAGTGCAACCGTTCGCGAGCACCAGAAAGGCATCCCACGTCCCCATAGCGGGCTGGGCCATGGTGCTCCCGCGCTATGCGCCCGGTCGATGCGCAGGCCGGGGTGGGGTGACTAGCGTGAGGATTCCCCCGGGGCCCGACCTCCCGGGTGCGTTCACCGGGCCCCGGGGCCAGCCTCTGGGCGCCCTGGACGATCACGGTGGCGACGCTGGCCGCCGAACTCACCAGACTGCCCGCCGGCCTGGACTGACCCCGCGGTTGACGCCGAGACGGGGCTGGTGGCCCCACCCGGGCCAAGTTGTCCTGGGAGGACGCGGCCCGGCCTGGTGCGCGGCGGGTTGCCGGTAGGTATTGCCGGGAGTGGTCCGCCGTGGTGACCACCGCACCCTCGGGTTGGTGCAGATCATCCGTCCAGCGATCCGTCCGGCGTCCGTCCCGGATCTGTCCGGCTGGAGGGACGGGGACGGATCGCTGGGCAGGCCCGGGACGGGCCGTATGGCGGTCTCATCCGGGCTGTGAGTGGGTGCGTTCGTGGCGTCGAGTGGGTGTCAGCGGGACAGGGCGCTGGGTGCCTGGTCATGGGGGCCGACTGCGGGCGCGTTCGCTGTCATGAGGTGACCAAGTGGCTGCTGCCCTCCGCCTGGCAAGCGGTTGATCGGCTGCCGTGGGAGCGGCCACTCACAGCCACCGCCTGGCACAACGACGCCCAGACCCGGGCCGCCACCCTGCTCCGCGAAGCCGCCATCCGCACCAGCACCCCGCCAGCCACCCGGCCGTCCCGCACCGTGCGGGTGACACCCGCCGCCGGGCGTGGCGCCCCTGTGGCTCCGCCCGTTACCGGTGTACCGGCCCGACCAGGCGCGGGACCCGCTGTGGGGCCGAGGTCTTCGCGCTGACGGCGACTACGTACCTCGGCTCTACCGGCCCCGTTGCCACCACCGGTGACGCCCTGCCTGGGCCAGCCTGGCTCGCGTGTCGGCGAGATTGTTGCGGCTGGTGAGGGTGTGGGGGTGGTCGGGGCCGAGGATGCGTCGGCGGTCGGTGAGGTTTTGCTGGTGGAGGTCGGCGGCTTGCTGGTGTTCGCCGAGGTCGCCCAGTGCGCGGGCGAGGTTGTTGCGGCTGCTGAGGGTGTGGGGGTGGTCGGGGCCGAGGATGCGTCGGCGGTCGGTGAGGTTTTGCTGGTGGAGGTCGGCGGCTTGCTGGTGTTCGCCGAGGCTGTTCAGTGCGTGGGCGAGGTTGTTGCGGCTGGTGAGGGTGTGGGGGTGGTCGGGGTCGAGGATGCGTTGCCGATCCGTAAGGACTCTCTGGTGGAGGTCGGCGGCTTGCCGGTGTTCGCCGAGGCTGTTCAGTGCGCTGGCGAGGTTGTTGCGGCTGCTGAGGGTGTCGGGGTGGTCAGGGCCCAGGACGGTGGATTCGTTGTCCAGGACGTGTCGGCGCAGGAGGAGTTCTCCGGACGCTGCTCCTGCGGCGTCTAGGACGCTCGCGAGATCGTCCAGGGTGTTGCGTGCGCTGCCGAAATTATGGGGTGTGTTGCGGTCGAGGTGTGCTGGGAGGTGGGGGGCGAGGAGGCGGGCGGTGGGCCATCCGGTCCGGCCAGGCATGCCCGCGACCACCTCGACGGCCCGGGTGAGGTGTTCGTCGAGTGCTGTGAGCCAGGTGTTCGCGGGCTCGGGGCGGTTCAGGGTGTGGGCGGTGACCTCACGGACCAGGGGGTGGAGCTGGAGCCGGCTGACGGCCGGTGAGATGAGTTCTGAGCTACCGGATTCGGGTGTGTGGAGGAGTCCGTACTGGTGGAGTCCGGCGAGCGCGGCGTCCACGGTCGCCGCGGTCGCGGGCAGCCCGGTGGCGTCGGAGACGAGCTCCCGGGTGATCAGGGTGCGGGGGACCGGTGCGGGTTCGAGGAGGGCGAGGAGCTGGAGGACGGGGCGGGCGAGGGTGTAGCCGTCGCTGTCGAGCTGGTCGAGGGAGAGATCCCAGGTGTGCCGTACGACGCGGCGGGCGACCGCGGGGTCGGTGGCCGCGGTGGGGTGCTCGGCGCCGAGGAGGTCCGCGAACTCGGTCTCCAGGGCATGCTGGTAGGCGGCGAAGGTCTGGTGCCGGCTCGTGGGCACCGACAGGTAGGCCCCTGCTGCGTTCAGCGCGAGCGGGAGCCCGCCGAGCCGGACGGCCAGCGCTTCGGCCTCGTTTTCGGTTCCGGCGTGCGGTGCGGCGTCCAGGAGAACCGTGCCGGCCGCCTCGTCGGCGAGGGGCTGAAGGTGCAGCAGGTCGGCGTCGGGGCCCCAGGTCTGCCGGGTGGTGTCCCGGGTCGTGACGAGCAGGACTCCGCCTCCGTGCGGCCGCAGCCACCCCCGGTAGGCGGCTGGCGGCCCTGTCCCGGGCCCCACGCGGGTGGGGGTGTCGACGTTGTCGACAACGATCAACCACCCCTCGACGGCGCCCAAATGCTCCCAGACGGCGTCGACGAGCGAGACCCTGCCTGTGCGGGCCTCCTCCAGCCGGGCCTCGGGAAGGCCGAGGATGTGGGCGGCCTGGGCGAGGTCCTGCCCGAGCTGCTCGGGGTCATCGCGCCACCGGATCCACACCACCACCCGCCCCTGCGCCCCGGCCTGCGCGGCGGCTTCGGCGGCGAGCGTGGTCTTGCCCAGGCCTCCGGCCCCACAGACCACGGCCATGCCCCCGCCCGGCCCCCGAACCAGGGCGCCGATCCGCTCCAGCTCCGCCTCGCGCCCCCGCACCGGTGCCGGGACCGTGGGCGGGTTCATCGAGTGCCCACCTATGGCGATTCGCCCGAGCGGCACCGACCGCACACCGCCGTCCGGTGCCCCGCCGGCCAGGCGCCGTTCCCAGAAGAACAGCCCGAGCGACACGATGGCCAGCCCTGCGAACACCGACCACACCAGGACGGTGTTCTCCGCCCACTTTGGAGGCTGCGCGGTGACGTAGTTCGTCACGATCGCCACCAGGAACGCGATCGCCGCCGAACTCCCCGAGACCGCCGAACCCACCCTGGCAGCACGCCTGTTACCCGCCACCCCATGCCCCCTGCCCTGACCGGAACCCCGGACCACATCATCGCCCCGTCCGGGCGACGCGTCTGTGATTCGTCCGGTCCGGTACCGGCCCGTGACACAACGTCAGCACCGCACTCCAGGTCGGGGCGACAGCAGGAGATCCGGGGGACACCAACCAGCTGTCCGACGCGCCGCGCACCGTATGGATGACGCCCGCCGCCGGGCGTAGCCCCTCCCTGTCCGCGCCCGTTACGGGAGTACGACCCCGACCGCACCCCGGTCCGCGCCCGGCTCCGGCCCCGGCCTGGGGGCCGGGTGTTCGCGTTGACCGTACGAAGGAGCCTTCACCATGACCATGCCCGCCGCCGCGCAGCTGCTCGGTGAGCCGTTGTCCGCAGCCCTCTCCGAGGCGGCGCAGGCCGCGGCGATGTCGGTTCGGCTGATCCTCACGATCGCGGATGCGGTCCACCGTGCCGCCCAGAAGCACCACTAGTGCAAGGAGAAGGAGCTCGGCCCGGACGCGGAGGAGCTCGCCGGGAGCTGGTCGGCCGAGTAGCTGCGCACCGTCCTGCCCGAGGGAGCTTTGAACGGTCTGATGGCCGGTGCGGACTGGCCGCTGATGGCCCGCCACCTCACCACGTTCCTGCCGAACCTGGGCCGCGTGGCCGCTGGAGTCGAGCAGGCCGTCGCCCGCAACACCGCCCGCTACAACCACGGAGGAACCATGAACGTCTGTTTTGTCGGCGGCCCGCTCGCTGGAGTCGTGCTCAGGACCACCGAGGACTGGGCCGGGGGCTGGTTCACGACCGAGGGCGCGAACAGCTGGAGCCTCTACGTTCCCGTTCACCGCGAGGCGTCGAACGGAACCGTCCTGGCCGAGGAGCGGACCACCGCGCCGCGGGCCCGGTAGCGGACCGGACCGGCCGGGCTGGTTAGGGTCCGGGCAGACCGCGCCGTATGGGTGCGCGGGACAGGTCCGGGTCCCCGGAGTACGGCTCGGCCCCCCCGGGGTGCTGGTGGCGGCCCCTGCCCCCGGCATCCGGGCACCGGTATCCCAGCAGGCCGGTAGGCCGGCGGGACGTGCTCGTTCGCCCCCAGCGGTACCCCCAGGCCCCCAGAGGCCCGTCGTAGACCTGTGGGTCTGGGGGATAGGAAGGGTGGTTTCCCTGGTAGCCGCGTCACGCCGCCAGGATCTGGGGGGTTGGGGGTCTGGGGGATGGGCGAGGTGGTGACCTCCTGCCCGTCTGGCCGGTTACCCGGTGGTGACGCTCTCGTACCTGCCCCCGCCCCCGCCCGTCTCCTCCAGCCGTGAGCCGTGGCCCGGTGAGGCCGAGGCGCTGGAGGCGGCGGCCGCCGCAGGGCGCCGGGCGGCTGCCTGGCTGCGGTCGCTGCCCGCACCGCCGGACACTGCGGAGGGCCGCGCCCTGGGTGAGGAGCTGGCGGCCGCGGTGGAGTCGGTGACGGCGGGCCTCGACCCGGAGGACGACACCAGGGCCGGCTGGGACGGCGGGATGGTCGAGGGCTTCGCCGGAGCGGACCCGTGGGCACTGCTCGTGCTCGGCGCGGTACCGTGCGCGGCACCGGCCGCCCACTGGCTCACCCCCGGACAGCGGCTACGCCTGGTCGCGGTCGCCTCTCTCGCGGTGGGCGCGGTGCGCCTGGTGGCCGAGGACCCGGGCACGGCCCTGCGCGAGGACCTGGCCGAGGTCTGGGGCCTCCTGGACCACGCCCTGACCTGACCGCCCCGGTACGTCACCGCGGTGACGCACACCGGTCCGTGGTGACGTACGCGACCACGGCGGCCGGACTCACCACGGCCGCCAGACCGCCAGGCCGCTCGTGGTGAGTCGGCGCAGACGCTCCACTCACCAGGGCCCCACGCACTCACCACTCGCGCCCGAGTGGCTTCTCCGAGCCCTTCAGGGGTCTCTCAGAGAAGTAGTCGGCGCAGATGCTCGCAGATCCGGACCCCCTGACCTCCAGGTCAGAGCGGTGCGGGCGGTCCGGCGGCCGGGACCTGGAGGCAAGTTGTAGAGCAACTTGGAGGGCAAGTGGAAAGGCAAGTGGAAAGGCAAGTTGAAAGGCACGTTGTAGGGCAAGTTGTAGAGCAAGCCGCGCCCGGCGGCTGGTGCCCCCCTGACGACGCTGTGCAGGCCTCTCGCGTCGCAGCCCTATCCCGGGGGCCAGCCCCCGGCGGGTCATGGCCACCACCAACGATTTCCGGGAGGGGAACAGCGTGAAGTACGTCTGGATCATGAGGAAGAGCTACCGGCCGGCGACCGGGGCCCCCAAGTCGACCCTGGTACGCGCCGACGCCATCAGCTACCTGAGCGTGCGGGAGAACCAGCTGAGGGCCTCCGAACTCGGCTCCGACGAGATCGTGGTCCTGGCCGACACCGAGGACGGCGGACACGGTGCTCCCGAGCTGCCGGAGGACTTCCACACCGACCTGCTGTTCGCGGTCGCCATGGCGCGTCGAGACGCACGGGACGCGGACGACGACGTGGATGAGCAGGACCGCATCCTGCTGGCCCAGCTCGAGGACGGCCATTGGGTCTGGAAGATGTTCCGGCCCTCGGAGCCGGAGCCCAAGCCGAGCTGACGGCTCGCGCTGCACGAAGCCCCGGGACCATGACGACCCGGGGCTTCTCTGTGCACGTGTACGCCGGGCTCAACGAGCCGGGCCCGGCCCGGTCACCGGCCGACCGGCTCCGGGGCTGGCGCCGGGGGCCGGCCTCCGGCGGGACTTTTTCAACGGGGGTTGCACAGGGGGTTGCGCAGTGGGTTGAAACGGACCTCGCACCGGGGGTTGCATTGGGGGTTGACCTCTTCGTGCTGCTCTACGGGCTCCGGCCCTGGTCAGGGGCCCTGCGCGACGTGGTGAGTGGTCAGACTTCCTCGTCTGCCGCCCTTCCCCGTGGTCCTAGTGGTGGTGGGGGAGCGGGGCGGGCGGCGCTCCTCGGAACCCGCAACGGCTGCGCCGGGCCCTGATCGGCCGGACGCCACGCGCCCGGCCCGTTCTCGCAGCACGCTCCAGCGGCCGGGCCTACCGGGTGAGGGCCTGGCCTACGGCGTCGACCAGCTCGACCTCCCGGTGCACCTCCACCGTCCGTGAAGCAGCGCGAGCAGAGGTTCGACGCAGGTGTCAGGCCGGAACGGACCGGATCACAACCAACGATCCCTCGTAGAAAGGCTGCTTTCGTAGGACACCGAAGCGGGCGTCCCAGGCTCCGCTGTCCAGGTCGCCCCGCAAATCCACGGCGAATTGTTCCCGTGACTCCTCGCCGACGAAGCTCCACGCCGAGTTCGCCTGCCGGGCACCAGGGTCGAGCAGCATCTCGGGGCGTGCGTAGTACGCCTCGTTGAAGCCGTCGGTGCAGTCGACGGGTATCGGCACCCGGGTCACCGTCGTGTCTCCCCCGAGAGCCTCGGCCAGATCCGCGATCACCGGATAACGGCGCGCCTCCGTGTCCAACACCTGCGGCGCGTACTCGTACAGCCAGAAGTCCCGAACGAGATCAGGGTCGCAGGTCAGCAGGACGACGGGGCCCCGGGCCACCCGGCGCATCTCGCGAAGCCCTGATCTGAAGTCGCCCCACTGGTGCACGCTGAAGGTGGTCATCGCCGCGTCGAACGCGTCGTCGCCGAACGGCAGGTCCTCGGCCACGGCATCGATGGCGGCCGACAGGTGTGCGGGGCGCTGGGCACGCATCGACGCCGACGGCTCAACCGCCGTCACCTCCAGCATCGCCGACTCGTAGGACCCGGCTCCAGCCCCGACATTGACCACCGTGCGCGCCCCACCCAGGGCGGCGGTGATCACCTGCTCGATCCTTGCGTCCGGCTGCCGGTAGGTGGCGTAGCCGCCGCCTATCCGGCCGTAGTCCGCATCCCCTGCACTGCCGTCAGCCCCACGTTCACTCATGATCCGAACCTAGCCGCGCTGTCAACACGTCCATCCGGGCTTGTGAGGTTAGGCCGTGATATCGCTGGGATGTTCGGTGTTGTACGTCACTGATGTGTGGGTGTATTCGCGCTGTTCAAGGGCGGTTGGGTCAGTCGGTCGTGGTGACGATTTCCCGGGCATTGCGGTGACGTGAAGCCGTATCGGCCGGTGTCGTGTTCGTCGTGTCTCCTTTGTCTTCGTGGTTTTCACGCCTGTTTCGCGTTGCCTGTCCAAAGAGGCAACGCGAAAAATGTGTCTCCGGGAGTGGTGGTGGTTGGTTCGTGATTCCACCCGTGCATCAGTTGGTGTACAGCGGCTCCCGGTGGTGGCACAGAATCCCAGTCTCTAAACAGTGCTGGGAAGTGATGCACCTGCCCAGGGGCTGTGGTGTGGTTCTGCCATTCGTACATGTGCATCAGACTGATGCAGTGGAGGTGGGGCGCGAGTCCAGAGCTGGTCTCGGCCCCGTTTTGAAGCACTTCCCCGGGGTGCCTTCCAGGGCCCCGGAGGCGACCCGTGAGCCTGTCTCCGCTTGAGGCCGCCCAGGGGCGCCCCGGGCGGCCTCGGAATCCCTGTCCCGCATCGGCGTACGGCACCATCCCGGCCACCCCCTCACTTTGCCAGCTCCGGCGGAGCCGGTAGGGCGGGAGCGGAGCGGACGCCCGATCTCGGAGCGCAGCGCAGAGACCCGTCATGAATTATCGCGCAGCGGTAATTCAAATTCACGCGAAGCGTGAATTATCCGTAAACCGCGCAGCGGTTTACGGAGAGGCGCGCAGCGCCGTCAGAATTCGCGGAGCGAATTCGGTCACTGCTATGCGCGCAGCGCATAGGGACCCGCTCCGCGGG
>NZ_JBIWOX010000011.1:0-241763 GCF_044767975.1 Streptomyces sp. NPDC101181 | reverse complement strand
CGGCCGTCCGCGTGCCGTCCACCGGGCAGGACCCCGACCACGGCGGAGCCGGTGACCGCGCGCGGCCGACGGCGTCCGGCCCCCGCCCCCCCCCCCCCCCCCCCCCCGCCCGGGGGCCCCCCCCCGCCCCGGGGGGGGGGGGGGGCCCCCCCCCCCCGCCGCCCCCCCCCCCCCCCGGCCCCCCCCCCCCCCCCCCCGGGGGCCCGCCCGGGCCCCCCCCCCGCCCCGGGGGGCCCCCCGGGGCGGGGGGGGGCGGGGGGGGCCGGCCGGTACGGCCCTCCGGCAGTGCTTGAATGCCCCCGTGACCGACTACGACGTACCCCGGGGCATCGACGTCCTGCGGGTGTTCTGCGGACCCGACGGACGCCACGGCAACGCCCTCGGTGTCGTCCGCGACGGCAGCAGCCACCCCGACGAGACCTCCCGGCAGCGGCTGACCCGCCGACTCGGCTTCAGCGAGACCGTGTTCGTCGACGACCCGGAGCGCGGCCGGGTCGACATCCACACCCCCGGGCTGCGGCTCCCGTTCGCCGGGCACCCGCTGGTCGGCGCCGCCTGGCTGCTGGACCTGGAGATCCTGGAGCTGGCCGTCGGGGACGTCTTCGCCCGCCAGGACGGGGAGTTCACCTGGATCACCGCCCGCCCCGAGTGGGCCCCGCCGCGCACGCTCCAGCAGTACGCGAGCGCCGCCGAGGTCGAGGCGCTGCCCGGACCGCCGCCCGGAGAGGGCTGGCTGTACGCCTGGGCCTGGGAGGACGAGGCCGCCGGACGGGTCCGCGCGCGGGCCTTCCCCCGGCGGGGCGAGGAGCCGGGGATCGTCGAGGACGAGGCGACGGGCGCCGCGGCCATGCTGCTGAGCGCCCACCTCGGCCGGGCCCTGAACATCACCCAGGGGCGCGGCTCACAGATCCTCACCGCGCCCGCGCCGGACGGCACGGTGGAGGTCGGGGGCCGCGTCCTGATGGCCGCCCGGGGCTGAACCCCACCGGGACGGCCGATGGCCCCACCGGCTCTGCCGGTGGGGCCGTGCCGTGTCATCCGGACATCACGCGCTGCGCGGGAAGACCTCACCCAGTTCGCGGAAGACCGCGGTGTTGAGGGCGAAGGCCCGCTTGCACTCCTCGACGATGCGCTGCTTCTCCAGGTCGTCCGCGTTCACCGCGTCCAGCAGCTCGCGGTAACCCCGCTTGAAGGCGGCCGGGTTGGTGATCTGCTCGAAGACGTAGAAGCGCACGCCGTCGCCCTTGCGCTCGAAGCCCCAGGTCTTCTCCGCCTTGTCCCGGATGATCTGACCGCCCGACAGGTCGCCCAGGTAGCGCGTGTAGTGGTGGGCGATGTAGCCGGCGGGCCAGGTGCGCGCGCACTCGGTGACCCGGGCGGCGTAGGCCGCGGTGGCGGGCAGTGGGTCGAGGCCCGTGCGCCATTCGGCCCCGCGCAGGTGCGCCAGGTCGCGCTCCAGCTCGGCGGAGCGCATCAGCTCGGGCTGTATGAACGGGCCCGCGACCGGGTCGTCGCGCAGGGTCCGCGCCCCCTCCTCCAGCGCTCGGTACACGAACCACAGCTGCTCGGTGTAGCGCGTGTAGGCGTCCACTCCCAGCCGTCCGCCGAGCAGGTCACCCATGAAGGTCGAGGTCTCGGCCTCGGTGTGCTGCTCGTGCGACGCCGTACGGATCAGCGTCGAGAAGGGAGTGACGGTGGCGGTTGCGTCCAAGGCGGGCCTCCGGGGCCGAGGGGACGGGAAGTCCAGAAAGAGGCGGAGCAGCCGACAGGCGCCCGCCGCGACGGTGCGGCGGTGCGTGCCGGTACGCCCGATCTTCCTACTTAGGTTTACCTAAGTCAACTGGTTCCCGACTGCTTGTCGGTAAAAAGGTACGCCGCCGGTGGATACCCCGGGGAGCGGGGTGTCCGGTTCCGGTAGGTCCCAGGAGGTTCCCGGACGGTCCGGGGTGATCACGGCAGGGTGAGGATCTCCGCCCCGGTCTCCGTGACGACCAGCGTGTGCTCGAACTGGGCCGTCCGCTTCCGGTCCTTCGTCACCACGGTCCAGCCGTCCTCCCACATGTCGTACTCGTGGGTGCCGAGCGTCAGCATCGGCTCGATGGTGAACGTCATCCCGGGCTGCATCACCGTGGTCGCGTGCGGGCTGTCGTAGTGCGGGATGATCAGGCCGGAGTGGAACGAGGAGTTGATCCCGTGCCCGGTGAAGTCGCGCACCACGCCGTAGCCGAACCGCTTGGCGTACGACTCGATCACCCGCCCGATGACGTTGATCTGCCGCCCCGGCCGCACCGCCTTGATCGCCCGGTTCAGCGACTCCCGGGTGCGCTCGACCAGCAGCCGCGACTCCTCGTCCACGTCACCGCAGAGGTAGGTGGCGTTGTTGTCGCCGTGCACCCCGTTGATGTACGCGGTGACGTCCAGGTTCACGATGTCCCCGTCGCGCAGCACGGTGGAGTCGGGGATGCCGTGGCAGATGACCTCGTTGAGCGAGCTGCACAGCGACTTCGGGAAGCCCCGGTAGCCGAGCGTCGAGGGGTACGCGCCGTGATCGACCATGAAGTCGTGGGCGACCTTGTCGAGCTGGTCCGTGGTGACACCCGGGGCGATGTGCCGGGCGGCCTCCTCCATCGCCTGGGCGGCGATCCGCCCCGCGACACGCATCCGCTCGACGGTGTCGGCGTCCTGGACCTCCGGGCCGGTGTACGGCGTCGGAGCCGGTTTCCCCACGTACTCGGGGCGCCGGATGTTTCCGGGTACGGAACGGACGGGAGTGATCTCCCCTGGTACGAGAAGCGACTGGCCAGACATGTCAGCGAGTCTAACCAGCGGTCCCGGGGGCACCATGGCGACAAGGAAAGGAGCAGTCGATGGCCCTGTTCAAGAAGCGCACGGTCGGCAAGCCGGGCGAGTGGTACTACTGCCTGGAGCACAAGAAGGTCGAGGAAGGCCCCGAGTGCCCGGCCCAGAACAGGTTCGGCCCCTACCCCTCCCGCGAGGCGGCCCAGCACGCGATGGACACGGCCCGCGACCGGAACCTGGAATGGGACACGGACCCCAAGTGGCACGACGAGGACAAGGGCAGGCCCGCCCCGCCCGAAGCGTGACCCGCCCCGCCCGAAGCCTGACCCGGGCCCGGCGCCGGGGCTGCGGATTCGAGGCGGGGAGCGGGGGAGCGGACATCGGGTAGCGGGCACCGGGTAGCGCGCAGGACTCCGGAGGCCCGCCCGGCCGGTCCGCGGGAGGCCCGGCCGGGGGGCGGGCCTCCGCCCTCAGGCGGCCCGGGTCATGCCTCCCCCCGGGCCTCCCGCCTGCGCACCGCGTCCTCGTCCGTCTCCGCGTCGTACCGCACCAGCTTCGGCAGCGCGGCGGTCAGCAGCGCCACCGACGCCACGCACGCCACCCCGCCCGTCCAGATCGCCGACCGGGTCCCGGTCCACCCCGCCATCGCCCCGGCCCGCACCTGACCCAGCTGCGGGCCGACGCTGTACGACAGCACCTCGATGCCCGCCAGCCGTCCCCGCAGCTCCTCCGGGATGGTCTGGTTCCAGATCGTCGAGCGCCCCAGCCCGCTCAGCATGTCGCCCGCGCCCGCCACGGCCAGGCACAGCAGCACCACCCACACGCTGGAGAACCAGCCCGCCGCGGCGATCGCCAGCCCCCACGCCGCCGCGCCGAACACCACGAACAGCCCGTGCCTGCGCACCCGGGACGTCCAGCCGCTGGTCAGCCCCAGCGCCAGCGATCCGACCGAGCCCGCCGCGTACATCAGCCCCAGCGACCACTCGGCGTCCAGCTCGTCCGCCAGGAACGGGAAGATCGTGTTCGGGAAGGCGAAGAACATCGCCGCCAGGTCGATCGCGTACGTCCCCAGCAGCACCGGGCGGCTCCAGGCGTAGCGGGCCCCCTCCACGATCCCGCGCAGCGACGGCTTCGCCGCCTCCTTCGCGGGCGGCGCGGGGGAGAGCCGCAGACAGAGCAGGACGGAGGCGGCGAACGTGCAGACCGTCACCGCGTACGCCGTGCCGTGACCGGCGTACGCCACCACCAGACCGGCCAGCGCCGGGCCCGCGATCGCCCCCATCTGCCAGCGCAGCGAGTTCAGCGCGGCCGCCGCCGTCTGCTGGTCGTGCGGCACGATCCGGGCCATCAGCGAGTCCAGCGCGGGCCGCTGGAGCCCGGCCAGCGCGGACACCCCGCCCGCCACCACGTACAGCGGCCACAGCAGCGGTTCCGGCAGCAGCGCGTTGACCAGCAGGATCGCCGCGAGCACCCCGAGACCCGCCTCGGTCAGCAGGATCACCCGGCGCCGGTCCACGGAGTCCGCGAGCGCCCCGCCGTACAGCCCGAACACCACCAGCGGCACCAGCTCCACCGCACCCATCGCCCCGACCGCCAGCGGCGACCCGGTGAGCTCCTTGATCTGGAGCGGCAGCGCGATGAGCGCCATGAAGCTGCCGAAGTACGTGATCAGCCCCTGCACCCACAGCAGCCGGAAGTCCGCCGAGGAACGCCACGGCGCGAGGTCGGGCAGCAGGCCGCGCAGCCGGGAGGGCGGCAGGGGGCCCGGAGGTCCGGGCGAGGGGGAGGCCGGCGAGGAGGGCGGAGTGGGCGCTGAGGTCACGAAGGGTCATGTTCCGCAGTGCCGGGTGCTCAGGGCAACCGGTTTCCGGACGCGGACGGCCCGGCGCCACCCGGCGGAGCGACCGGGTGACCGGAGGAGCGCGGCCGTTGGCCCACGGCCGCCCCGGCCGCAGGAGGATCGTGGCCCGCTACCAGCGGGCGGGCGGCGGCTCCGTCAGCTGATCGGCGAGCCGGGCGAGCCGGTCCCGGAACGTGCGGCGGCCGGGTGCGCCGGGCGCCCCGTTCTCCCCGGCGGCCGCGCTGACCAGGTGCTGCACGACGTCCAGGTCCACATCGTCGTCCGCGTCGACCGTCAGCGACGCGTGCGCCAGGGAGGCGACCTCCGGATCGCCGCCGCCCAGGAACAGCACCCGCGCCCCGGCCCGCCGCGCGTCGTGCACCCGCTCCAGCAGACCGTCCCCCGGCCGCTCCGGCGCTACCAGCAACAGCGTCTCGCTCCGGCCCGCCGCCTCGATCCGGCCGAGGCCCACGGCCAGATGCGCCGGATCACCGGGCGCCACCCGGTGCCGGACGAGCGTGGGCACCAGCTCGGGCCGCCCCGACCAAGCGGACTCGTCGGTCAGATGGGCCGCCAGGTGCCAGGGCTCGTACTCCTCCGTGCCCACCAGCAGCAGCCCGCCGCCCCGCGGCAGCACGGACGAGCGCAGGGCCAGGGCGAACCCACGCGCCGAGTCCGGCCACCGGGTCCCGGCCAGGACGTCACGGAGCAGGGCGACACGTACGGCATCCATGGCCCGGCACTCTGCCCCGCGCCGTGCCCCGTGCGGGTCTGCGGGCCTGCCCCTTCACCCGAACGGGGGAGCGGGCGGGGACCGTGATCTTCGCACCCCGGGGCGGCCCCACCGCGACTACCTGGCAGTAGGGTCGGCCCATGACTACACAGGACAGCGGCAGCACCCCCAAGCCCCCCGCCAAGGATCCCTGGGACCTCCCCGACGTCTCCGCCCTCAGCGTGGGCGTGCTGGGCGGGACCGGTCCGCAGGGCCGCGGTCTCGCCTACCGGCTCGCCCGCGCGGGACAGCGGGTCACCCTCGGCTCCCGGGACGCGGCACGCGCCGAGCAGGCCGCGGCCGAGCTCGGTCACGGTGTGACGGGCGCGGACAACGCGGAGTGCGCCCGGCGCAGCGACATCGTGATCGTCGCGGTGCCGTGGGACGGGCACGCCAAGACGCTGGAGTCCCTGCGCGCGGAGCTGGCGGGCAAGCTGGTCGTCGACTGCGTCAACCCGCTCGGCTTCGACAAGAAGGGCGCCTACGCGCTCACGCCGGAGGAGGGCAGCGCCGCCGAGCAGGCCGCCGCCCTGCTGCCGGACTCCCGGGTCACCGCCGCCTTCCACCATCTCTCGGCCGTGCTGCTCCAGGACGAGTCCATCGAGGAGATCGACACCGACGTCCTGGTCCTGGGCGAGGCGCGCGCCGACACGGACATCGTCCAGGCGCTGGCGGGCCGCATCCCCGGGATGCGCGGCATCTTCGCGGGCCGGCTCCGCAACGCCCACCAGGTCGAGTCGCTGGTGGCCAACCTGATCTCGGTCAACCGCCGCTACAAGGCCCACGCCGGGCTGCGCACCACCGACGTCTGATCACCCGACGTCCGCGCACCACCGACGTCCACGCACCACCGACGTCCGCGTGCGTGACGTCCGCCGAGGGGCTGACGTACGCCGACGGCCCGGCGTCTTCCGGGTGTCCGGCGTCTGATGACGGGCGCGGCGGGGCGGCTCCCCCAGGCGGGGCACAACGGGGCGTGGGGGACACTGGACCCCGACCACGACCGTTCGTTCCCCTCCAGGAGCCGCCCCCATGCCCCGCCTCGCCCTCCTCGCCCTCGTCGTCTGCGTCCTCGCCGTGGTGGCGGCCGTGGTCTCGTTCGTCCAGGGCAGCCTGCTCGGGATCGTCTGGGTGCTCATCGCGGGGCTGTCGTCGAACATGGTCTGGTTCTACGTCCGCAAGCACCGCATGACCGCCTCCTGACGCCCCCGAGCAAGGAGCCCGGAGCACGAGCCGCCCGGGGTGCCGTCACCCCACCGCGCAGCCCGGGTCCTGCTCGTCGAAGAACGCCTTCCAGAAGCGGTAGGTGTCCAGCCCGCAGTAGCGCTGGACGTCGTCGACCCCGAGGGCCCGCAGCAGTGCGTCGACCCCGTCGAAGAACACGCCGTTCACCTCCGGGATCCAGAGCAGGCCGAACACCGCGATCAGCCCGAACGGCGCGATCGGCTCCACCTTGCGGCGGATCGTGTACGACAGCCAGGGCTCGATCACCCCGTAGCCGTCCAGCCCCGGGATCGGCAGGAGGTTCAGGATCGCCGCCGTCACCTGGAGCATCGCCAGGAACGCCAGCGCGTACTGGAAGGCGAGCGGCACCCCGTCCAGCGCGTCCAGCCAGAACGGGGCCGTGCAGACGACCGCGAAGGCCACGTTGGTCAGCGGACCCGCCGCCGAGATCAGGCTGTGCTTCCACCGGCCGTGGATACGGTGCCGCTCGATGTAGACCGCGCCGCCCGGCAGGCCGATCCCGCCCATGATCACGAAGAGGACCGGCAGCACGATGCTGAGCAGCGCGTGTGTGTACGTGAGCGGGTTGAGGGTCAGATAGCCCTTCGCCCCGACCGACAGGTCACCGCTGTGCAGCGCGGTGCGGGCGTGCGCGTACTCGTGCAGACAGAGCGAGACGATCCAGGCCCCGGTGACGAACAGGAAGACCGCGAAGCCGGTGGCGTCCGCGAATCCCGTCCACACCGCCCAGCCCGCGACCGCGGTGACGGCGACGATGCCGAGGAAGACCGGGCTGATCCTCCGGTCGGCTCGGGTGGCTGCGGTGGTCATCGGCACACAACTCCTGACGGCGGGGCGGGCGGGGCGGACAGCGGCGGTGGGTCGGCCCCAGGGGCCGACAGGGCCAGAACGTCGGGGACCGGTGCCGGAGTTCCACCCGGTCAATCCCGATCTCCCTCCCGTCACGGACAATGGGCGCGTGCGCTACTGCATCCTCGGCACCACCCGGGCACTCCGCGACGACGGTACGGCCGTCGCCCTCGGCGGGGCACGGCTGCGCGCCCTGCTCACCGTCCTCGCCCTGCGCCCCGGGCGTACCGTCCCCGCCGGGGTCCTCGTCGACGAGGTGTGGGACGGCGACCCGCCCGCCGACGCTCCCGGCGCCCTCCAGGCCCTCGTCGGCCGGTTGCGGCGGGCGCTGGGGCGGGCGGCCGTCGAGTCGGTGGCGGGCGGGTACCGGCTCGCCGCCCCGTCGGACGCCGTGGACCTGCACCGTTTCGAGCGCCTGACGGGCGAGGGGAGCCGGGCCCTGGAGGACGGCGGCGCGGAGAAGGCCCTGGTCCTGCTGGAGGACGCCCTGGCGCTGTGGAGCGGGCCCGCCCTCGCCGACCTGCCCGACCGTACGGCGACAGCCTCCCGCTGGGAGACCCGCAGACTCGACGCCCGGCGGACCAGGCTCGCCGCCCTCCTCGCCCTCGGGCGGCCCGGGGTGGCGCTGCCGGAGCTGACCGCGCTCTGCGCGGAGCACCCGCTGGACGAACCGCTCCAGGTCCTGCGCATCACGGCCCTGCGGGACGCCGGCCGCACGGCCCAGGCGCTCGCCGCGTACGAGGAGGTGCGCGGGGTGTTCGCCGACCGCCTCGGCGCGGACCCGGGCCCGCACCTGCGCGCGCTGCACGCCGGACTCCTGCGTCAGGAGGACGGGGAAGGGCCCGCCGTGCGGCCCGCGACCGCAGAGGGAGCGCCACCGCCACCCCCGACCACCACCCCGCCCGCGACCACCACCCCGCCCGCCACGACCCCGCCCGCAGCCCCGGACCGGGCCGCCGCCACGCCGACCCCGGCGCCCGCCGCGCCCGCGCCGCCCGCCCTCGGCAACCTCCGGGCCCGGCTCACCAGCTTCGTCGGGCGCGACACCGACATTGCCGCCCTGCGCGAGGACCTCGGCCGCGCCCGGCTGGTCACCCTCCTGGGCCCCGGCGGCGCGGGCAAGACCCGGCTGTCCCAGGAGACCGCGGAGGCCGCCGCCGACGCGTGGCCCGACGGCGTCTGGCTGGCCGAGCTGGCGCCCGTCGACGACCCGGACACCGTGCCCGAGGCCGTCCTCGGAGCCCTCGGAGCCCGCGAGACCGTGCTGCGCGGGGCGGGCGCGGAGGAGCTGCGCGTCGCCGACCGCACCGGCGACGACCCCCTCGTACGCCTCACCGAGTACTGCGCCCCGCGCCGGATGCTGCTGCTCCTGGACAACTGCGAGCACGTCGTCGGGGCGGCCGCCGCCCTCGCCGACCACCTTCTCGCCCACTGCCCCCAGCTCACCGTCCTCGCCACCAGCCGCGAACCTCTCGGTGTGCCGGGCGAGTTCGTCCGCCCCGTCGAGCCGCTGCCCGACCCGATGGCCCTGCGGCTGCTCGCCGAACGCGGGGCGGCCGCCCGGCCCGGGTTCCGTACCGACACGGACGAGGAGACCGCGGCCGCCTGCGCCGAGATCTGCCGTCGGCTGGACGGGCTGCCGCTCGCCATCGAACTGGCCGCCGCCCGGCTGCGGATGCTCACCCCCCGCCAGCTCGCCGACCGGCTGGACGACCGTTTCCGCCTGCTCACCAACGGCAGCCGGACCGTGCTGCCCCGCCAGCAGACCCTGCGCGCCGTCGTCGACTGGTCCTGGGAGCTGCTGGACGCCTCCGAACGCGCCGTGCTGCGCCGCCTGTCCGTCTTCGCGGGCGGCTGCTCGCTCACCGCGGCCGAGGAGGTGTGCGCCCTGCCCGCCGGACCGGGCGGGCCCGCCGTCGACCGCCTCGACGTGGCCGCCCTGCTCGGGTCCCTGGTCGACAAGTCGCTCGTGGTCGCCGCGCCCGGTGACGACGGGCAGATGCGCTACCGGCTGCTGGAGACGGTCGGCGAGTACGCCGCCGAACGCCTCGCCGAGGCGGGGGAGCGGGCGGCGGTGGACCGTAGCCACCTCATCCACTTCCGGGAGCTGGCGCGTACGACGGGGCCCGCGATGCGCGGGGCGGGACAGCGCGCGGCCATCGCGGTCATCCGCCGCGAGTACGAGAACCTGCGCACCGCGCTGCGCCACGCCGTCGCCGCCCGGGACGAGCACGAGGCGCTGTGCCTGGTGCTCTCGCTGTCCTGGTACTGGATGCTGCGCGACCTGCGCACCGACGCCCGCCAGTGGGCCGAGGCCGCGTCCTCGCTCGGCCCCGACCCGTTCGCCCACCCCGGCGTCCGGGCCCCCTCGCTGCCGGAGGCGCCCATCGACCGGCCGCCGCCGATGGACGACGACCTGCTCGCGGAGGCGCGGCGGGGCGCGGCGCTGATCCAGGTGGCCAGTGTGGACGACGCGATCTCCGCGTGGTCGGACGCCGAGGGGCAGGAGCGGCTGCGGACCATCGCCGACGCCTACGTGCCGGGGCAGCCGCAGACCTGCCGCATGCCGGGGACGTTCTGGATGTACGCGATCATGTTCACCGGGGACATGGACCGGACGCTGCGGGCGCTCGACGAGACCGTCAAGACCTCCCGCGCCAACGGCTACGCGTGGGAGCTGGCCGCCGCGCTCCAGCTGCGCGCCAACTTCCTGGCCGGTCACTCCGGCCACGCGGACCTGGCGCGCGCCGACGCCGACGAGAGCCTGGAGATCTTCACCCGGCTCGACGACGACTGGGGCATGGCCGAGGCACTGGCGTCCCGGGGCGAGGCCAACGAACGGACCGGCCACTTCCCCGAGGCCCTGGACGACTACGCCGCCGCCGTGGACTACGCCCGGAAGATCGGCGCCCGCTCCCAGATGGCGCTGTTGCGCGCCCGGTACGCCGGGCCGCTCGCCGAGCTCGGCCGTCTCCCGGAGGCCGAGGCGGTGCTGCGGGAGGTGGTCGAGGGGGGCCGCCCCCCGAGCCCCGAGTCCGTGGCGATCGCCCGGATGCATCTGGCTTTCGTCCTCGGCGTACAGGGTCGGGTGGCGGAGGCCCGCGCCCAGGTCGACATGATCACCGGGCAGCTCACCTTCGGCGATGTCGCCGTCTTCGACGGATTCGTCTTCGGGATGCTGGCCTGGCTGGACAACCTGGAGGGCGCTCACGCCTCCGCCCTGGAAAACGCGCTGAGAGCGCTGAGGAGTTCGCGGGAGCGGCTGTCGAAGATGATCGCCCCGCAGATGTCCTCGGCCCATCTCATGGCGATCGCCCGCGCCCTGGCCGGGATCGCCGCCGCGGCCGGGGCCGGGCCGGGGGCGTACGCGGACGCCGCCCGGCTGCTGGGCCTCCAGGCGGCGCTGCTGCCTCCCGGGTACGTGCCGACCATGGTGGAGCGCCGCAATCTGGCCGACGCCGAGCAGGCCGTCCGGGCCCGCCTTGACGGGACGGCGTACGCGCGGGCGTACGAGCAGGGCGGAGGCCTCACCCTCGACGAGGCCACCGCCCTGGCGGAGGCGTACCGCTGACCGCACGGGCCCCGGAGCCGCCCAGGCCCCCTCCGGACCCGCTCAGGCCTTCTTGCGGAACTTGGCCACCGCCAGCGGCGCCATCACCACGGTGATCCCGGCGGCCCAGGCGAGCGTCCACCAGACGGAGTTGCCGACCGGGCCGCCCTGGATGAGCGCGCGCGCCGCGTCCGCGAGGTTGGAGAGCGGGTTGTAGTCGGTGAACGCCTGGAGCCAGCCCGGCATCGTCTGCGTCGGCGCGAAGATCGAGGAACCGAACTGCAACGGCATCAGCACGAGCATCGCCATCCCCTGGACCGCCTGGGCCGTCTTCATGGCCAGCCCGAGCAAGATGAAGATCCACATGACGGCGGCGCCGAACGTCGCGGCCAGCGCGACCGCTCCCAGCAGCCCGAGCACCGAGCCGTTCAGCTCCATCCCGAGGGCGAACCCCATGGCGAGCAGGATGAGCGTGGCGACCATCAGCCGCCCCAGCTCCACCACGATCTTGGCGATGAGCACCGAGGAGCGGGAGATCGGCATCGTCCGGAAGCGGTCCATGACCCCCTTGCGGAAGTCGTCGTTGACACCGGTGCCCACGGCCATGGCGATGTTCATGCCCATCATCGCCATCAGCCCCGGCACCAGGTAGTTCACGTACGCCTGCCGGTCGCCCCCGAGGCTGGCGCCGACCGAACCGCCGAAGACGTAGACGAAGAGCACGATGAAGACGATCGGCATCAGAAGGACGTCGAACATCGACTCCGGGTCCTTCTTGATCTGGAGCAGGTTGCGCCGGACCAGGGCCCCGATGTGCCGCAGGTTGGCCCGCAGCCCGATCCCGCCCTCCTGGGCCGCCGCGGTCCTCTTCGGTACGGGGTCCGCGGGCCCGGCGGGCGCGGTGGTCAGCGTGGTGGTGCTCATGCGGCGACCTCCTGAGGGGTGGTGTCGGTGAGGGGGGAGGCCTTGTCGCCGGTGATCGCGAGGAACACCTCGTCCAGGCTGGGCAGGGCGGTGGA
Organism: Streptomyces sp. NPDC101181; assembly: GCF_044767975.1. Lineage (NCBI taxonomy): Bacteria > Bacillati > Actinomycetota > Actinomycetes > Kitasatosporales > Streptomycetaceae > Streptomyces > Streptomyces sp. NPDC101181. Next base: position 229,689 of record NZ_JBIWOX010000011.1, on the reverse strand, counting down.
GACATGGGCCAGGGAGAAACCCCGTGCGCCCAGCAGGCCGACGACGGCGGTCAGCTGCTCGTCGCTGAGGATGGGGACGTGAAGCGTCCCCTCGTCCGGTACGGCCTGCGCCCCGGCGACCCCGTCGAGTCCGGCCTCCCGGACGGCCTGGGCCATCGCGGGCAGCTCCGCCGGGTCCGAGGGGCGGAGGTGCAGGGTCCGCCCGCCCACCTTGGCCTTCAGCTCGTCGACCCCGCCCCGGGCGATGATCTTCCCGTGGTCGATGACCGTCAGCTCCTTGGCGAGCTGCTCGGCCTCCTCCATGTACTGGGTGGTCAGCAGGACGGTCGCGCCCTCGGCGACCATCCGCTGCACCTCGTCCCACACCTCGTTACGGGTCCGGGGGTCGAGGCCGGTCGTCGGCTCGTCCAGGTAGAGCACGGCCGGGCTGCCGATCATCGAGGCCGCCAGGTCGAGCCGGCGGCGCATCCCGCCGCTGTACTCCATCGAGGCCCGCTTGGCGGCGGCGGTGAGCGAGAACCGCTCCAGGAGTTCGTCGGCGCGGGCCCGCGCCTGCTTGCGGGGCAGATCGAGCAGCCGCCCGATCATGTAGAGGTTCTCCCAGCCGGAGAGCTTCTCGTCGACCGAGGCGTACTGCCCGGTCAGGCCGATCCGGCGGCGCAGCTCGCGGGGCTGCTTCACCACGTCGAAGCCCGCGACGACGGCGTGTCCCGCGTCGGGGGTGATCAGGGTGGAGAGACAGCGTACGAGGGTGGTCTTGCCGGCGCCGTTGGGGCCGAGCACGCCGAGGACGGTGCCTTCGCGGACGTCGAGGTCCACGCCGTCCAGTGCCCTGGTCTCGCCGTAGTGCTTGACCAGTCCCCGTACCTCGACGGCGTTCCGGCCGTCGCTGGGGTTCGTGTCGATGCGTTCCATGTCCCCCATGGGACCAGGGCCCGCCGACAGCTCACCGACACCCTCCCGACACCGCTCCCGACATCGTCGGCGCCGCTCCCGGCATCGGTCGGCGCACGTGCGACAGCCCGCCGATGGGGGATGTCGGCGGGCTGTCGGTGGTGCCGGAAATGGCTCGGTGCGTCATCCCACGGGCGGCGCGTCACCGGACGGGCACAGCGGTGTCCCCCCGGTGACCGGCGCGTCGGTGGAGTCCGCGGACTCAGTGGAAGGTGTGCTCCGGCGCGGGGAACGTGCCGCCCACGACCTCCTCGGCGAACTCCTTCGCCGCGTCCCCGAGGACCTGGCGCAGGTTCGCGTACTGCTTGGTGAAGCGCGGCACCTTGCCGCCGGTCAGTCCGACCATGTCGGTGTAGACCAGCACCTGGGCGTCGGTCCCGGCACCGGCGCCGATGCCGACGGTCGGGATGTGCAGCGTCCGGGTCACCTCGGCGGCCAGCTCCTCGGGCACCAGCTCCAGCACCACGGCGAACGCGCCCGCGTCCTGGACCGCCTTCGCGTCGCGCATCAGCCGGTGGGCGGCCTCGTCGCCGCGGCCCTGCACCCGGTAGCCCATCGCGTTGACCGACTGCGGGGTCAGGCCGATGTGGCCCATGACCGGGATGCCCGCCTCGACCAGCAGCCTGATCTGCTCGTGGGACCGCTCGCCGCCCTCCAGCTTCACCGCGCCGACGCCCGACTCCTTGACCAGCCGGGTGGCGTTGCGCAGCGCCTGGACGGGACCCTCCTGGTACGAGCCGAAGGGCAGGTCGCCGACGATGAGGGCGCGCCTGGTGCCCCGTACGACGGCGGCCGCGAGGAGGGCCATCTCGTCCATCGTGACGGGCACGGTGGTCTCGTAGCCGAGGTGGACGTTGCCCATCGAGTCCCCGACGAGCATCACCGGGATCCCGGCCTCGTCGAAGACGGACGCGGTCATCGCGTCGTAGGCGGTGAGCATGGGCCACTTCTCGCCGCGCTCGGTGGCGGCGGCGATGTCGTGGACGGTGACGCGGCGGGTGGACGTGCCTCCGTACAGCGCCTTGCCGCTGTCGGGGGACGTACCGGCGGGGGAGGACGGGCTCCGCGCACCCTGATTCTGTGCAGCCGAAAGCGACATGGCTGGTGGCTCCTTCGTCATCTCGAGGCGCCCTGACGGCGTCCCCGGATCTCCTCCATGGTGGCATCCCACCCGGGCGATCGGGAAGTGCGCCCGCACCCGCCCCCGGCCGTCCGCGTGCCGTCCACCGGGCAGGACCCCGACCACGGCGGAGCCGGTGACCGCGCGCGGCCGACGGCGTCCGGCCCCGTCCCCACCCCCCCCCGGACCAGGCACTTTCCACACTCCGGACGAATGTGATCGTTCTGTCACAGCCACGGCCGGCCGCCCGGGAACGGGAACCCGCCGCCGCCCCTTCGTCGTCCTGCTCTCCGTACGGTCGAAGGGTGGCCGTGCGGCCGCCGGGCTCGGGTAAGTCGGCGGCGGGAAAGTCGCCGCCCATCACCTAGGGTCGGGAGCGCGGCGATGTGCACGGCACGGCAGTGAGGACAGCACGATGGTGCAGGCGTACGGAGCGGACACGGGCAACGGCAGCGCGGAGCGGCCGCAGACCGGCGAGTCGCGCTTCCGGGGCCTGTGGAACAGACTGCGGTCGGACCGGGGCTACTGGCGGCGCGGGATCGTGCTCGCGCTCTGCTCGGTGGTGATGACCCTGCTGATGGTCGTCCACGCGCAGGTCCCGAACCGCTTCGGGAACCTCGGCAGTCTCATCGAGACCTTCCTGCCGTGGATCGCCCTCCTCATCCCGGTCCTGCTGGTCCTGGCCCTGCTGAGGCGCTCCGCGACCGCGACGGTGGCGCTGCTGCTGCCCGCCGTGGTCTGGCTCAACACCTTCGGCGGCCTGATCACCGACAAGTCCGGTGCGGGCGGCGACCTCACCGTCGCCTCCCACAACGTCAACGCCGACAACCCCGACCCCGGCGGCACCGCCGAGCAGGTCGCCGGTTCCGGGGCGGACGTCGTGGCCCTCCAGGAACTCCCCGGCGGCCAGGTCTCCACGTACGAGAAGTCGCTGGCCGACCGCTACCCCTACCACTCGGTCCAGGGCACCGTGGGGCTGTGGAGCAAGTACCCGCTCAGCGACACCGCGCCGGTCGACATCAAGATGGGCTGGACCCGCGCCATGCGCTCCACGGTCAAGGCCCCGCAGGGCGAGGTCGCGGTGTACGTGGCCCACCTGCCGTCCGTCCGCGTGAAGCTGCACGCCGGGTTCACCGCCAACCAGCGCGACAACAGCGCCGACGCGCTCGGCGAGGCCATCGCCGACGAACCCGTCGGGCGGGTCGTGCTGCTCGGCGACCTGAACGGCACGATGAACGACCGCTCGCTCAACGCGGTCACCTCCCAGATGCGCTCCACCCAGGGCGCGGCGGGCGACGGCTTCGGCTTCAGCTGGCCCGCCTCGTTCCCGATGGCCCGGATCGACCAGATCATGGTCAAGGGCGTCGAGCCGACGTCCTCCTGGACCCTCGCGGCGACCGACAGCGACCACCTGCCGGTCGCCGCCCGCGTGAAGCTGTGACCGCCGGTGTGCGAGGGGTGACCTTCTTCACGCAATCGGGCGTTCACCTCCCGGCATAAATCATCTGCGACAATTTGTTCAAGTCGCATACATAAGAAGACCCAGCCGTCGCCCGGCGCTCCGCCGAGGCGACGGCTCTTCGTTGCCCCCCACCGCACCGAGCGATCGCGAAAGGTTCCCCTCCCATGCCCCTGGCCCTGCTCGCCCTGGCCGTGAGCGCCTTCGGCATAGGCACGACCGAGTTCGTCATGATGGGGCTGCTGCCCAACGTGGCGGACGACCTGGACACGTCCGTGCCGACCGCCGGCCACCTCGTCTCGGCGTACGCGATCGGCGTCGTCCTGGGCGCGCCCCTGCTCACCGGCCTCGGATCCCGCGTCCCGCGCAAGAAGATGCTGCTGCTCCTGATGGCCCTGTTCACCGTCGGGAACCTGGCCTCGGCGCTCGCCCCCGACTTCGGCTGGCTGCTGGCGGGCCGCTTCCTCGCCGGACTGCCGCACGGCGCGTTCTTCGGCGTCGGCGCGGTCGTCGCCGCCCGGCTGGTCTCCGAGGGCCGTCAGGCGCGGGCGGTGGCCACGATGTTCCTCGGCCTGACGGTCGCCAACATCGTCGGCGTACCCGCCGCCACCCTGCTCGGCCAGCACCTCGGCTGGCGGGCCACCTTCCTCGTCGTCGCGGCGATCGGCCTGGCCGCGATGGCCGCCCTGGCCCGGCTGGTGCCCCGTATCCCCGTCGAGGCCCACCAGGACGTACGCCGCGAGGTGCGGGCCCTCGGCGACCGCCAGGTGATCCTCGGCCTGCTCACCGCGGTCTTCGGCTTCGCCGGGGTCTTCGCGGTGTACTCGTACCTCTCGGCGATGACCACGAAGGCGATGGGCTTCGGCGAGTCCTCCGTCACCCTGGTCCTGGCGCTCTTCGGCATCGGGATGACCCTGGGCGCCCTCGCCGCGGGCCCCCTCACCGACCGGGCCCTGCGCCCCACCCTGTACGGCTCGCTCGGCGCGCTCGCGGTGGTCCTGGTGGCCTTCCCGTTCACGGCGCACGTGCGGTGGGCGGCGCTGGTGATGGTGGTGCTGCTGGGCGCGGTCGGGTTCATGACGACGACCCCGCTCCAGATGCTGGTGATGAACAAGGCGAAGGACGCCCCGACCCTGGCGTCCGCCTCCAACCACTCCGCGTTCAACCTGGCCAACGCGGGCGGCGCCTGGGCGGGCGGCATCGCCATCGCGGCGGGCTGGGGCTGGACCTCCCCGGCCCTGGTGGGTGCGGCCCTCGCGGTGATCGGCCTGGCGATCGCGGCCACGGCGGGCTACCTGGACCGGGGCCCGGGGAAGGCGTCGCGGGTGGTCATGGGCGCATCCGCCTCCCCGCACGGGACGACCCGGGTACCCGCGTCGGTGCAGGACACGACCCGGGCGTCGGCGTCGGTGCAGAAGACATCCCGGGCGTCCGCGTCCGGCCCGTCCGGCAGCCGTTCCGGCCCGTCCGGCGACTGAGGACGAGGGCGACCACCGCCCGCCCGGGGGTGACCGCCCTCGTCCTCAGTGCTCCCGGGGGCGGCCACCGGCCGGGTGACGGCCCCCTCCCGGCGACCGCCCGCCTCCGGTTCGCCCGCCTCCGGTCCGCCTGCCTACGACGACTCGCGCCAGCGGTTCGTGATCGGCAGCCGCCGGTCCTTCCCGAACCCCTTCGGCGAGATCTTCGTCCCCGGCGGGTACTGCCGCCGCTTGTACTCCGCGGTGTCCACCATCCGCAGCGTCTTCGCGACCAGCTCCGCGTCGAACCCGGCCGACACGATCGCCTCCAGCCCCTGGTCGCGGTCCACGTACAGCTCCAGGATCGCGTCGAGGACGTCGTAGTCCGGCAGCGAGTCCGTGTCGACCTGCCCCGGCCGCAGCTCCGCGCTGGGCGGCTTGGTGATCGAGGCCTCGGGGATCGGCGGGGTCTGGCCCCGCTCCTCGGCGGCCCGGTTGCGCCACCTCGCCAGCCGGAACACCGACGACTTGTAGACGTCCTTGATCGGCCCGTACGCGCCGACCGCGTCCCCGTAGAGCGTCGAGTAACCGACCGCCAGCTCCGACTTGTTGCCGGGCGCCAGCACGATCTGCCCCTCCTGGTTGGACAGGGCCATCAGCATCGTGCCGCGCAGCCGCGCCTGGAGGTTCTCCTCCGCCAGCCCGGTGAGCTGGAGCGACCCCATGTACGCGTCGAACATCGGCTCGATCGGCACCGTACGGAAGTTGAGCCCGGTCCGCCGCGCCAGCTCCGCCGCGTCGCCCTTGGAGTGGTCCGAGGAGTACTTCGACGGCATGGAGACCCCGTACACGTTCCCCGCGCCGAGCGCGTCGCACGCGATGGCCGCGCAGAGAGCGGAGTCGATCCCGCCGGAGAGCCCGATCAGCACACTGCTGAAACCGTTCTTCGCGGCGTACGCGCGCAGCCCGACGACCAGCGCCGAGTAGACCTCCTCGTCGTCGTCCAGCCGCTCCGCGTAGCCGCCCGCCAGCTCCGGCTCGTACGCGGCGACCGGCTCGGCCGACAGCACGACGTGGTCGATGCGCAGCCCGTCGTCCACGATTCCCGACGGCGCTTCGGCCGCCGCGGCGGGCAGCTCCAGATCGAGGATCACGCTGCCCTCGGAGAACTGCGGGGCGCGGGCGATGACCTCGCCCTCCTTGTCGACGACGATCGAGTCACCGTCGAAGACCAGCTCGTCCTGACCGCCGATCATCGCCAGGTAGGCCGTCGTGCACCCGGCCTCCTGGGCCCGCTTGCGGACCAGCTCCAGCCGGGTGTCGTCCTTGTCCCGCTCGTACGGCGAGGCGTTGACCGACAGCAGCAGCCCGGCCCCGGCGGCGCGGGCGGCCGGGACGCGCCCGCCGTCCTGCCACAGGTCCTCACAGATCGCGAGGGCCACGTCGACGCCGTGCACGCGCACGACGGGCATCGAGTCGCCCGGCACGAAGTACCGGAACTCGTCGAAGACGCCGTAGTTCGGCAGGTGGTGCTTGGCGAAGTTGAGCGCGATCCCGCCGCGGTGCAGCACGGCGGCGGCGTTGCGCGGGGACCCGGCGGGCTGCCCGTACCGCGCGGCGGCGTGCTCGGAGCGGTCCAGATAGCCCACGACGACCGGCAGCTCGCCGAAGCCCTCCGCGTCGAGACGGGCGGCGAGCGCGCGCAGCGCCTGCCGCGAGGCCTCGACGAAGGAGGACCGCAGGGCCAGGTCTTCGACGGGGTATCCGGTCAGCACCATCTCGGGGAACGCCACGAGGTGGGCGCCCTGCTCGGCGGCGTGCCGGGTCCAGTGGACGATCGCCTCGGAGTTGCCGGCGAGGTCGCCGACGGTCGAGTCGATCTGATTCAGTGCGAGGCGTAGTTGAGGCACGTCCGCCAGTGTAATCGTCTTTCTGACGCGATGTCCCGGCGGGCCGGGAAAAATCTGCCGGGACCCGACGGAACCGCAGGTCGGAGTGGGTGGCGCCGGTAGGCCGGGTGCCGGACGCCCGCCCCATCGCCGGAGACGCCCCCGTCTCCGCGCGCCCACCGACCGGTTGCGGCCACCGCCACCGCTGCGGACGGCGTCGGCCCGGGGCGCGTGGTCGTACGGCGGCGGCTCGGCGTGTGTGGTCGTACGGCGGTGGCCCGGGGCGCGCGGTCGTACGGCGGAGGCCGGGGGCGTGTGGGTCGTACGGCGGAGGCCAGGGGTTGTGGTCCTACGGCGGTGGCCCGGCGCCCCTGAGCCGTGGCGGGTCGGGGGCGCCGGGCCACCGGCGCGGGTGTTCCGGGTCGCTCAGCCGCGGGCGTAGACCTTCTCGGCCCAGCCCGCGATCTGCTCCTCGGTGAGGTGGTGCGCGAGGTCGGCCTCGCTGATCATCCCGACCAGCTTCTTGTTCTCCACGACCGGCAGTCGGCGGATACGGTGGGTCTGCATCTCCGTGAGGACCGCCTCCACGTCCGCCCCCGCCTCGATCCAGCGCGGGGTGCCCTGGGCGAGGTCGCCCGCCGTGACCTTCGACGGATCGTGCCCCTGGGCGACACAGCCGACGACGATGTCGCGGTCGGTGATGATGCCGACCATCCGGTCCTGGTCGCCGCTGGCGGAGACGGGCAGCGCACCTACGTTGTGCTCGCGCATCAGCTGCGCCGCCCGGTCGAGGGTCTCGTGGGCCGGGATCCAGCGAGCCCCGCTGTGCATGATGTCTTTGGCGGTCGTCATGGGGATGTCCTCCTGCGTGCCGGTGGCACTGCCGTACGGCCCCGAGCGCCCCCATCGTCGGCGGCGCGGAGGCCGGGCGCGACCGCAGTCACCCGTTCGGGTGCGTTGGGGTGGGGACGCAAGGTGACGCGGGGCGGTATGCCCCTTACGTACCGCCACCGCCGGGAGGGTATCGGGTGGCGGCGGTACGAGCCCCCGGCGCCGAGTCAGGAAGGGGGATCCGCGCCGGTTCGGATGCGCGGCTCCGCACCGGGTCGGGCGCGCGGCTCCGTACCGGGTCGGGCGGGCGCGCCCCGCGCCGGCTCAGCCGCGAGGCTTCGCCCCGCGCTCGGTGAGCAGGTCGCGCATGAGCCCCAGCTCGGACTGCTGCCCCTCGACCATGCCCTGGGCGAGCCGCTTCTCCACCGGGACGCCGCACCGGGCCGCGCAGGCCTGGGCCATGGCGACGCCGCTCTTGTGGTGATCCGTCATCAGCTGGAGGAAGAAGACCTCGGCCGGTCTGCCGTCGAGGCGTCCCAGCCGCTCCAGTTCGGAGCGGCTGGCCATGCCCGGCATGAGCGCACCGCCACCGTCCCCGTTCCCGTCCGGGTGGTCCCCCTCGTGCGCATGACCATGCGCGTCGCCGTCGCCGCCCATCCAGGCCATGGGGGACTCGTCGCCGGTGGCGACCTTGGGGAGCCCCCACAGGTCGAGCCAACCGAGGAGCATGCCGCGCTGGTTGGCCTGGGTGTTGGCGATGTCGTACGCGAGACGCCGTACGTCCTCGTCCTCCGTACGGTCGCGGACGATGAACGACATCTCGACGGCCTGCTGGTGGTGGACGGCCATGTCCCGGGCGAACCCGGCGTCCGTGGAGTCCGCCGAGGGTGCGGCGGTCGCCCCGGGCGCCGCCCCGTCCTCGCGGGCGGAGGCGACGGCGGCCGCTCCCGCGAAGAGCAGCGCGAGGACGACGGCCGTCCCGGCCGCCCACCGGACGCGCGCGGTCCTGCGCCGTTCGGCACCGGCTGCGGCGGCTGCCCCGTCCGCGTCGGCCGCGTCTGTGGCATCCGCGTCCGTGGCATCCGCGCCCACGGCGCCCGGCTCCTTCGCGCCGGTCACTGCGGCACCGTCGCCAGCCCACCGGTGCAGGGGGCGCCGGGCTCGGGCGTCTGGGCGCCTTGGACGAACTGGCCGAAGAAGTGGTCCACCCGCTCGTCATCGGCGCCGTCCACGGTCACCTGCTTGCCCCAGGCGCTGAGGACGATCGCGCCCTCCTGACCCTCGTAGGGGCTCATCAGGGTGAACGGGGTCTTCTTGACGCGCTCGGCGAGCTTGGCGACATCGGCGTCGGCGGCCTTGCCGTTGTAGGTGACCCACACCGCGCCGTGCTCCAGGGAGTGGACGGCGTTGACGTCCGGGAGCGCCTTTTCGTATACGTCGCCGTCGCAGTTCATCCAGGACTGGTTGTGGTCGCCGCCGACCGGGGGCCTCATCGGATAGTCGACCGCGCCCGCCACGTGGTCGCGGCCCAGCTTCGCGGCGTCCCAGGACTTCAGCCCGTCGATGGTGGCGTCCGCGTGGTCGCCGTGGGCGTCGCCGTGCCCGCTCGGGTGCTTGCCGTCCTGGGCGGCGGCGGTACCGCCGGACTTCTCGTCCGCCGCGGAGTTCCCCAGCAGCAGGTACGAGCCGAAGGCGACGAGACCGGCGACGACGACGGCTCCCGCCCCTATGGCGATCGCCCGGTTGCGGGTCGAGCGCGCACGGTCGTCGGGGGCCTGGGGCTGAGGGTGCCGGGGGTCGAGGCTCATGTCGTGGAGTCCTTCTGCGAAGGGGGCCGGAGGGCGGGAGAACGGTCCGTGGACCGCCGCGCGCGGACGGACGGGAACCCGCGCGCGGACGGGCGGGAACCGAGGGAGAGCGGGCCCGGAAGCCGCCCGCTGCTCGGTCGCCGATCGTAGTGGGTGGCCGCGTGCTCCCTCTCACACCGAGTGCGTAATGTGGGTGAAATCCCGGGTCGCGATACTGGCAGTGTCCCCCCTACCCCGGGCGGTGGTGCACGGACCGTCTGAACTGCAAGGATGTGGCAATGGACAAGCAGCAGGAATTCGTCCTCAGGACCCTTGAGGAGCGCGACATCCGGTTCGTGAGGCTGTGGTTCACCGACGTCCTCGGGTTCCTCAAGTCCGTCGCCGTGGCCCCGGCCGAGCTGGAGCAGGCCTTCGACGAGGGCATCGGCTTCGACGGCTCCGCGATCGAGGGCTTCGCCCGGGTGTACGAGTCGGACATGATCGCCAAGCCGGACCCGGGCACCTTCCAGATCCTGCCCTGGCGCGCGGAGGCCCCCGGCACGGCGCGCATGTTCTGCGACATCCTGATGCCCGACGGCTCCCCGTCCTTCGCGGACCCGCGCTACGTCCTGAAGCGCATCCTGGCCAAGACGTCCGACCTGGGCTTCACCTTCTACACCCACCCCGAGATCGAGTTCTTCCTGCTGAAGAACAAGCCGGTCGACGGCACCCGCCCGACCCCGGCGGACAGCTCGGGGTACTTCGACCACACCCCGCAGAACGTCGGCATGGACTTCCGCCGCCAGGCGATCACCATGCTCGAATCGATGGGCATCTCGGTCGAGTTCAGCCACCACGAGGGAGCCCCCGGCCAGCAGGAGATCGACCTGCGCTACGCGGACGCGCTGTCCACGGCGGACAACATCATGACGTTCCGCCTGGTGATGAAGCAGGTCGCGCTGGAACAGGGCGTGCAGGCCTCGTTCATGCCGAAGCCCTTCTCGGAGTACCCGGGTTCGGGCATGCACACCCACCTCTCCCTCTTCGAGGGCGACCGCAACGCGTTCTACGAGTCCGGCGCGGAGTACCAACTCTCCAAGGTGGGCCGCTCGTTCATCGCGGGCCTGCTGAAGCACGCGGCGGAGATCTCGGCCGTCACCAACCAGTGGGTCAACTCCTACAAGCGCATCTGGGGCGGGTCCTCCCGGGCCGCGGGCGCGGGCGGCGAGGCCCCCTCGTACATCTGCTGGGGCCACAACAACCGCTCCGCCCTCATCCGCGTCCCGATGTACAAGCCCGGCAAGACCGGCTCGGCTCGCGTGGAGGTCCGCTCCATCGACTCCGGGGCCAACCCGTACCTCACCTACGCGGTGCTGCTCGCCGCGGGCCTCAAGGGCATCGAGGAGGGCTACGAACTCCCGGCCGGCGCCGACGACGACGTCTGGGCCCTCTCCGACGCCGAACGCCGCGCGATGGGCATCGAACCGCTGCCGCAGAACCTGGGCGAGGCGATCTCGCTGATGGAGAAGAGCGAACTGGTCGCCGAGACCCTGGGCGAGCACGTCTTCGACTTCTTCCTCCGCAACAAGAAGCAGGAGTGGGAGGAGTACCGCAGCGAGGTCACCGCCTTCGAACTGAAGGCGCTGCTGCCGGTGCTGTAACTCCTTTCTCCGGAGCGCCCGTGTTCCCCGGGGCGCAGGTGTCGACGGCAGGCGACGGGCCCGCAGCTGAGTGCTGCCGGGCCCGTTGTCAGTGGTCGTTCGTATCCTTCTGACCATGATGGACGCGGAGAACGAGGCATCGGACACCCTCGGCAGAGCATGGTCCTTTCTCGTGGCCGGTGAGGAACGCCAGTTCCAGGGAAACACCGGCTACGAGGACATCATCGAGGAGTCGTACAGCTACGACTCGACGGTGGGGAACCACCAGCACGTAGGAGTCGGTGACCTCGTGGTGGTTCGGAACGGCAAGGAAGCCCTCGGAGCCGGGTTCGTGGAAGCGCTCCACGTGCTGCCCGATCAGGAGAAGGTCCGCAGCCGGTGCCCCTACTGCCGAAGCACCGGGTTCAAGGAGCGGGTCACCATGCAGCCCCGGTTCTGGTGCAGTCGCTGTAAGCACGCTTTCGACGCCCCGGACACCGAGACTCTTCGGGTCACCGCTTTCCGGGCCCACTACGGAGGGACCTGGCAGCCGCTGGACGGGTGTCTGGACAAGACGCATCTGGGCGAGCTCAGCCTGAGCAGGTCCGACCAGCAGTCGATCAAGAAGATGCACCGACACCGGACCCTGGACGCCATCGAGGTCCGTGGAGTCCGCCTTCCGCCCCGTCGCGAAATCAGCCAGGCGAATGGGGAAGGGCCACAGCAACTGCCCGGCGGGCGCCGGAGGGCGGAGGCTACGGCGCGACGTGGTCAGGACGGATTCCGCCGGGCCCTGGTGCATCAGTACGGGCTGATCTGCGCCGTCACCGGCGCCGCCCCGGCAGAGGTCCTGGAAGCAGCCCATCTGCGCCCCTTTGCCGAGACGGAGCAGCACCGCGTGGAAGAGGGGCTGATACTGCGCTCGGACGTGCACCGCCTGTTCGACAGCGGTCTGCTCGCCATCGACTCCGAACTGGTCGTGCACGTCGCGCCGAGCCTCGCAGGACACGAGGTCTACAGCGCCCTGAGCGGTGTGCCTCTGCGCATTCCGCGGGACGCCCCGATAGACCGGACCGTGGTCGCGGACCACCACGCCGCGACCGTCGCCACCTGGTGACCTCGTCGGATAGTTGCACGTTCCGTAGCGGCATGTGGTGCGGTGGACCCACGTTCCGAAGTCCGGAGAAAGGTCCCTCTCATGTCCGCGTCTTTCATGCCGCCCCGTCAGGTCAAGATCGGTGACGCGGCGGCCTTCGTCGGTACGACGCCGCGGGCGATTCGCCACTACCACGAGATCGGCCTGCTTCCCGAGCCCGAGCGGGGCGGCGACGACCGGCGTCGCTACGGGTACGAGGACATGATCCGCCTGCTGTGGATTCGCAAGATGGCCGACGCCGCGATCGCCTTGGACGACATCCGGGACGCCTTCACGGCCGGTACGGCGTCTTCCGGCGCGAACGGTGCGGACGGCGCGGGCGGCGAGGACGGGGTCGCGGACGTCCTGGGGCGGTTGGAGGCGACCCTGGCCGCGCAGGAGGCGGAAGTGCGGCGACAACGGGCCGCTGTGCGGCGGATGCGTGCCGAAGGCAGCCGGATGGGCCTGCTCTCCGACCTCGTCACCGGACGCCTCAACGGGCTGCCCGCGGGCTCCCTGCGCCAGGCCGACCTGGACACTCTGCTGGTCACCGAGCGGATCTTCGGCCCGCTCGGCGCTGCCGCCCAGGCCGCGCGCTTCATCGCCCTGGCCAGGCATCCCGCGCTGCGGGAGGAATCCGATCGTGTCGATGACGCCGAGGAGGCGCTCGACGACAGCGTTGCCGTCGACGATCCGCGGGTGGCTCAGGTGGCCCTCGAACGGCACGCCTTCGAAACCGCCCTCCATGCCGTCATCGAGGAGTCCGGCCTGAATGAGGAGGAGGATGCCCTTTTCGACGCCTGGGACGCCCTGCACCCCGCCGACGCCTGCGGTGACGGCGAGGACGCGACCGGCGCCTGCTCCAGTGGGCGGGAGGCGGGCACCATGAGCCTGGCCGAGGCCGTCGGCAAGATGCCCTACGACTTCTCCCCGGCCCGCCTGCGCTGCATCGAACTGGCCGAAGAGCTGTCCGCCCAGGATTCCCCCGCCACCTGATCGGACGGGCGGGGCACGAGACTTGCCTTTGGCCCCCGGCCTCCCCGGGGCCCCGCGCTTCGGCCCCCGGGGCGCTCCGGCCCCTCGCTCTCCGGCCCCCGCCCCCCCGGACTCGCTCCGGCCCCGGCCGCGCCCGCGCCGTGTCCGCGTTCCCGTGCGCAGCCTCCGCACCACCCACTCCGCAGCCGGGGTACGGATTCGGCCCCGTTCTCCCGACGCCTTCCGGCCGTCGAGCACGCCCTCGTTCCGCCGGACCTCCAACAGCGGCCAGTGACCGCCGGGGTCGACGTAGCCCGGTTCGAACGTGTGCGAAAAGCACAAGCCAGGTCACGCCGCCGAGGCAACTGGCTGGTCTACGCATCGACCATTTAGATGCCTGAGGCATCCAATGGGAAGTGAGTGCGGAGCGACCGGCTCCGCGCGCACCATCGAACGTTGCGAGGCGACCGACCCCATGACGGAATCCACGCTGGACCCGGCCCGCCACGACCCCCGGGATCCCCGGGACCCCCACGACCTGGCCCCGGCCCCCGCCGCCACGCCGGACGCGCCGACCGCGTTCCCCCAGGACCGCGGCTGTCCCTACCACCCGCCCGCCGGGTACGACGCGCTGCGCGAGGAGCGCCCCATCAGCCGGGTCTCGCTCTTCGACGGGCGCCCGGTCTGGGCGGTCACCGGGCACGCGCTGAGCCGCCGTCTGCTGGCCGACCCGCGGCTCTCCACGGACCGCACCCACCCCGACTTCCCCAACCCTGCGGCACGGTTCGCCCAGATCAGGGAGCGGCGGACCACCGCGCTGCTCGGGGTCGACGACCCCGAGCACAACACCCAGCGCAGGATGCTCATCCCGAGCTTCTCCGTGAAGCGGATCAACGCGCTGCGCCCCGGCATCCAGCAGACCGCGGACCGGCTGCTCGACGCGATGGAGCGGCAGGGGCCGCCCGCCGAGCTGGTCACCGCGTACGCGCTGCCCGTGCCGTCGATGGTGATCTGTGCGCTCCTGGGTGTGCCCTACGCCGACCACGCCTTCTTCGAAGGGTGCTCGCAACGGCTCCTGCGCGGGCCCGGAGCCGAGGACGTGGACGCCGCCCGGGAGGAGCTGGAGGAGTATCTCGGCGCACTGATCGACCGCAAGCGCACGAACCCGGGGGAGGGGCTGCTGGACGAGCTGATCCACCGGGACCACCCCGACGGACCGGTCGACCGCGAGCAACTCGTCTCGTTCGCCCTGATCCTGCTCATCGCCGGACACGAGACGACGGCGAACATGATCTCGCTCGGTACGTTCACCCTGCTCCACCATCCCGAGCAACTGGCCGCGCTGCGGGCGGGGGAGACCACGACCGCCACGGTCGTCGAGGAGCTGCTGCGCTTCCTCTCCATCGCCGACGGCCTTCAGCGCCTGGCCGTCGAGGACATCGAGGTCGAGGACGTGACGATCCGCAAGGGGGAGGGCGTTCTGTTCTCGACCTCCCTCATCAACCGTGACGCCGACGTGTTCGAGCACGCCGACGCCCTCGACTGGGACCGGCCCTCCCGCCACCACCTCGCCTTCGGGTTCGGCGTCCACCAGTGCCTTGGCCAGAACCTGGCCCGTGCCGAGCTGGACATCGCGATGAGTTCGCTCTTCACCCGGCTGCCGGGCCTCCGCCTCGCGGTACCGGCGGACGAGATCCCCCACAAACCGGGCGACACGATCCAGGGCATGCTCGAACTGCCCGTGGCCTGGTGAGCGGCATGGAGATCCAGGTCGACCGGGAACGGTGCGTGGGGGCTGGTATGTGCGCACTGACCGCACCCGACGTCTTCACGCAGGACGACGACGGGCTGAGCGAGGTGCTGCCGGGCGGCGGCGAGACGTCCGGCGGGCACCCGCTGGTGAGGGAGGCGGTACGGGCCTGCCCCGTAGGGGCGGTCTCGCTCACCGCCGACTGAGGGGCCCCGTCGGCCGGAAGCGCCCCCCCCGGTCGGCTCACTGCCCCCCGGCCGGTGGGAAGTGCTCCCCGTTCGGCGGGCAGTGAGCCGACCGGCAGGAAGTACCCCGGTCGGTAAGAAGTGCCTCGGCCGGTCAGCAGTGCTCCCGCCGGTGGTGGGCGGTGCCCCCGGCCCGGTACGCGAAGGCCCGGCGCGGGTGGGCGGGGCCCCCGCCCCGCTAGGCGCAGCTGCACGACCCCGCGCGGAACGTGTGGAACGCGCGGAGCACCGGAGGTCCGAAACAAACGGGCCTCCGGTACTCCGCGGGCCTCCGGCACTCCACAGGCCTCCGGTACTCCGCGTTGTTCGCGCCGGTCCCTGCGCGTGCGGACCCGGACGCCTCCGTCACACCGGCGGTGTCCCCGGAGGCGACGGCGTCGGGGGTGGTGTGGGCAACTGCGGGCCCGGGTCGGGCGGAAGTTTCGGGGGGCCGCTGCCGTGTCTGCCGTCGGCCGTGACCTTACGGGGCGTCAGGCCGTAGACGCCGTACGGCGGGAACAGGTCGACGCGGCGCGGGTAGTCGCCCTCCGCGCACTCCTCGCAGAGCAGGTCGCGGCCCGCGGGGGTGTACCGGGCGGCGGCGACCGGGGCGATCCAGCACGCCTCGCAGATACGGACGTCCGTCGCGGAGAGAGCGATCATCGGTGCCTCCCGGGCGGTGCGGGTAAGGCGTGGGGTGTTCTGAGCATCAGAAGCCTCCATCTCTGGTTGGTGGATGGCGATTCGGCAGTCGGCGTTCCGGCGGGGCGGGGCGGGGCGGTGCGGCCCCGGTCCGTCCCCCCCCCGCCTCATCCGCGCGTGTCGCGCCAGGCGCGGACCAGCTTCGTGGCGTCGTCGCAGATCGCGCCCGCCCGGCAGGCGCCGCAGGTCGTCGTGTGACCGAGCAGGGCGCGGTAGGCCGCGTCGGGGGATTCGGTCGTGGTCATGGTCACCTCACTACTGATCTCGGCCCAGACGAATTCGGTGGTGCGGGTCAGGGAGTGTCCGAAGCGGTCGGCCGTGGCCAGGGCGGCGAGGACCGCCGCGTGTTCGATCGCGGTCAGCTCGTCGGGGAGATCCGCCTCGATCCGGATGCCGGTCGCGGTGTCGGTGACGCGTGGCTCGGTGTCGATGGCCGCGGTGAGCATGCCGGTCAGAGCCGCTGCCCGCGCTTCTGCTGAGCGCACACTTCTCCCCTGTGAAGCTGATGTCACTCCAAGTAATGCTGAATACTCAGCTTCAACCTGATGGGTTAGCTTTGTCAATATCGAGCTCGTAACGCCGCACCCCTCACGGAGCCGCTGAAATGCCTCGCGATACGCCGTACTTGCAGGTCGCCGACGCTCTCCGTGCTCGGCTGCGGGCAGGTGAATGGAAGGTCGGCGACAAGCTGCCGTCCCGCGCCCGCTTCGCCGAGGAGTACGGCGTGGGCCAGTCCGTCGCCCAACGCGCGGTGGAGCGCCTGATCGCCGAGGGCATCCTGGAGGGCCGTGCCGGTTCGGGCACGTACGTCCGCCGGGCCCGCGAGCGCCGCAGGATGCTCCGCTCACGCCTCCGCGAACTGCGCGGCGACAGCCCGTTCCGCGCCCACATGCGGGACCAGGGTGCCGCGGGCGTCTGGGAGTGCGACAGCACCGCCCGGGTCCCGGCCACCGAGGACATCGCCGGACGGCTCGCGATCGAGCCCGGCGACCTGTGCGTCATGACCGACTACGAATTCCTCGCCGACGGCCAGCCGGTGCAACTCGCCCGGAGCTGGGAGCCGATGGCCATCACCGACGGTACGCCCGTCCTGCTCCCCGAGATGGGGCCGAAGGGCAAGATCGGCGTCGTCGAGCGGATGCGCTCCATCGACGTGCACATCGTCACCGCCATCGAAGTGCCCCGCCCGGCCCGCGCCACCCGCGAGCACGCCAATCTGCTCGGCATCCCGCTGGGCGATCTGGTCACCAGGCTGGAGCGGACGTACTTCGACGCGGAGGGCCGCCCGGTGGAGACCGCCGACATCATCGTCCCAGACAGCCGCTGGGAGATCGCGTACGAGATCGAGGTCGACGGATCCCGTTTCTGATCCGATGGTCCGGGGCGGGAGTCCCGCGAAGGCGGCCGGTCGGACCCCGGCCCCCTGACCCCGGCCCCCTGACCCCGGCCGAACCGCCCGTCGGCGACGACGTGCGGAGCGCCCCGCCCCCCAGCCCGTTCCCGCCGCGCTGGGCGGGGTGGGCTGCTGTAGTGTTGCCAGCCCTCGTACACGAGTACGGGGACGGGGACGGACCGAGGAGGTGAGACCCATTACCGCTGGATCAGGCCGGGTGCTCACCTCGCAGGATCGCGCCGTACGGACCGTGCACAGGTCACGGACCGGGAACGCCGGACGGACGGTCTAGCCGATCGCGGAGCGCCCATCGGATGTCCCGAAAGGCTTCGCCCGTATGTCCGTTCATTCCGCTGGTACCGCTCGTCCGGCTCGTTCCGCAGAGCCCGCCCCGCCCGCCCCGTCCGTTCGGACCGGTCCGCCCGGTCACCCCGTGGACCCGCTCTCCGCCACCGTCGCAATTCTGCGCCGCGCCGGTTGCGTCTTCGCCGAGGAGGAGGCCGCGCACCTGGACGCCGCGGCCTCCTCCCCGCACCACCTCGCCCGCCTCGTCGAACTCCGTGCCGCCGGGCTGCCGCTCGAACACGTGCTGGGCTGGGCCGAGTTCCGGGGGCGTCGCTACGCCGTCGACCGGGGCGTCTTCGTGCCCCGCCGCCGTACGGAGTTCCTCGTCGCGCGGGCCGTCGCCCTCGCGCCCCGGAGGGCCGTCGTCGTCGATCTCTGCTGCGGATCGGGCGCGCTCGGCCTCGCCCTCGCCGCCGAGGCGGACGCCGCCGAACTGCACGCCTGCGACATCGAACCCGCCGCCGTCCGCTGCGCCCGGCGCAACGTCGACGGCCACGGGCGGGTCTACCAGGGCGACCTGTTCGAGCCGTTGCCCGCCGCCCTGCGCGGCCGGGTCGACGTCCTGCTGGCCAACGTGCCCTATGTCCCGGCCGGTGACGTCGAGTTGCTGCCCGCCGAGGCCCGCGTCCACGAACCGCGCCTCGCCCTGGACGGGGGCGGGGACGGGCTCGACGTCCTGCGCCGGGTCGCCGCCGAGGCCCCCGGGTGGCTCGCGCCCGGCGGGAGCCTGCTGGTCGAGGCGGGTGAGCGGCAGCGGGAGGCGGCCGTGCGGATGGTGGGCGCCGCCGGGCTCGTCGCGCGTGTGGAGGTCAGCGATGAGCTGTACGCCACCGTCGTCATCGGCACGGCGGGCGGGTAGCCGCCGGGGACGCCGTGGGCCCCGTCCCGAATCCACCCGCACAGGACTAGGCTCGAAGGGCCGCGACACGGTGAACGCCCAGCGCACGGGCCCGGGGGCACCCGCGCCCGGCCCCCTTCCCGGGGCGCGGGGCACACGCACCACGGGTGAGCGCGGGACGCAGGGAGTCACGAGATGACGCGCGGGACGCAGGGAGCCGAAGGATGACGTACGGGTGCAGGGGAGCTGAGCGATGACGACCGCGCCGGGACGCAGAAGCAGCACGTTCACCAGACTGCTGCGGCACGGATTCACCGACCCGTCCGCCGCCGAACAGCTCCTGTACCTGGACGCCCTCGCCTCCGTGCGGTCCGATCCCGTCCTCCTGGAGGCGCTCGGCGCCACCGCCGACCCCGACCTCGCCCTGCGCGGCCTGGTCCGGCTCGTCGAGGCCGAGGAGGAGGGCGAGCGGCAGGTGCTGCTCGACACGCTCGTCACCGCCAAGCCCCTGCGCGACCGGCTCCTCGGGGTGCTCGGTGCCTCCGAGGCGCTCGGCGACCACCTAGCCCGGCACCCGCGCGACTGGCAGGCGCTCGTGACGTACGAGTCGGCGGACCTGCACCCCGGGGTCGCCGAGTTCGAGCGCGGGCTCGCCGACGCCGACGATCCGGACTCGCTGCGCGTCGCCTACCGCCGGTGCCTGCTCACCCTCGCCGCCCGCGACGTCTGCGGGACGACCGGCCTCGCCCAGACCGCCTCCGAGCTGGCCGACCTCGCCACCGCCACCCTCCGCGCCGCCCTCGCCATCGCCCGGACCGCCGCCCCCGAGGACGCCGCGCAGTGCCGCCTCGCCGTCATCGCGATGGGCAAGTGCGGAGGCCAGGAGCTGAACTACGTCTCGGACGTGGACGTGATCTTCGTCGGTGAGGCCCGCGAGGGCGTCGACGAGACCAAGGCCGTTCAGGCGGCCACCCGGCTGGCCGCCCACATGATGCGCATCTGCTCCGACACCACCGTCGAGGGCACCATCTGGCCCGTCGACGCCAACCTCCGCCCCGAGGGGCGTAACGGCCCGCTCGTGCGCACCGTCACCTCCCACCTCGCCTACTACCAGCGGTGGGCCAAGACCTGGGAGTTCCAGGCGCTGCTGAAGGCGCGCGCGGTCGCCGGGGACCCGGAGCTGGGCGCGGAGTACGTCGACGCGGTGTCCCCGCTGGTGTGGCAGGCCGCCGACCGGGAGAACTTCGTCCCCGACGTCCAGCAGATGCGCCGCCGCGTCGTCGACAACATCCCCGTCGACCGGATCGACCGCGAACTGAAGCTCGGACCCGGCGGGCTGCGGGACGTCGAGTTCGCCGTACAGCTCCTCCAGCTGGTGCACGGCCGCAGCGACGGCTCGCTGCGCAGCGGCACCACCCTGGAGGCCCTGCGGGCGCTCGCCGACGGCGGTTACGTGGGGCGCGCGGACGCCGCACAGCTCGACGAGGCCTACCGTTTCCTGCGCTCCATGGAGCACCGCATCCAGCTCCACAAGCTGCGCCGCACCCACCTGGTCCCCGAGGACGAGGCGGACCTGCGGCGGCTCGGGCGGTCGCTCGGTATGCGGACCGACCCGGTCGCCGAGCTGAACAAGGCGTGGCGGCGGCACGCCTCCGTCGTACGGCGGCTGCACGAGAAGATCTTCTACCGCCCGCTGCTGGACGCCGTCGCCCAGCTCGCCCCCGCCGAGTCCCGGCTCAGCGCCAAGGCCGCCGCGATCCGGCTGGAGGCCCTCGGCTACGCGGACCCGGCGGCCGCGCTGCGCCATCTGGAGGCCCTGTCCTCCGGGGTGTCCCGCAAGGCGGCGATCCAGCGGACGCTGCTGCCGGTGCTGCTCGGCTGGTTCGCGGACTCCGCCGATCCCGACGCCGGGCTCCTCGGCTTCCGGAAGGTGTCCGACGCGCTCGGCAAGACCCCGTGGTATCTGCGGCTGCTGCGCGACGAGGGCGCCGCCGCGGAGAACCTCGCCCGGGTCCTCTCCGCCGGCCGCCTCGCCCCGGACCTGCTGATGCGGGCCCCGGAGGCAGTGACGATCCTCGGCGACCCGGAGGGGCTGCGGCCGCGCACCCGGGACCACCTGGAGCAGGAGGTGGTCGCCGCGGTGGGGCGCGCGGAGGACGCCGAGTCGGCGGTCGCCGTGGTGCGCGGGGTGCGGCGG
The DNA here is from genome assembly GCF_044767975.1 of Streptomyces sp. NPDC101181. Classification (NCBI taxonomy): domain Bacteria; kingdom Bacillati; phylum Actinomycetota; class Actinomycetes; order Kitasatosporales; family Streptomycetaceae; genus Streptomyces; species Streptomyces sp. NPDC101181. The sequence goes on along the minus strand of NZ_JBIWOX010000011.1, from coordinate 208,993 downwards.
CGCGAGCTGTTCCGGACGACGGCCGCCGACCTCATCGGCTCCTACGGCACCGAGGACAGCCCCGCCGAGCAGGACCACGGGGCCCTGGTCGACCGTGTCGGCTCCGCCGTCACCGACCTCAACGCGGCCACCCTCGCGGGCGCGCTGCGGGCCGCCGTACGGGAGCGCTGGGGCGACACCCTGCCGACCCGGTTCGCCGTCATCGGCATGGGCCGCTTCGGCGGGCACGAGCAGGGGTACGGCTCCGACGCGGACGTCCTCTTCGTCCACCGGCCGCGCGAGGGGGTGAGCGACGAGGAGGCGGGCCGGGCCGCGACCGAGGTCGTCTCCGAGATGCGGCGGCTGCTCCAGCTGCCGACCGCCGACCCGCCGCTGCTGATCGACGCCGATCTGCGCCCCGAGGGCCGGACCGGGCCGATGGTGCGCACCCTGAAGTCCTACGCGGCCTACTACCGGCGCTGGTCCCTTGTCTGGGAGAGCCAGGCCCTGCTGCGGGCGGAACCGATGGCGGGCGACGAGGAGCTGGGCCGGGACTTCGTCGAGCTGATCGACCCGCTGCGCTACCCGGCGGAGGGCCTCGGCGAGGACGCCGTCCGCGAGATCCGCCGCCTCAAGGCGCGCATGGAGTCCGAGCGGATGCCGCGCGGCGCGGACCCCACGCTCCACGCGAAGCTGGGCCGGGGCGGGCTGAGCGACGTCGAGTGGACCGTGCAGCTGATCCAGATGCGCCACGGCTGGGCGGAGCCCGGCCTGCGCACCACCCGCACCCGGGAGGCGCTGGCCGCCGCGTGCGCCGCGGAGCTGATCCCGGCGGAGGACGCGCGGACCCTGGACGAGGCCTGGGTGCTGGCCACCCGGGTCCGTAACGCGGTGATGCTGGTACGGGGGCGGCCGGGCGACACGTTCCCGTCCGAGCCGCGCGAGATGACGGCGGTGGGACGCTACCTGGGGTACGAGCCGGGGCACGTCGGGGACATGCTGGACGACTACCGGCGGATCACCCGGCGGGCCCGCGCGGTGGTGGAGGAGCGGTTCTACGGGGCGGGCTCCTAAGGGCTGTCCCGTCATCCCTGGTGGGCGCGCGACGACAGCTACGGCACCTCGCCGCATTGTCGGAACGCCCGAATACATCCAGTATTCGGACGTCCCTCCGCCTTGCGGTGCACCGCATCCGACGCCGCACGCTGATCCACCAGGGATTACGGGACACCCCTTGGGCGGCCCGGTGGGTGAGGTGTGGATGGACCCGGTCCGGGCCCGCTCGGTGGTTTGGCCGTAGCGCGTGGTGGCGGTGCGGGTGGTGATGGCGGGCTCGGGCCAGGTCCCGGGTTTGGCGAAGCGGAGTTCCGGACCGTGTCTCGGCGGCGGGCCGCCCTTCGGGCCGTAGCCCCTGGGCGGCGTTGGCAGCCGCATCATCCGGTCGCTCCGGACAGAGCATCTTGACGCCGTCGCCCCGAACTCGATGGCCGCCCACACGAAACGGTCGGCTGGGAAACCCCGGCCGACCGCCTGCGTGAACTGCTCGCGGCCTGATCCACACGACAACGTGTTGCAGCTCCCCGCTGAAACCGCCGCGGCCGTGGGCCTTGGGCTCGTGGCGGCGGACGAGCTCAGAGCTGGGTTTCGCCACCGTCCACGGCGAGCTCGATGCCGGTGGTGTACGTGGCATCGAAGGCGAGGAACGCCGCCGCCTTGGCGAACTCCTCGACGGTGCCGTAGCGCTTCATGGGGTTGCTCGCGGTCCGCTCCGCCCTGAACTGGTCAGCGGCCTCTTCGGACAGGTTCATCGTTTCCAGAATCCCCGAGTCGATGGGACCCGGGCTGATCGCATTGACACGGATTCCCCGCGGAAGCAGCTCCCGGGAGAAGGTGCGGGCCATCGAGCGCAGCGCCGCCTTGCCGGCCGCATAGACGCTGGTGTCCACCATGCCGATGACGTTGGCGATCGAGGTGGTGAGGACGACGCCGGCGTTCGCGCTCAGCAGCGGAGCGAGCTTCTGCACAGTGAAGAAGGCGCCCTTGACGTTGATCGCGAACAGCTCGTCATACACGTCCTCGGTGGTCGATTCGAGGGGCGTGAGGGGTGAGATGCCGGCGTTGACGAACAATGCCTCGATCGAGCCGAGCTCGCTCTGTACACGGCCGACAAGCATATCCAGGTCGGACAGTGAGGCCACATCCGCCCGGACGGCCACGGCATGCTCATCGAGCCGCTCGCGTGCCGCGTCGAGCTTGGCCTGAGAACGGCCGGTGATCACCACGCGGGCTCCGCCTTGCACCAGCAGTTCCGCCAGCGCGAGCCCCATGCCGCTGCTGCCACCCGTGATCACCACGTTCTTGTCGCTGTACTCACCCATGACCGAGGTTGCTCCGTTCCGTCGTCAAAAGCATGTCGATAAGACTGGATGCCACTGCTCATGAAGCGAGTCGGTCGAGGGGTTCGATCTTCATGTCGCCTGTGGTGACCGTGCGGATGTGATCGCTCGCGAGCAGGTCGTGCGGATTGCCGAGGCCGATGGCGCTGACCTCGTCGAGGCGGGCCAGCTGGGAAGGAGTGAGGTCGACCTGCAGGGCACCCAGGTTGTCCTCCAGCTGCGCGATGGTGCGGGCACCGACGATGGGGGCCGTCACGCCCGGGGCGTTCAGGGTCCAGGCCAGTGCGACCTGGGCGGGTGTGCGACCCAGCTCGGAGGCCACTTCCTTCACCACATCGGCCATGGCAAGGTTGCGATCGGTGACCCATCCGAGGGCGACGTTGAGGCTCTTGCGGTTGCTGGCGGTTTCGCCGGCGACCGAGTCCGCCTGGTGCCGGTCCTCCCGGCTGTACTTGCCGGTGAGCACTCCGCCGCCCAAGGGGGAGAAGGGGACCACGCCGAGTCCCATCTCGCGTGCCATCGGGATCAGGTCACGCTCGGCGGTGCGCTCGATCAGGCTGTACTCGGTCTCCAGCGCGACCAGTGGTGACCAGCCTCGCAGGTCGGCTATCGCCTGCATGCGCGACACCTGCCAGGCCGGGGCGCTGGAGATCGCCACGTACAGCACCTTGCCCTGCCTCACCAGGTCGTCCAGGCCCCGCAGGATCTCCTCCACCGGCGTCGTGAAGTCCCAGACGTTCACGTAGAGCACATCGATGTAGTCGGTGTTCAGCTGCCGCAGACTGGCTTCCACCGACGCCAGCATGCTCTTGCGGTGGGTGCCCCCGGAATTCGGGTCACCGGGCTGACGCAGCGTCGAGTACTTCGTCGCCAGCACCATCCTGTCGCGGTTGGTGTGGACGAATTCGCCGAGCAGTCGCTCGGAGCTGCCGTTGGTGTAGGTGCTGGCGGTGTCGAAGAAGTTGCCGCCGAGCTCGGTGTAGCGGTCGAACAGCTTGCGCGCCTCGTCGCGCTCGGCGCCCCAGCCCCACTCGGTGCCGAAGGTCGCTGTGCCCAGCGCCAGCGGTGAGACCCGGAGTCCGGAACGGCCCAGCAGCCGATAGGTGTCGAGAGTGAGTGCCATCGTGGTTCTCCTGTGAGGTGCGGTCGTGGCGTTCGAGAAGTGCGGATCGGTGGTCGACCCGCCCGGGTTTCAGGCGCCGAGCCGGTAGCCGCCGGCCACGGTGGTGTCCTGGCCGGTGATGTGGCAGGGAGTGTCCAAGGCCCAGGAAGGCGACTGCTTCTTCGACCTCCTGGCTGGTTCCGAAGCGCTTGAAGGGGATCTTCGAGCGCATGGCACCCCGGCCGCTCTCGGGCACCCCCAGCTTGTTGAGCGGCGGGGTGTCGCTGGTCCCGGGGCTCACGGCGTCGACGCGAATCCTGCGCGGGGCCAGTTCGAGCGCGAGGGAGGGCGGCATGGTCGGTAGCGGGCCGCGTGTCGCCGCCGCCCCCACCGTGGCGCCAGGGGCGCCGTGGCGGGATTCGATACCGACGGTCAGTACGGCACACCTTTCGTCGCTGAAGGGATGGGTGAGACCACTCGCAATCGGGGAACTCCCCGGTTATCTCCACCGTACACTGAAACGGGGACATCCCCGAATCGTTTCCGAGCCTCATCCGACACTCACGATCGCGAAGGTCATGACACCTCCACGCAGCAACCTGCGCGCCGACGCGCAGCGCAACCGCGAGCAGCTGATCGCCACGGCCGCCGAAGCCTTCGCGTCCGGACGCGCGGTCTCGCTGGACGCGATCGCCAAACGCGCGGGAGTGGGGAACGCCACCCTGTACCGGCACTTCCCCACTCGGGAGGATCTGGTCGAAGAGGTCTACCGGGACCAGATCCGGCCCCTGCGCGAAGATGCGCGCACCCTGCTGGCCGCCAAGCCGCCCGCGCAGGCCCTCCACGCGTGGATGCTCCGATTCGCCGACTGGGCCGGTGAACGACGCGGCATCTGCGAGGCCCTGGTCGCCATGAGCGCTTCCGGCCGCTTCGGCACCGGACCGGTCTGCGACGAGGTCCAGCAGGTTCTGGCGATCGTGCTCGAGGCCGGCGTCGCAGCAGGAGAAGTGCGCGGCGACATCGACCCGGTCGAGGTGGGCGGCATCCTCGCCGGTCTGCTCTCCGTGGCCGGCGCACCAGAGCAGCGTCCGCAGCTGAACCGCATGCTGGACGTCGTCGTCGACGGACTCAGGCCCCGCTAGGGGATTTCTTTCCGATCGTCGGATCGTTGGTCCGGCCGTGCGGGATGGGGAGATTTCCGACGTTGCCTGGGACGTCCCCGCAGCGGGCCGACCAGCAGAAACACCCCGCCTGCGACGGCCGGGGCCGTCCCCTGGCCTTCCTGGTCACCAGCGGCAACCGCAGACCGGAGCCGTCATCAGCCTCGTTCGCGTGGCCCTGCGGATTCGACAAGGGCGTCGATCGGCGCCGCAACGTCGTCGAACGCTGCTTCCGCCGTCCCGAACACTGGCACGGCATCGCTACCCGGCATGACGAACACCCCTGGAGCCGGGCTAGACGCGGCGGGCCGCCACCGGGGCCGGGTCGCCCTCACGGGACGGGGCGTCGTCCGCCGGGGTCCCGTGGGGTGGCCGGGTCCGGCGGATCCCGGTCAGCCGGGACGTCCCGGCCGGGACCCGCCTGGGCAGCCGGTGCGGCAGCGCGCCGTACCAGGCGCGGGAGACCGCGTAACCGAAGGCCAGGCAGGCCATGCCGCCCACCGCGTCCAGCCAGAAGTGGTTGGCGGTGGCCACGATCACGACGAGGGTGGCCGTCGGGTAGAGCAGGCCCAGGATGCGGGCCCAGGGCGCCGAGGCCAGGGCGAAGATCGTCAGCCCGCACCAGAGCGACCAGCCGATGTGCATCGAGGGCATCGCCGCGTACTGGTTGGACATGTTCTTGAAGTTGCCCGAGGCCATCGACCCCCAGGTCTCGTGGACCAGGACCGTGTCGATGAAGTTCGTCCCGTTCATCAGGCGGGGCGGGGCGAGCGGGTAGAGGTAGTAGCCGAGCAGGGCCACCGCCGTGGTGGAGAAGAGCACCAGACGGGTCGCGGCGTACCGGCCGGGGTGGCGGCGGAACAGCCACACGAGCACCCCGATGGTGACGATGAAGTGCAGCGTGGCGTAGTAGTAGTTCATCGAAACGATCAGCCATGTCACGGAATTGACCGCGTGATTGACCGTTTCCTCGAAAGCGAGACCGATGGACTTCTCCGCCGCCCAGATCCAGTCGGCGTTGGCGAGAGCGGCGGCCTTCTGCTCCGGGACGGCGTTGCGCACCAGGGAGTACAGCCAGTAACTCACCGCGATGAGCAGGATCTCGAACCAGAGGCGTGGGCGGCGCGGGGAGCGCAGCGAACGCAGGCGGGCGAGGGCGCGTTCGTGTGGACGGGTCGCGGGCCGCGCCTCGTCCACGATGGGTGACGGGCTGGTCGCCGACCTGCCTTCGTGTGCTGTCACGTGTGTTTCACCCATAGGCACAGAGTCTGCCAGATACGCCCCCCTGCGCTCGATCATCCTCCGGTCGGGTCCGGCCCGCACGTCCTGCGCCTCAAGGATGAGCGTGGGACCCTGAGGAGGGTCCGGGGGAGGAGGGCCCGGGGCACGACGCGGTCGAGCCGCGGACCACCAGCTCGGGCATGAAGACGAACTCGCTGTGCGGGGCGGGGGTTCCGCCGATCTCCTCCAGCAGCGTGCGCACCGCCGCCTGACCCATCGCCGTCACCGGCTGCCGGATGGTGGTCAGCGGCGGGTCCGTGAACGCTATGAGGGGCGAGTCGTCGTAGCCGACCACGGAGAGGTCGCGGGGGACCTCCCGGGACTCCCGGCGGGCCGCCCGGATCGCTCCGAGCGCCATCATGTCGCTCGCGCACACGACCGCCGTGCAGCCGCGTGCCATCAGGGCGGAGGCGGCGGCCTGCCCGCCCTCCAGGGTGTACAGGGAGTGCTGGACCAACTCCTCCACGTCGTCGGGGGTCAGATCCAGCTGCTCCCGCATCGTGGCGTGGAAGCCCTCGATCTTGCGGAGGACCGGCACGAAGCGCACGGGGCCGACCGCGAGCCCGATCCGGGTGTGGCCCAGCGCCACCAGGTGCGTCACCGCCAGCCGCATCGCCGCCCGGTCGTCGGGGGAGATGAACGGCGCCTGGACCTTCTCGGAGAAGCCGTTCACCAGGACGAACGGGACGCCCTGGCCGCGCAGTTGCTCGTAGCGCTGCATGTCGGCGGAGGTGTCCGCGTGCAGCCCGGAGACGAAGATGATGCCGGAGACGCCCCGGTCCACCAGCATCTCGGTGAGTTCGTCCTCGGTGGAGCCGCCGGGGGTCTGAGTGGCGAGGACCGGGGTGTAGCCCTGCCGGGTCAGAGCCTGGCCGATCACCTGCGCCAGCGCCGGGAAGATCGGGTTCTCCAGCTCCGGGGTGATCAGGCCGACCAGTCCGGCGCTGCGCCTGCGCAGCCGTACGGGGCGTTCGTAGCCGAGGACGTCGAGGGCCGCGAGGACGGATTCGCGGGTGGCCGTGGCGACTCCGGGCTTGCCGTTCAGGACTCGGCTGACCGTCGCCTCGCTGACCCCCGCCTGAGTTGCGATATCGGCAAGCCGTGCGGTCATGGGATGGGACTGTACCGGCCCGGTGTCGGATTGCCCACCGCGTACGGCCTCTCCGCGATCAGTCGTGCGACCCCTTCGCGATCAGTCGTACGGCCTTGCCGCGATCGGTCGTGCGACCCCGCCGTGATCGGCGCGCGGGCCGGGGCGCGGGGCGCGGTGGCGGCCGCTTCGGCAATCTCTTGCAAGGACTTGCGGGCCGGGGAGGTGAAGGGCGGTCGAGCCGTCGCGCCGTACGTACGCCGGGTCTGGCCTGGCCCTGTCCGGGGTGTCGGGCCCTCGTCAAGGGGCGTGACGGCAACCTTGAGGACACGTGGATGTAACGATCACCAGCCCTTGCAGAAATCTTCCGCAAGGTCTTTCGGTCGTCTTTCATCCTTGTTACGTTCACGTCGACCCGGCGCCGCGACGGAGCGGTACGGCAGTTGAAGGAGTTCAGATGCGACGTGGCATAACGGCCACCGCCCTGGTCGCGGCCCTGGCGCTCGCGGCGACCGCCTGCGGCAGCGATGACAAGTCCGACGGCGGTTCGAGCTCGGGTGAGCTCTCCGGGACCGTGACCTGGTGGGACACCTCCAGCGTCGGCAGCGAGGACAAGGTCTTCAAGAAGCTGGCCGAGGGCTTCGAGAAGAAGCACCCGAAGGTCGACGTCAAGTACGTCAACGTGCCCTTCGGTGACGCGCAGAACAAGTTCAAGAACGCCGCGCAGGCCGGTGACGGCGCCCCCGACGTGATCCGCTCCGAGGTCGCCTGGACGCCCGACTTCGCCAACCTCGGCTACCTGGCCCCGCTGGACGGCACCGCCGCCCTCAAGAACCAGGACGACTTCCTCGACCAGGCCGTCGCGTCCACGAAGTACGACGACAAGACCTACGCCGTGCCGCAGGTCATCGATTCCATGGGCGTCTTCTACAACAAGAAGCTGCTGGCCGACGCGGGCGTCGAGGCGCCGACCGACCTGGGCGAGCTGAAGAGCGCCGCGAAGAAGATCAAGGACAAGACCGGCAAGACCGGCCTCTACCTCCGCGGCGACGACCCCTACTACTTCCTCTCCTTCCTCTACGGCGAGGGCGGCGACCTGGTCGACGCCGGGTCCAAGACGGTCACCGTGGACAAGCCGGAGGGCGTCAAGGCCTTCACCGCGGTCAAGGAACTGGTCGACGACGGTACCGCGAAGACGGACGCCTCGGACGGCTGGGAGAACATGATGCAGGCGTTCAAGAACGGCGACGTCGCGATGATGATCAACGGCCCCTGGGCCGTCGCCGACACCCTGACCGGAAGTGAGTTCACGGACAAGGCCAACCTGGGCATCGCCACGGTCCCGGCCGGCTCCGCGGGCCAGGGCGCCCCGCAGGGCGGGCACAACCTCGCCGTCTACGCCGGTTCGAAGAACCTGGACGCCTCCTACGCCTTCGTCGAGTACATGACGTCTGTGGAGTCCCAGGCCACCGCCGCCGGCGAGCTGAACCTGCTGCCGACGCGCACCTCCGCGTACGCCAAGAAGGAAGCCGTCAACAGCGAGATCGTCGGCTTCTTCAAGCCGGTCGTCGAGACCGCCGTCGAGCGGCCGTGGATCCCCGAGGGCGGCAGCCTCTTCGCCCCGCTGGGCATCGAGTACACCAAGGTCCTCACCGGCCAGACCACGCCGGAGAAGGCCGCCAAGGCCACCGGCGACTCCTACCGCAAGCTCCTGAAGGACTGGAAGTAACAGGAAGGCTGGCCGACTGATGGCTGTCCACACCGGCCGGTCGGTGGTGAAGGCCGCGGGCGGGAACACCGCCCGCGGCCGGAGCCGCGGTACCGGCACCCCACCGCCGACCCCCGGCCGTCTCCGGCGGGCCCTGTCGGTCCACTGGTACGCCTGGGCCATGGTCGCCCCGGTCGTCGTCGTCATCGGCGTGATCATCGGCTATCCGCTGGTCCGCGGGATCTTCCTCTCGATGACCGACGCCGACGAGCGCAACGTCGCGCGCTCGATCGGGGTCAACGACATCCCCGCCACCTACGAGTTCGTCGGCGCGGACAACTACGTCGACGCGCTGACCGGTTCGCAGTTCCTCGGCACGCTCGGCTGGACGCTGGTGTGGACCGTCTCCTGCGTGAGCATCACCTTCGCCCTCGGCATGGGCCTGGCGAATCTCCTCAACCGCCGTATAGCCGGACGCTCCGCCTACCGGATGGCCCTCATCCTGCCCTGGGCCATCCCCGGCTTCGTCTCCGTCTTCGCCTGGCGCTTCCTCTACAACGAGGAGCGCGGCCTGCTCAACAAGGTCCTCGGCGGCGCCGGCATCGACGCCGTCCCGTGGCTGAACGACCCCACCTGGGCGAAGTTCGCGGTCATCGCCGTCAACGTCTGGCTCGGCATCCCGTTCATGATGGTCGCCCTGCTCGGCGGACTCCAGTCCATCCCCTCCGAGCAGTACGAGGCGGCCGAGATGGACGGCGCGACCCCCTGGCAGCGCTTCCGCCACATCACGCTCCCCGGACTGCGCCCGGTCTCCACCACGGTGATCCTGCTCTCCACCATCTGGACCTTCAACATGTTCCCGGTGATCTTCCTGCTGACCCGCGGCGGACCCGGTGAGGCCACCCAGATCCTGGTGACCCAGGCGTACAAGTTCTCCTTCGAGATCAGCCCGCGCGACTACGCGCAGTCCTCCACGTGGGGCGTGCTGATCCTCGTACTCCTGATGCTCTTCGCCGTCGTCTACCGGCGGGTCCTGCGCTCCCAGGGAGACAACTGGTGACCACCGCGACCGACACCCCCGCCCGGCGCGCCGTGCCCACGCCCCGGCGGCGCGGCGAGCGCTCCCCGCTCGCCTCCGTGGGCCTCCACCTCACCCTGATCACCGCCTCGGTGATCGCGGTCTTCCCGGTGCTGTGGGTCCTGCTGACCTCGCTGAAGCCCGCCAAGTACGCGACCACCACGGACTTCTTCCGCGAGACCACGTTCGTCAACTACACGAACCTGATCCGCGACACCGAGTTCCTCAGCTGGTTCGCCAACTCCGTGGTCATCGCCGGACTCTCCACCGTGATCGGCGTCTTCGTCGCCGCCACCACCGGCTATGCGGTCAGCCGCTTCCGCTTCCCCGGCAAGCGCGGGCTGATGTGGACGCTGCTGATCACCCAGATGTTCCCGGTGGCCGTCCTCATCGTGCCGATCTACAACATCATGTCGAGCCTGGGGCTGCTCAACCAGCCGACCGGGCTCGTCATCACCTACCTCACCATCTCGGTGCCGTTCTGCGCCTGGATGATGAAGGGCTTCTTCGACACCATCCCGCGCGAGATCGACGAGTCGGGCGAGGTCGACGGCCTCACCCCGTTCGGCACGTTCTGGCGGCTGATCCTGCCGCTGGCCAAGCCGGGCCTCGCGGTCACCGCGTTCTACTCCTTCATCACCGCCTGGGGCGAAGTGGCCTACGCCTCCGCCTTCCTGGTCGGCGACGAGAACCTCACGCTGGCGGGCGGACTCCAGAAGTTCGTCAACCAGTACGGGGCCCAGTGGGGCCCGATGACCGCCGCCTCCGTCCTCATCGCCATCCCGGCCGCCCTGGTCTTCCTGTTCGCGCAGAAGCACCTGGTCACCGGGGTGTCCGCCGGAGCCGTCAAGGGCTGAGGCCGCCGCACGGCAGCACCCGCACGCACCACCGCATTCGTCACGGCGGCGCCGGACACCCCGATCCGGTCACCGGCGCCGCCTCCCACCCAGAAACCCAGGGACGACATGACCCAGCACCTCGCTGCCCCCTCCACCGGCACGTCCGACGACGCCCCGGGCCACCCCGCCGGCTGGTGGCAGGACGCGGTGATCTACCAGGTCTATCCGCGGAGCTTCGCCGACGCCGACGGCGACGGCATGGGCGACCTCGCCGGTGTCACCGCCCGTCTGCCCCACCTGAGGGACCTCGGCGTCGACGCGGTCTGGCTCTCCCCCTTCTACGCCTCCCCGCAGGCCGACGCGGGCTACGACGTCTCCGACTACCGGGCCATCGACCCGATGTTCGGCAACCTGCTGGACGCCGACGCGCTGATCCGCGAGGCCCACGCTCTCGGCCTGCGCATCATCGTCGACCTGGTCCCCAACCACTCCTCCGACCAGCACGAGTGGTTCAAACGCGCCCTCGCCGAAGGCCCCGGCTCCGCCCTGCGCGAGCGCTACCACTTCCGCCCCGGCAAGGGCGCGGGCGGCGAACTCCCGCCCAACGACTGGGAGTCCATCTTCGGCGGTCCCGCCTGGACCCGTACAGTCGACCCCGACGGCACCCCCGGCGACTGGTACCTCCACCTCTTCGCCCCCGAGCAGCCCGACTTCAACTGGGAACATCCGGCCGTCGCCGACGAGTTCCGCTCCATCCTGCGCTTCTGGCTCGACATGGGCGTCGACGGCTTCCGCGTCGACGTCGCCCACGGGCTCGTCAAGGCCCAGGGCCTGCCCGACCTCGGCACCCACGACCAGCTCAAGCTGCTCGGCAACGACGTCATGCCGTTCTTCGACCAGGACGGCGTCCACGCGATCTACCGCAGCTGGCGCACCATCCTGGACGAGTACCCCGACACCATGGAGCCCGGCGGACCCCTCGCGGCGGGGCGGCGGGTGACGGGCGGGCGGATCGCCGTCGCCGAGGCCTGGACGCCGACCGTCGAGCGCACCGCCAACTACGTACGCCCCGACGAGATGCACCAGGCGTTCAACTTCCAGTACCTGGCCACCGACTGGGACGCCGCAGCACTGCGCCAGGTCATCGACTCCTCGCTCGACGCGATGCGCCCGGTCGGCGCCCCCACCACCTGGGTGCTCTCCAACCACGACGTCACCCGGCACGCCACCCGCTTCGCCAACCCGCCCGGACTCGGCACCCAGCTCCGCACCCCCGGCGACCGCGAGCTGGGCCTGCGCCGGGCCCGCGCCGCGTCCCTGCTGATGCTCGCCCTGCCCGGCTCCGCCTACGTCTACCAGGGCGAGGAGCTGGGGCTGCCCGACGTCACCGACCTGCCCGACGAGGCCCGCCAGGACCCCTCGTTCTTCCGCGCCGCGGGCCAGGACGGCTTCCGCGACGGCTGCCGCGTCCCGATCCCGTGGACCCGCGAGGGCACCTCGTACGGGTTCGGCGACGGCGGCAGCTGGCTCCCGCAGCCCGCGGGCTGGGGCGAGCTGTCCATCGAGGCGCAGACCGGGGTGGCGGGCTCCACCCTGGAGCTGTATCGGGCCGCGATCGCCGCCCGCCGGGACCACCCGGGCCTCGGCGTGGGCACCGACGTCGAGTGGCTTGAGGGTCCCGAGGGCGTCCTGGTCTTCGCCCGCCCCGGCTTCGTCTGCACCGTCAACACCACCGGTGCCCCGGCGCGCCTCCCTGCCCCGGGCCGGGTGCTGCTGGCCAGTTCCCCGGTCAGCCTGGACGGTGCCGAGGCCGTGCTGCCCGCCGACACCACGGTGTGGTGGACGGTGTGACCCTCCCCGCCGCCAGGGCCGCCGCCCCCCGCCTCTCCGACATCGCCGGACAGGCGGCGGTCAGCGAGGCCACGGTCAGCCGGGTCCTCAACGGGAAGCAGGGCGTCGCGGACACCACCCGTCAGCGGGTGCTCGCGGCGCTCGACATCCTGGGCTACGAACGGCCCGTACGGCTGCGGCGGCGCAGCGCCGGACTCATCGGGCTGGTGACGCCCGAACTCACCAACCCGATCTTCCCGGCGTTCGCCCAGTCCGTGGAGCAGGTGCTGGCCGGGCACGGCTACACCCCCGTGCTCTGCACCCAGCTCCCGGGCGGGGCGACGGAGGACGAACTGGTCGAACAGCTCGTGGAGCGCGGCGTCGGCGGCATCGTCTTCCTCTCCGGGCTGCACGCGGACACCTCCGCCGACCCGGCCCGCTACGCCGCGCTCACCGAGCGCGGCGTGCCGTTCGTCCTGGTCAACGGGTACAACGAGCGCATCAGCGCCCCGTTCGTCTCGCCCGATGACAACGCTGCCGTCCGGATGGCCCTCGGGCACCTCGCCGACCTCGGCCACCGCCGGGTCGGCCTGGCCGTCGGCCCGCAGCGCTACGTCCCCTCGCGCCGCAAGCGCGAGGGGTTCGTGGCGGCCGCGGGGTCCGTGCTCGGGATGGCGCCGGCGGAGGCCGAACAGCTCGTCCGCTCCACGCTGTTCAGCGTCGAGGGCGGCCAGGTGGCGGCGGGCGCGCTGCTGGACGCGGGGTGCACCGGCATCGTCTGCGGCAGCGACCTGATGGCCCTGGGCGTCGTGCGCGCCGCCCGGGGGAGGGGGCTCGACGTGCCCCGGGACGTGTCGGTCGTCGGCTTTGACGACTCGCAGCTCATCGCGTTCACCGACCCGCCGCTGACCACGGTGCGCCAGCCCGTGCAGGCGATGGCGGCGGCCGCGGTGGGCGCGCTGCTGGAGGAGATCGGCGGGAGCCCGGTGCAGCGCACCGAGTACGTCTTCCAGCCGGAGCTGGTGGTCCGGGGCTCGACGGCGGCGGCGCCCGCGTAGACCGGGGCCCGCGAGGGACGGATCGCAATGCGCCGGGAGTCGGCCCGGGGAGGGGTGGCGCGACTCCGGGCGTCTCTCCCGTTTCCCGCCGTGATCCGGGTGCCGCTGCCACCGTGACCGGCCCGGCCGGCCGGGCGCGTGGGGTCCGGGGCCCGTGCGGACGGGTCCGGATCCCCCGGCCGGCCGGACCGGAGTCACAGGCAACGTAACAGCCCGCAATATCTTGCGAAAGTCCTTGCAGCGAGAAATCGGCGGGGAACCGGGCGGAAATCCGCGCTGTTTCATGGATGTGAGCGGGAGATGTCCAAAGGGTTGACCGCTGACGGGCGGGCTCGTACGGTCTGCTCCGCGGCAAGGTTTGCATTCTTGCAGCAAGAACATTCAGGAGCCTTGAGGGCATGGCGCGTTGCCGGCTGAGGCTGCACGGTCATCCGCGTTTCCCCCACCCGCAGGAGGAAAGACATGGCACGCAGACCACTGTCTGCCGCGCTCGCCCTCGTGGCAGGCGCCGCCGCCCTCGTCGTCCCCACCGGATTCGGCACCGCACCCGCCGCCCAGGCCGCCGCCCCGGGCGACAAGGACGTCACGGCCGTGATGTTCGAGTGGAAGTTCGCCTCCATAGCCAAGGCCTGTACGGACACCCTCGGTCCGGCGGGCTACGGCTACGTCCAGGTCTCCCCTCCCCAGGAGCACATCCAGGGCGGCCAGTGGTGGACCTCCTACCAGCCCGTCAGCTACCGGATCGCCGGGCGGCTCGGCGACCGGGCCGCCTTCTCCGCCATGGTCAACACGTGTCACTCGGCGGGCGTGAAGGTCGTCGCCGACGCCGTCATCAACCACATGGCGGCGGGCAACGGCACCGGTACGGGCGGCACTTCGTACACCAAGTACGACTACCCGGGCATCTACTCCGGCAACGACATGGACGACTGCCGGTCCCCGATCAGCAACTACAACGACCGCGCCAATGTCCAGAACTGCGAACTCGTCGGCCTCGCCGACCTGGACACCGGCGAGGACCACGTCCGGGGCCGGATCGCCGGTTACCTCAACGACCTGCTCTCGCTCGGCGTCGACGGCTTCCGGATCGACGCCGCCAAGCACATGCCCGCCGCCGACCTGGCCGCCGTCAAGTCCCGGCTGACCAAGCCGGACGTCTACTGGAAGCAGGAGGCGATCTACGGGGCCGGGGAGGCCGTCTCGCCCTCCGAGTACCTCGGCACCGGGGACGTCCAGGAGTTCCGGTACGGGCGCAGCCTCAAGCAGGTCTTCCTCAACGAGAACCTGGCCCACCTGAAGAACTTCGGCGAGGGCTGGGGCTTCATGGAGTCCGGGAAGTCCGGGGTCTTCGTCGACAACCACGACACCGAGCGCGGCGGCGACACCCTGAACTACAGAAACGGCTCCGCCTACACCCTCGCCAACGTCTTCATGCTGGCCTACCCCTACGGCTCCCCGGACGTCCACTCAGGCTACGAGTTCAGCGACCACGACGCCGGTCCGCCCGGCAACGGCCAGGTCAACGCCTGCTACAGCGACGGCTGGAAGTGCCAGCACGCCTGGCGCGAGATCTCCTCCATGGTCGCCTTCCGCAACACCGCGCGCGGCCAGGCCGTCACCGGCTGGTGGGACAACGGCGGGGACCAGATCGCCTTCGGCCGGGGCGACAAGGCGTACGTCGCCATCAACCACGAGGGCTCCGCGCTGAACCGGACCTTCCAGACCTCGCTGCCCGCCGGTGACTACTGCGATGTCCAGTCGGGCAGGGGCGTCACCGTCAACGGCTCCGGCCAGTTCACCGTCACCGTCCCGGCCGGCACCGCCGTCGCCCTGCACACGGGCGCCCGTACGTGCTCCCCGGGCGGCGGCACCGGTCCCGGCAACGGCTCCTCCGGCGCGTCCTTCGGCGTCGACGCCACCACCCGGCCCGGCCAGAACATCCACGTCACCGGCGACCAGGCCGCCCTCGGCAACTGGAACCCGGCGAACGCCCCCAAGCTCGACCCGGCCGCCTACCCGGTCTGGAAGCTGGACGTGAGCCTCCCCGCCGGGACCACGTTCGCGTACAAGTACGTCCGCAAGGACGCCCAGGGCAACGTCACGTGGGAGAGCGGCGCCAACCGCGCCGCCACCGTCCCCGCCTCCGGAAAGGTCATGCTCACCGCCGACGTGTGGCGCGGCTGACCCCTGCCGAAACCCGCGGGGCGGGGGGGGCCCCCCCCGCCCCCCGGGCCCCCCCCCCCCCCCCCCCCCCCCCCCCCCGCGGCCCCCCCCCCCCCCCCCCCCCCCCCCCCCCCGCGGGAATGGCCGGGCCCCCCCCCGCGGGGGGGCGCGGCCCCCCCCCCCCCACCCCGGGGGGGGGGGGCCCCCCCCCCCCCCCCGCGGTCCACCCCCCCCTCCCGCCGTCCCAGCCGAGGAGCGCCCTCCCGTGTCCCCAACCACCCTCGGACGAGGGGTGATCGCCGTACTGTGCGCGGCGCTGCTGCCCGTCGTCCCCGCGGCCACCGCCACCGCGTCGCCCCGGCCGCCGGCCCCGCCCTCGGACGCCGAGCTCGCCCGTGAGGCGCCCCGGCACGACCTCACCCGGGAGCAGTTCTACTTCGTGCTGCCCGACCGGTTCGCCAACGGCGACACCGCCAACGACCGCGGCGGGCTGACCGGTTCGCGGCTGGACCACGGCTTCGACCCCACCGACAAGGGGTTCTACCAGGGCGGCGACCTCAAGGGCCTCGCCCGGAAACTCGACTACATCAAGGGCCTCGGCACCACCGCGATCTGGCTCGCCCCGATCTTCAAGAACCGGCCCGTCCAGGGCACCGGCAAGGACGCCTCGGCGGGCTACCACGGCTACTGGATCACCGACTTCACCCAGGTCGACCCGCACTTCGGCACCAACGCCGACCTGGAGAAGCTGATCGACAAGGCCCACGCCAAGGGCATGAAGGTCTTCTTCGACGTCATCACCAACCACACCGCCGACACCGTCGACTACGCCGAGAAGGCCTACGGCTACAAGCCCAAGGGCGCCTTCCCCTACCTCGACGAGGACGGCCGCCCCTTCGACGACCGCGCGGGCATGCGGAAGGTGGACCGGAACTCCTTCCCCTACACCCCGGTGCAGGCGCCCGGCGCGCAGAAGAAGGTCCCGTCCTGGCTCAACGACCCGACGATGTACCACAACCGGGGCGACTCGACGTGGGCCGGTGAGTCCAACGAGTACGGCGACTTCTCCGGGCTCGACGATCTGTGGACCGAGCGTCCCGAGGTCGTGAAGGGCATGGAGAAGATCTACGAGACGTGGGTCCGCGACTTCGGCATCGACGGCTTCCGGGTCGACACCGTCAAACACGTCGACCTGGACTTCTGGACCCAGTGGGCCACCGCGCTCGACGCCTACGCGGCGCGGCGCGGCCGCGACGACTTCTTCCTGTTCGGCGAGGTCTACTCCGCCGACCCGGCGATCACCTCCCCCTACGTCACCCGGGGCCGCCTGGACGCCACGCTGGACTTCCCCTTCCAGGAAGCCGCCCGGCAGTTCGCCTCCCAGGGCGCGTCCGCCGACAGGCTCGCCTCGGTGTACGGCCAGGACTACCGCTACACCACCGACAAGGCCAACGCCTACGAGCAGGTCACCTTCCTCGGCAACCACGACATGGGCCGCATCGGGACCTTCCTCGAGCAGGACAACCCCGACGCCGGCGACGCCGAGCTGCTGAAGCGGTCCCGCCTCGCCCACGAGCTGATGTTCCTCGGCCGGGGCAACCCGGTGATCTACTACGGCGACGAGCAGGGCTTCACCGGAGCGGGAGGCGACAAGGACTCCCGCCAGACCCTCTTCGCCTCGAAGACCACCGACTACCTCGACGACGACCAGCTCGGCACCGACCGCACGCACGCGTCGGACGCGTACGACACGAAGCACCCGCTCTACCGCTCGATCGCCGCCCTCTCCCAGCTCACCCGGGACCACCCGGCGCTGCGCGACGGCACCCAGATCCAGCGGCTCGCGGAGGGCCCGGTGTACGCGGCCTCGCGCATCGACACCCGGCGCCCGTACGAGTACCTGGTCGCCTCCAACAACGGCACGAGCCCGAGGACGGTTCAGCTCGCCACCGAGTCGGCCGACATGAACTTCCGTACGCTGTACGGCGGTTCCGGCACGGTCCGCAGCGGCAAGGACAAGAAGGTCACCGTCACCGTGCCCGCCCTGACCAGCCTCGTGCTGAAGGCGGACCGGACCGTCGGCGCCCCCGCCGCCCGGCCCGCCCTCTCGCTGAAGGCCCCGGAGGCCGGGGCCACCGGCACCGTCGAGATCGCCGCCGACGTGGACGGCGGCCAGCTCAACCGGGTCGTCTTCGCCGCCCAGGTCGGCAACGGGACGTGGCAGACCCTCGGCACCGCGGACCACGCCCCGTACCAGGTCACCCAGCACCTCGACGCGAGCGTCGGGGCCGGAACGCCGCTGCGCTACAAGGCCGTGGTGGTGGACCGTACGGGCCGCACCGCCGGGGCCCTCGCCGCCACCACCGCCGGTCGGACCCCGCCGCCCGGCAAGCCCGTCGCCGTCGAGCGCGACCGGGCCGTCGTCCACTACCGGCGCGCCGACGGGGACTACGACGGCTGGCAGCTGAAGTCCGGTGAGAGGACAGCCGAGTTCATCGGGCGGGACGCCTACGGCGCGTTCGCCTGGATCGACCTGGAGAAGGGCGCCGACTCCGTCCCGTACACCGTCGAGAAGAACGGCACGGCGGACGGCCCGCCGCGCACCATCGACCTCGGCGTCACCGGGCAGGTGTGGATCGAGCAGGGCCGGGACGGACAGAGCGCCGAGGCCCCGCCGTCCCCGCCGCAGGACACCTCGAAGGCCGTCCTCAACTACCACCGCCCGGACGGGGACTACGACGGCTGGGGGCTGCACACCTGGACCGGGGCCGAGGAGCCCACCGACTGGTCCAAGCCGCTGGCGCCGGTGAGGAGGGACGCCTACGGGGTCACCTTCGAGGTGCCGCTCGTGGACGGGGCGACCTCCCTCAGCTACATCCTGCACAAGGGCGACGAGAAGGACCTGCCCGGCGACCAGTCCCTCGACCTCGCCACCTACGGCCACGAGGTCTGGATGCTCGGCGGCAGGCCCGGCTACCTCCTCCCGCAGACCGGCGGCGGGGCGGCCCCCGACCTGTCCAAGGCCGAGGCGCAGTGGATCGACGCGAACACCGTCGTCTGGAAGGTGAAGACCACCGACGCCACCAGCCAGCAGCTCGTGTACGCGAAGAAGGGCGGCATCTCCGTCGCCGACGGCGCGCTGACCGGCGAGGGCCAGTGGCTGCGGCTCGCCCCGGGCGCGCTGAGTGACGCCCAGAAGGCGAAGTTCCCCCACCTGAAGGACTATCCGGCCTTCACCGTCGACCCGCGCGACCGCGACCGCGTCCGGGAGTCCCTGCGCGGCCAGCTCCTCGCCACCCAGCGCGCCGCCAACGGCGCCCTGCTCGCCGCCACCGGCGTACAGACGGCAGGAATCCTGGACGACCTGTACGGGAAGAAGGCCGCCTCCGCCGAACTCGGCCCCGTCTTCAACAAGTCGACACCCACGCTCTCCGTGTGGGCCCCGACCGCACAGACCGTCGCCCTCGAACTCGACGGCCGCAGCGTCCCGATGAAGCGCGACGACCGCACCGGCGTCTGGTCGGTCACCGGCAGGAAGAGCTGGCAGGGCAAGCCCTACCGGTACGCCGTGACCGTCTGGGCGCCCACCGTGCAGAAGCTGGTCACCAACAAGGTCACCGACCCCTACTCCACCGCCCTGACCGCCGACTCCGCCCGCAGCCTCGTCGTGGACCTCGCCGACCCGGAGCTCGCGCCGCGCGGCTGGTCCGGCCTGCGGAAGCCCGCCGCCACCCCGCTGCGGGACGCCCAGATCCAGGAGCTGCACGTCCGGGACTTCTCGGTCACCGACCGCACGGCGAAGCACCCCGGTGAGTACCGGGCCTTCACCGACACCCGCTCGCAGGGCATGCGGCACCTCAAGAAGCTCGCCGACTCCGGCACGAGCTACGTCCACCTGCTGCCCGTCTTCGACATCGGGACCATCCCGGAGAGGAAGAAGGACCAGACCCGGCCCGCCTGCGACCTGCACGTCCTGGCCCCCGACTCCGAGGAGCAGCAGGCCTGTGTGAGCAGGGCCGCCGCCAAGGACGGCTTCAACTGGGGCTACGACCCGCTGCACTACACCGTCCCCGAGGGCTCCTACGCCTCCGACCCGGACGGCACCGAGCGTACGGTCGAGTTCCGGCAGATGGTCCAGGGCCTCAACAAGGCCGGCCTGCGCACGGTCATGGACGTCGTCTACAACCACACCGTCGCCTCCGGGCAGGACGACAAGTCGGTCCTCGACCGGATCGTGCCCGGCTACTACCAGCGGCTCCTGGCGGACGGCACCGTCGCCACCTCCACCTGCTGCGCCAACACCGCGCCCGAGAACACCATGATGGGCAAGCTCGTCGTCGACTCCGTCGTCACCTGGGCGAAGGAGTACAAGGTCGACGGCTTCCGCTTCGACCTGATGGGCCACCACCCCAAGGAGAACATCCTCGCCGTCCGCAAGGCGCTGGACCGGCTCACCCTCGCCAAGGACGGCGTCGACGGGAAGAAGATCATCCTGTACGGGGAGGGCTGGAACTTCGGCGAGGTCGCGGACGACGCCCGCTTCGTCCAGGCCACCCAGAAGAACATGGCCTCCACCGGCGTCGCGACCTTCTCCGACCGGGCCCGGGACGCCGTCCGCGGCGGCGGCCCCTTCGACGAGGACCCCGGCGTCCAGGGCTTCGCCTCGGGCCTCTACACCGACCCCAACTCCTCGCCCGCCAACGGCACCAGCGCCGAGCAGCGGGCCCGGCTGCTGCACTACCAGGACCTGATCAAGGTCGGCCTCACCGGCAGCCTCGCGGACTACACCTTCACCGACACCACCGGGCGCACGGTCCGGGGCGCGGACGTCGACTACAACGGGGCGCCCGCCGGATACGCGGCCGCCCCCGGCGACGCGCTGGCCTACTCCGACGCCCACGACAACGAGACGCTCTTCGACGCCCTCGCCTTCAAGCTCCCGGCGGGCACCACGGCCGCCGAACGGGCCAGGGCCCAGGTGGTCGCGATGGGCGTCTCCGTCCTCTCCCAGGGGCCCTCGCTCTCCCAGGCGGGCACCGACCTGCTGCGCTCCAAGTCCCTGGACCGCAACTCCTACGACAGCGGCGACTGGTTCAACGCCCTGCACTGGGACTGCCGCGACGGCAACGGCTTCGGCCGGGGCCTGCCGCCCGCCGCCGACAACCAGGACAAGTGGCCGTACGCGAAGCCGCTGCTGGCCGCCGCCGGGACGATCGCGCCCGGCTGCGCCGAGATCGGCGGGGCGTCCGCCGCCTACCGCGACCTGCTCACCATCCGCGCCACCGAGAAGGAGTTCTCGCTGCGCACCACCGAGCAGGTGCGCTCGGCTCTGTCCTTCCCGCTCTCCGGCACGGACGAGACCCCCGGCGTGATCACCATGCGCCTGGGCGGGCTGGTCGTCGTCCTCAACGCGGGACCGGACTCCGCGTCCCAGCGGCTTGCCGCACCCGCCGGGAAGACGTACGCCCTGCACCCGGTCCAGGCCGACGGCGCGGACTCTACGGTCAAACGAGCCAGATACGACGCGAAATCGGCCACTTTCGCCGTCCCGGGACGCACGGTGGCCGTCTTCACTCTGCGCTGACCTCCGGCGGCACTACGGTGACGGCAGGCGTCGGTGAAGAAGCCGCGGCGCCGTCCCGGTCCACCCGGGCCGGCCTCGCTCACTCCTCGGGCTGAGCGAGGCCTGCCCCGGTGCGCGGCAGGAGGTCCGCCCGGGACGGCCGCACCACTCACCGGCGCCCCCTGCCCCAGCGTGCGGACGGTGATGATGACCAAGGTGGGATACCTGCCCGACGAGACGACCAGCTTCGTCGGGAGGCGGCCCGAACTGGCCCGGCTGCACACCGCGTTGACCACCCGGCGGATGACCACCCTGATCGGCCCCGGCGGCGTCGGCAAGACCCGGCTCGCGCTGCGCGCCGCCCGCGCCGCCGCCGGTCACTACCCGGACGGCGCCTGGTGGGCGGACCTCTCCCCGCTGTACGACGACGCCCTCCTGCTCCCCACCGTCTCCGACGCCGTCGGGCTCGCCGACCACACCCTGCGGATGCCCGTCGACGCGCTCTGCGAATGGCTCAGCGACAAACGCCTCCTGCTGGTCCTGGACTCCGCCGAACACCTCCGGGGCCCCTGCTCGCACCTGCTGGGGGAGCTCCTCACCACCTCGCCCGCGCTGACCGTCCTGGTCACCAGCAGGCAACCGCTCGGCACCCGGGGCGAGTACGCCGTCGAGGTGCCGCCGCTCCCGGTCGACGGCGCCTCCGACGCGCTCCAGCTCTTCGCCGACCGGCTGCGCGCCGCCGACCCCGGCGCCGGTCTCGACGCCCCCGGGGACGAGGCCGCCGCCGTCGAGATCTGCCGCCGCCTCGAAGGCATCCCGCTCGCCATCGAACTGGCCGCCGCGGGCATCGGCCGCCACAGCGTCGCCCAGCTCGCCGCCCGGATCGGCAGCCGCTTCGAGACGGCCGGTCCAGGCGGCGGTCCCGAGGACGCCCCCGCCGCCGGCGCGGCCCGGCTCGACCTGCTCGCCGACGCCTCGGTTTGGCCCCGCCGCCACCGCACCCTGCGCACCGCCATCGGCTGGTCCCACGAGCTGTGCTCCCCGGTCGAACGCCTGCTGTGGGCCCGCCTCACCCCGCTGCGCACCGACTTCGACGCGGAGACGGCCCGCGAGGTCTGCGCGGCGGGCCCGCTCACCCCGGACGCGGTGGACCGGGCGCTCCAGGGCCTCGTCGCCCAGTCCGTCGTCCAGCGCGACGGCGACCGCTACCGGATGCTCGACACCCTGCGCGAGTACGGCGGGATGTGGCTCGTCGAACTGGGCGAGGAGAAGGCGGCGGCCGACCGGCACGCCGCCAGCTTCCTGGACCTGGCCCGCCGCGCCCACGACGGCTGGACCGGTCAGGACCAGGTCTCCTGGTACCACCGGGTGTCCGACGCCCATCTCGACCTGTGCGCCGCCCTGGACCACCTGCTCGCCCACGACGTCGAGGCGGCCCAGGAGATGGCGGGCCGGGTCGGCTTCTTCTGGGCCTGCTGCGGGCACCTCTCCGAGGCGCGCGGCTACGCCCGGCGGGCCCTGGACGCCGCCCCGGTCGACGGCCCCCACCGGACCCGGTTGCAGTGGGTGTTCGGCGTCGCGGCGCTGCTCCAGGGCGACTTCGCGACCGCCGAGAAGTACGGCGCCCTGTGCACGGCGATCGCCCTGTACGACCGGGACGACGAGGGCATGCTCGGCGCCACCTACCTCTCCGGCATCACCCAGCTGATGACCGGGGAGCCCGCCGCCGCGTTGGAGAGCGCCGAACGCGTCCTGCGGATGACCGACCGGGTGCCCGCCGACTCCGCGCACCGGCTGCGCTGCCGCCTCGTCACCGTCTTCGCGCTCACCGCCCTCGGCAGGCTGGCCGAGTCCGAGGCGGCCGCCACCGCGCTGCGCCGGGCCTGCGAGCGCGGCGGCGAGTTCTGGACCCGCTCCTACGCGGACTACCAGCTCTCGCTGATCGCCCTGCTCCGGGACGACCCCGAAACCTCCGCCACGCACGCCCGCGCGATGCTCGCGGGCAAGCACCTGCTGCGGGACAGCTTCGGCATCGCGCTGGGTCTGGACCTGCTGGCCGCCGCGATCGCCGCCCAGGGCGCCGGTGCCCGAGCGGCCCGGGTCTACGGCACTGGGCACGCGTACTGGCGGATGGTCGGCCACCCCCAGCGCGGCACGCCCGAGCTGGGCCCGGTCCGCGAGCGGTGCGAGCTCCAGGCGCGGGCGGCCGTGGGTGACGAGGCCTATCAGCGCGCCTTCGAGCGCGGTCAGTCGGACAACGCGGAGGTCGGTCTCGCCGACGCCCTGCGCACCGGACTCCAGCTCTGAGCCGTCGGCTCTGGCCCGTCAGCTCCGGCCTGTCGCGGACGGCGTCCGTGTTCCCGGACTACCGGCCCCCCGAGCATGCAGGTAAGGTTAGGCATGCCTAAGTAGCCGCTTGGGTGCCGCTGACTGTCCCTGGAGAACCCGGATGCGTCCCTTCAGCTCCCGCGCCACGCAGCCGACCCGCGCCGAGCGCGTCCGGTCGATCCTGACCGTCGCCCACTCCATGACGGTGGTCAGCGACGGTCTGCACACCGAGGTCCGCCGGCTGGACGGCACGGGCGCGATGGGCCACATCCACCTGCACGCCCCGAACGACGGCGGCCACGCGCCGTCCGCCGAACGGGTCCCGGCCCGGCTGGAGTTCACCGACATCGCGCCCACCCCCGTACGCGACCGGCTGCGCGCCCGGGTCACGGTCACCGGGCTGCTGGCCGCCCCGTACAGCACCGACACCGAGCAGTCCACCTGCATGGAGTTCGGGCAGGCCGTGCTGGAGGACGGCGAGGGGCGCGCCTTCGTCACCCTGGAGGAGCTGGAGGACGCTGAGACCGACCCGATCGCCGCGTGCGAGGCGGGGATGCTCACCCACCTGGTGGACGACCACGCCGAGCTCGTCCCGCTGCTGCTGCGCCTGATCCGCCCGCGCCCGGAGCGCGGCATGACCCGGGCCGTGCCGCTGGCGATGGACCGCTTCGGGCTGACCCTGCGTCTGGAGTACCCGGGCGCCCACCAGGACGTGCGGCTGCCGTTCCCCCGCCCCGTCACCGAGATCGACCAGGCGGGCCCGCAGATCCACGCCCTGCTGGCCGCCGCCCGCCGCGTCTCCCACCGCAACGGGCTGCCTGCCTGAGCCCGCCGCCCTGCCGGGCCGCTACCGCTCCGGCAGCCGCTGGGCCGGGACCGTCGGCACGGCCGGGGCGAGTGCGGAGAGCCGGGCCAGCAGCTCGCCGAACGGGCCGTCCGCCGGCTCCCGGGACAGCACCCGCAGCACGATCCCCGCCATCTCCTCGTCGTACGCGGCGCTGACGGCGGCCAGCGCGGCGAAGTCGTGCACCAGCTGCGTCTCCAGCTCCTCGCGCGGCACGCGCCGCCCGTCCAGCCAGATCAGGGCCGTCGACTCGGCGAGCGAAACCCAGGAACGGACCACCAGCTCCAGCCGGGCGGGCGGTTCGCTCACTCCGAGGTGCGTGATGATCTGCTCGTACGCGGCCTGCCGCACCCCGTCGATCATCGCGTTCGCCGCCGAGGAGCCGACCGCGGGCCCGCCGCGCATCAGCGCCGAGAACCCCGGGCCGTGCTCGTCGACGAAGTCGAAGAACCGCCCCATCACCCGCAGCAGCCGTGCCCCCAGGGGCCCTTCGAGAGGTTCCAGGAAGCGGGCCGCCAACTCGTCGGCGGCCCGGCTCAACGCCGCCTCGTACAGGCTCTGCTTCCCGGGGAAGTAGTGGTAGACGAGCGGTCGCGAGATCCCCGCGGCGGCGGCGATCTCGTCGATCGACACATCCTCCGGCGAGCGGCGGCTGAACAAGTCCAGCGCGACGCCGATCAGTTGCTGTCTGCGCTCGTCGACGCCCATCCTGCGCCGCACCCCGGTCGTCATGCCGACAGCCTATCGGGGGCGCCCGCCGACAGGTCCTAGAGGTCCAGGACGAGGCGTCGGCTCCGGCAGCGCGAGACACAGATCAGCATCGCGTCGCCCCGCTCGTCGTCCGTCAGCAACGTGTCGCGGTGGTCGACCTCGCCCGCCAGGACGCGCTGTTGGCAGGTTCCGCAGAAGCCCTGCTCGCAGGAGTACGCGACATGGGGCAGCTCCGCGCGGACCGCGGCCAGCACCGACTGCCCGGCCGCGACCGGCACGGTGCGTCCGGTGCGCCGCAGCTCCACCTCGAACGCCCCCGAACCGGCACCGGAGTCGGCACCGGAGCCCGTCGCGCCGCCCGCCGCCGAGAACCGCTCCAGGTGGAGGACGCAGCCCTCGGGAAGCGCGGCGGTGACGGCGGCCGTCAGGGGCTCGGGCCCGCAGCAGTACACCGCGGTGCCCGGGGCGAGGCCGGTCAGGGCGGCCGCCACATCCGGGTGACCCGCCTCGTCCTGCGGGACGACCGTGACCCGGTCCCCGTCCGCACCCAGCTTCTCGACCTCTGCCAGGAACGGCATCGAGACCCGCGACCGCCCCCCGTACAGCAGCCGCCAGTGGGCCCCCGACGCGGCCAGTGACCGCAGCATCGGCAGGACCGGGGTGATGCCGATGCCGCCGACGACGAAGACGTAACCGGGGGCCTCGGTCAGCGGGAACCGGTTGCGCGGCCCGCGGACCTTGACCTCCAGCCCCTCCCGGAGCTGTTCGTGCACCTCGCGCGAACCACCCCGGCCGTCCGTCACCAGCCGGGCCGCCACCGTGTACGCACCGGTGTCCGCGGGGTCGCCGCACAGCGAGTACTGCCGGACCAGCCCGGACGGCAGCACCAGGTCCAGATGCGCGCCCGGCTGCCAGCGCGGCAGCCCCGCCCCTTCGAGCCGGAGCTGGACGACGCCCTCGGCGATCTCGGTGCGCCCGGTGACCAGCAGGCGGCGGACCGTCGTCGCGCGCCGCCGGGAGTGCCCGGACACCGGCTCGGGCAGGGCGGGCATCGGCCACAGCGGGGAGCGGGCGATCCGGCGCTTCAGGGCGCGCCGGGTGAGCACGGCGGCACCGGTGACGAGTGCGACCGTGAACGGCCGGGGCGCGGTCACGGGTCAGACCCCCTTCGCGGTGGCGGCCTCGGCGGCGAGGGCAGCGGGCGAATGGGCCAGGTAGTCCACGGCCTGGGCCGTGCTGAACTCCCGCGAGGGGTGGTAGGAGCGGCTGAGATAGCTCGGCACGGACCGCAGGATCGCTCCCGTGGTGGGCAGCGTGCCCTGCCTGCCGCTGGCGTGGAACGCCCTGAACGAGGCCCTGCCGTCCCGCAGGGTCGGGTCGTTCTCCATGAAGAAGCGGGTGCCGCGCTGCCAGAGGAAGACCAGCGCGGAGAAGGCCGCGGCCCAGGTCCGCACCCGGCGGGCGTAACCGCCGTCGACGTGCGTGAAGACGTCGAAGGCCACCGACCGGTGCTCCACCTCCTCCGCGCCGTGCCAGCGGAGCAGGTCCAGCATGACCGGGTCGGCGCCCTTGCGGTCCAGCGCCTGTGCGCTCAGCACCCAGTCGCCGAGGAATGCGGTGTAGTGCTCGATCGCCGCGATCGTCGCCACGCGCTCCATCAGCCACCACCTCGACGCCCGCCCCGGCGGCAGCGTCCGGTCACCGAGCAGCTTCTCGAAGAACCAGTCGACCTGCGCGGTGTACGGGGTCGGGTCGAGGCCCAACTCCCGCAGGTGCGGCAGCACATCGTCGTGCGCCTGCGAGTGGACGGCCTCCTGCCCGATGAACCCGATGACGTCCTCGCGGAGTTGTTCGTCGTGGAGGTGGGGGAGGATCTGCCGGTAGACGTGGACGAACCAGCGTTCCCCGGCCGGGAGCAGCAGATGCAGCACGTTGATGGTGTGCGTGGTGAACGGGTCGCCCGGCACCCAGTGCAGGGGGGTCTTCTCCCAGGCGAAGGACACCTTGCGGGCCTTGAGGGGCGTCCGCTCCGACGCGACCGCCCCTGGCTGCGTGTTAGACATGCTGTCAATGTACTGACGGGTACGTCGGGGGACCAGAGGCGTGCACGCAATTCCCGGCGGGGCCACGGGCATCGCGCGATGATCGGCTGTATGACGAAACCAGTTCGGGCGCGGTCCTTCGACGCGGTGGCCGCCGCCTACGACGCGAACCGCCCCTCCTACCCGCCCGCCCTGTTCGAAGCCCTGGAGGAACTGTCCGGAGCGCCGCTCGCCGGAGCCCGGGTCGCGGACGTCGGGGCCGGGACGGGGCTCGGCACGGCACGGCTGCGGGAGCGCGGGGCCCGGGTCACCGCGGTGGAGCCGGGCGACGGGATGGCGGAGCAGTTCCGCCGGAGCCTGCCCGGTGTCCCGGTGGTCCGGGGCGACGGCAACAGCCTGCCGCTGCGCACCGGTTCGATGGACCTGATCACCTACGCCCAGTCCTGGCACTGGACCGACCACGCCCGCGCGGTCCCCGAGGCGCGGCGGGTACTGCGTCCCGGCGGGGCACTCGCCCTGTGGTGGAACGACGGCGACCCGTCGGTGCCCTGGCTCCAAGAGCAGGAACACCGGCTGCGCCGCTTCCTCGGAGCGCGGACACCCGCCGCACCCGACGTCCGGGCCCGCTACCGGGACGTGCTGCCCGACGGGCTCGGCTTCCGCACCCGGCAGGTCGCGTGGAGCCGCCGCGTACCCCTGGAGCGCCACATCGCCAACCTGGCCACCCACTCCGACTTCCTGGTCGGCGACCCGGCCGCGGTCCGGGGCTGCCTCGACCGCGAACGGGCCCTGCTGGGCGACCTGTTCCCGGACGGCCAGGTGGAGGAGGCGTACGTGGTGAGTCTCGCCGTAGCGCACCCCTGAGCCCCGCTCCGGGCGCGGGCCGGGACGGCGCTCCTGGCCGGGTGCGGTGGAGCCGGCCGCCGGGGTGCGCTCACCCGTGGTCCAGATAGGCCAGTACCGCCAGCACCCGGCGGTTGTCGTCGTCCGAGGGAGGCAGGCCGAGCTTGCCGAAGATGTTCGACGTGTGCTTGGCGACCGCCCGCTCCGTGATCACCATCTGCGTGGCGATCGCGGTGTTCGAGCGCCCCTGGGCCATCAGCTCCATCACCTCCCGCTCGCGCGGGGTGAGATGCCCCATCGGCTTGTCCTGCGAACGGCGCGACAGGAGCTGGGAGATGACCTGCGGATCCATCGCCGTGCCGCCCGCCGCGACCCGGCGCACCGCGTCCACGAACTGGTCCGCGTCGAAGACCCGGTCCTTCAGCAGGTAGCCGATGCCCCCGTGGCCGTCCGCCAGCAACTCCCGTGCGTACAACTGCTCCACGTGCTGCGAGAGCACCAGCACCGGGAGCCCCGGGCGGGCCCGGCGGGCGGCGAGGGCGCACTGGAGGCCCTCGTCGGTGTGGGACGGCGGGAGCCGGACATCGACGACGGCGACGTCCGGCTCCAGCTCGGCCAGCGCCTTGGTCAGTTCGGGTCCGGTCTCCACGGCGGCGGCGATCTCGAAGTCGTACGCCTCCAGCATGCGCACCAGCCCGTCGCGCAGCAGGAAGAGGTCTTCGGCTAGGACAACGCGCAAGGAATCTCCATGGTCACCATGGTGGGACCGCCCGCGGGGCTGCTGACGGCCAGGACGCCGTCGAATGTACCCAGTCGCCGTTCGATGCCGCGCAGCCCCGACCCCGAGTGCGGCCCCGACCCCCCGCCGATGGCCGCGCCGCCCCTGCCGTCGTCCGTCACGGAGATCCGCAGCATCCCCTCCGCGTGGTGCAGGTCCACGTAGATCCGCTCGGCCGCCGCGTGCTTCGCCGCGTTCGTCAGGGCCTCGCTCACCGCGAAGTACGCTGCCGACTCCACCGGCGCCTCGGCCCGCCCCGGCAACTCCACGGTCACCTCGGTGGCGACCGGCAGCCGCAGGGCCAGTGCCTTCACCGCGTCGCCCAGGCCCCGTTCGGCGAGGACCGGCGGGTGGATGCCGCGGACCAGGTCACGCAGTTCGGTCAGGGCCTCCGCAGAGGACTCCCGGGCCGTCGCCAGCAGCTTCTTCGCCCGCGCCGGGTCCTTCTCGATCAGCGCCTCGATCGTCCCCAGGTTCATGCCCATCGCGACCAGCCGGGCCTGCGCCCCGTCGTGCAGGTCCCGCTCGATCCGGCGCAGCTCCGACGCGGCGGTGTCCACCGCCTCGTGGCGGGTCTCGGTCAGCCGCTCGATGCGCCGCTCCATCGCCTGGTCCTGGGTGGGCGCCAGCAGCGTACGGGCGAGCACGAAGTGCAGCCGCAGCAGCGGCCCGCCGAACCGCAGCCCCACGTGGAAGAGGACGACCCCCAGCGCCAGGGCCGCCAGCCCCGTCAGCTGACTGTCGACCGGCACGAACGTGTACCAGTACGGGTCGTCCCGGAACACCCGCCACAGGCCCGCCGCCAGGGCGAGCCCCTCCACCGGGTAGATCATCAGGGCCGCGGGCAGGACGGCCAGCACCAGGCCCGCTGTCATGTCGACCAGCAGCCACTGGAGGTCCCGCCAGGTCGCCGGGTCCTTCAGCAGCAGCGTGGTCCGCTCCACCTGGCCGGTCACCCCCGTCCGCAGGTCCCGGGGGAAGGGCCGGTAGGGCACCGGAATCCGCACGTCCGACCAGGTCGCCGCCCACAGCCGCCGCTGGTTGGCGTGCTTGCGGACCGCCTCCAGCACGACCGGCGTGGTGAACACCCCGATGCCCAGCAGGATGAAGGAGAGGGAGACCACGGTGAGAACGAACAGCGCGACGGAGACCGCCAGGCCCACCACCGACAGCAACAGCCCGCGCCCCGCCGTCAGCATCGACGATCCGACCCGCTCCGTGAACGCTACCCTCATGGGTCCCTCCCTCTTCGAGGTCCTCCGCCTGCCCATCGGGACGAAAGACGCTCACCGGCCGACCGGGGCGGTCCCCGGTCTGCCGCAAGTCTCACCCGGGACGACCCCGCGACATCAGCCGGTCCACCACCCGACGGAGGGTGTGGCCAGCACCACCCCCGCGGCCCCGGCCCGCCCCACCCCCGGGACGGGGACGGCCCCGGACCGCGGCAGAAAACCGCGGTCCGGGGCCGCCGGACGTACGCCGGGGAAACCCTCCGGTCAGGGCGTGTACTTGTACCCGACGCGCCGCACCGTCTGGATCGAGCGCCGGTACTCCGCGCCCAGCTTGCGGCGCAGCCGGGCGACATGGACGTCGACGGTGCGCCCGTCGCCCACGTGCCCGTAGCCCCACACCGTCGTCACCAGGTGATCGCGGGTGTGCACCCGGTGCGGGTGCGCCACCAGGTGGGCCAGCAGCTCGAACTCCAGGTACGTCAGATCGAGCGTGACCCCGTCCACCGACGCCGTACGCCGGGTCGCGTCGATCCGGACCGGACCGGCGGCCACCGCCTCCCCGGCGGGGTCCGGCGCGGAGTGCGCCGGGTACGGCGACGGGGTCGCGTGGCCCGGACGGGCCCGGTCCGCGGCGAGCGCCGCGATCGCGGGCTGCTGGTCGGCCGGGACGAGCACCAGGTAGCCGATCATCGGCGGCTGGCCGGGCAGCGTCGGCAGGGTGTGCGGCGGTGCGGGCAGCCAGGTGGCCCCGGGCGGCAGGAAACCCGCCACGTCGGCGGGCCGGGGCACCTCGTCCCGGTCGACGGCGCGCAGCCGGTGCCGGTTCGGGTGGGAGGAGAGGGAGCGGGCGGAGGGGGTGGCCGCAGCGGGAGCCGGGGACGCCGCGGTGGCGGCGGACGCGGCGGAGAGAGTACGGGTGTTCGCCATGAGGGGTCAGCTCTTTCGCGCGAGGAGTCGTCAGGGACGGACGTGCGTCGTGCGCGCGGACCGAAGGCCGGGGTGAGCGGCGTTAGTGGGCCTGCGCGTTCCACGCGCGGCAACACACCCGGTCGAAGTCATGGTGCTGACGGGAGGGCCAGAACGGCTCAAGGTCGCTGCGACCTGATGAGATGTGCGGGAAGCTGGCCATGGCCCCATTGAAGCAGAGATCACGGCCGCGCATCAGACTCCTCTCACTCTCCGATACGGACCCTGCGCGTTACGTTCCTCACTCGACGCGCCCCCGGAACTCCACGCGCCCCCGGAACTCCGGAACTCCACGCGGCCCCGGAGCCCCGGAACTCCACGCGGCCCCCGGAACCCCCAAGGCCCGCCGGTCCGGTCGGCCGGCGGGCCCTTCGGTGACGTGCGCAGCGCGATCAGACCTGGTCGGCCTTCTCCAGCGCGGTGCAGCAGGTGTCGACGATCAGCCGCGTGACGACGTACGGGTCGACGTTGGCGTTCGGGCGGCGGTCCTCGATGTAGCCCTTCTGGTCCTGCTCGACCTGCCAGGGGATACGGACCGAGGCGCCGCGGTTGGAGACGCCGTAGCTGTACTCGTTCCACGGGGCGGTCTCGTGCAGACCGGTGAGCCGGTCGTCGATGCCCGCACCGTAGTTCTTCACGTGGTCCAGCGGCTTGGAGCCCTCACCCAACGACTCGCACGCGGTGATGATCGCGTCGTAGCCCTCGCGCATCGCCCTGGTGGAGAAGTTGGTGTGCGCGCCCGCGCCGTTCCAGTCGCCCTTGACCGGCTTCGGGTCCAGCGTCGCGGACACGTCGAAGTCCTCGGCGGTGCGGTAGAGCAGCCACCGGGCCACCCACAGTTGGTCGGAGACGTCCAGCGGGGACAGCGGGCCCACCTGGAACTCCCACTGGCCGGGCATGACCTCGGCGTTGATGCCGGAGATCCCGAGCCCCGCCTTCAGGCAGTTGTCGAGGTGCTTCTCCACGATCTGACGGCCGAAGATCTCGTCGGCGCCGACCCCGCAGTAGTAGCCGCCCTGCGCGGCCGGGAAGCCGCCCTCGGGGAAGCCGAGCGGGCGGTGGCCGTCGAAGAAGGTGTACTCCTGCTCGATGCCGAAGACCGGGGCCTGACCGGCGAACCGCTCGGCGACCGGCCGCAGCGCGGCCCGGGTGTTGGACTCGTGCGGGGTCATGTCGATGTTGAAGACCTCGCACAGGACCAGGATGTCGCCGCCGCCGCGGATCGGGTCCGGGCAGCTGAAGACGGGCTTCAGCACCCGGTCGGAGGCGTGCCCCTCGGCCTGGTTGGTGCTGGAGCCGTCGAAGCCCCAGACGGGCAGGTCCGCCACGCCCCCCGACGGCGCACCGTCCATGATCTTCGTCTTCGAGCGAAGCTTGGCGGTCGGCTCGGTGCCGTCGATCCAGATGTACTCAGCCTTGAACGTCACGGACGCCATCCTTTGCGGGTGCAGCGGTCTATGCCGCGCAGCTTGGCAAGACGCGATTTCCCGTCCGTTGCCCGAGTGTGAACCCCGTGTTACCGGGGTTTTCCCCGGTGTCCCCGGTGTGTACGGAGGCCTGCGCGGACCGGTCGCGCGGGACCTGGCCGGACCGGTCGCGCGTGGCCTGGCATGACCGGCCGCAGGGGGGCGCCGCCCGGACCGGTCACACGCGGCAGCCGCCCTTGAGCGGACCCCCGGTCCCGGCCGCCCGGACGTTCCGCACCAACTCTCCCGGCTCCTCCCCGAGCCACTCCCGGGCGGCCGACGGACCGCCGAAACGCGGCGCGAGACACCCCGCCGCCGGCCGCCGCGCACCGGAACCGTCCGCACCGTCCGCGTCGTATACGGGGGCTGGGTCGCGCGGGATCGGGGTGGACCGTCGTCGTCCGGCGCGCCGGGGCCGGCCGCCCGCGACACAGCCGCGGCACCTCGCCCGGGAGCCCGGCCGGGCCGCCGTCCCAGCCGTCCACAGGGGCGCTGTCCCCGCCCTTCCTTCGGGATCCGTTCACCCGGGGGTGCTGCCGCCCCCGTCCGGGCGCCGGGCACACTGACGTCCATGACGACTCCCGGCACCACCCCTCCGCTGCGTATCGGCCTCCTCGGAACCGGCCCCTGGGCGCGCAACACCCAGGCCCCCGCGCTCGCCGCCCACCCCGGCGTCGAACTGAGCGGGGTGTGGGGTCGCCGGGCGGAGGCGGCCGAGGCGCTCGCGACGGGCCACGGGGCCCCGGCGTACACGGGTGAGGAGGGTGTCGACGCGCTGCTGGAGGCGAGCGACGCGGTGGCCTTCGCGCTGCCGCCGGACGTACAGGCCCCGCTCGCGGTCCGGGCGGCGCGGGCGGGCCGCCATCTGCTGATGGACAAGCCGGTGGCCACCACGGTCGACGGGGCCCGGGAGGTGGCCGACGCGGTGGCGGAGGCGGGGGTGGCCTCGGTGGTCTTCTGCACCCTGCGCTTCGCGCCCGAGACCTCGGCGTGGATCGCCGAACAGGCTGCGGTGGGCGGCTGGTTCACCGCCCGCGCGCAGTGGCTCGGCTCGCTCTACGCCGCCGGTTCCACCAGCGAGTACGCCGAGTCGCCGTGGCGGCGGGAGAAGGGCGGCCTGTGGGACGTCGGCCCGCACGCGCTCTCGGTGCTGATCCCGGTCCTGGGCGACGTCGAGCACCTGACCGCCGCCCCGGGCCCCGTGGACACGGTCCACCTGATCCTGCGCCACACCTCCGGCGCGTCCAGCACGGTGACCCTCGGCCTGAGCGCCCCGGCGGGCGCGGCGGGCGTGGAGATCGAGTTCCGGGGCGAGCGGGGCACGACCGCCGTCCCGGGCTGGGACGGAGCGCGAACCGCGTTCCGGGGAGCGGTGGACGCCCTGGCGGACGCGGTACGCACGGGAACCCCGCACGCCTGCGACGCCCGCTTCGGCCTGCGCCTGACGGAGCTGCTGGCGCGGGCGGAGACCCAGCTCCGGACCCGGTAGCGGCCGGACGACGTACCGCGCCGTGCCGTGCCGGGGCAGGGGTCCTCACCCCGGCGGCAGCACCCGGCACAGGGCCTCCAGAGCCTCCGGGTAGGCGTGTTCGGCGGGCGTGGCGTACCCGACGACAAGCCCGTCCCGGGCACCGCCCGCGCCGCCGGTGGCCTCCTCGTGCGCTGAGGCTCGTCCGTGCGCGGCGGCCTCCAGGCAGCCGGTGGCCGCTCCGCGTGCAGTGGCTTCCCGGTAGGCGGTGGCCGCTCCGCGCGCCGTGGCCTCCGGGTGCCGGTAGTCGGCGAGGCCCTCGACCGCGAGTCCCTGCCGGGCCGCCTCCCGGACCACCGAACGCTCGGTGCCGGGCGGCAGCGTCACCACCGCGTGCAGTCCCGCCGCGATCCCGGTGACCCGCACGTGCGGGGCCCGTTCGGCCAGCGCGGCCACCAGCCGGTCCCGTCGCCGCCGGTGGCGCTGCCGCATCCGGCGGACATGCCGGTCGTACGCGCCCGAGTCGACGAAGTCCGCGAGAGTCAACTGCTCGGTGGCGCTGGAGAACGGCTCGCGCTCGCCCTTCGCCGCGACGACGGGTCCCACCAGCCGCTGGGGCAGCACCATCCAGCCGATCCGCAGGGTGGGGGAGAGGCTCTTGCTGACCGACCCCAGCAGCACCACATGCTCCGGGTCGAGTCCCTGAACGGCCCCCACGGGCTGCCGGTCGTAGCGGAACTCCCCGTCGTAGTCGTCCTCGACGACGAGCCCGCCGGTGGAGCGGGCCCAGTCGACGACAGCCGCCCGCCGCGCCGGGTGCAGCGGCCCGCCCGTCGGGAACTGGTGGGCGGGCGTGAGCAGAACGGCCCGGTCGCGGCGGGTGAGTTCGCCGACCCGGGCGCCGTCCCCGTCCACCCCGACCGCCCGGGTGCCGACCCGGTGCGAGGCGAGCAGCCCCCGGTGGAACGGCAGCCCGTACTCCTCCGCCGCCCAGGGGCCGCCCACCACCTCCGCCAGCAGCCGCAGCCCGTGCGCGGTGCCCGAACACAGGACGATGCGCTCCGGCGCGGTCCGCACCCCGCGTACCCGGGCCAGATACCCGGCGAGCGCCCGCCGCAGCTCAAGCCGCCCGTGCGGATCGCCGGGCCCGAACGCGTCGTCGGGGGCGGTAGCCAGGGCGCGCCGGGCGGAGGCCAGCCAGGCGGTACGCGGGAACGCGGCGGGGTCCGGCCGCCCCTGGACCAGGTCGTGGACCGGGCGGGCGGCGCGCTCGGGGGCACGCGCTCCCCGCGCCGGGGCGACGGGGGCGGCCCGCTCGGCGACCCGGGTGCCCGAGCCCTGCCGGGCCGCCAGCCACCCCTCCGCGACCAGCTCCGCGTAGGCGTCGGCGACGGTGTTGCGGGCCAGGCCCAGATCGGCGGCGAGAGAACGGTAGGGCGGCAGCCGGGTGCCCGGGGCGAGCCGCCCGCCGCTGATGGCCTCGCGCAGGGCGCCGGTGAGAACGGAGCGCCGGTTGCCCGCACCGGACAGCTCCGACGGCAGGTCACTGCCCAGGATCTCCGCCGAATTGACCCATGAACCCGTCATCAAATGCACCCCGTTACCGGTCGCCCGTCCTTCTGGATTCGTACCCATGACGACGACGGAGATCAAGACGAACGACCGCACCACGGCCCCCGCCCCACCGCTCGGCGCAATCTCGCGAAGGCGGTGCCGGAGGTCTTCCGGGCGGTCGTCGGACTGGACGCGGCGGCCCGTGAGGGCCTGGAGCCCCCGCTCGTGGAACTGGTCCCGGACGAGGTCTACGGCCGGGCGGCGAGGCAGAGCCACCCGGCGGCGCGGGAGGCTCGGACGGCGGGCGGGTTCTCCGGCTCCACAAGCGGCCTCATGGCAGACGGAGCGGGGTCGCGGAACGGCCGCGCAACGACGCGTCCAGGGCGGCCATGAGCTGGGCGGTGCGGCTCGGGCCCGTGGGGGCCGGGGGGTACCTGCGCAGCACGTCGACCAGGACGGGGGTGGCGCGTCGCCGGGCCTGCTCGATCGACCGGAGCCCGACGGCGGGATCACCGTCCGCGTTCAGCTCTGCGACGCGCGCCGCGCTCGCGGCGGCTCTCAGGATGTGACCCACCTGGGTGGCCTTCGCGATCGGGTGGAGATAGGCCGCGGAGGCGGCGTCACCGGCGGCGCGCGCGGCCAGCCGCGCGGCCTCCGTGGGTGCCTCTTTCGCGGCCCGGTGGGCGTCCAGGGACGTGACCCGTTGCAGCCTGGTCCTTCTGGCGCCTCCCGCGAACTCCCGCGCGGCGTCGACGGCGGCCCAGGGCCGGGGATCGTCGGGTCTGGCGGCCTCGAACACCGGAAGGACCTCCTCCGCGCTGTGCAGGACGTAGCCCGCGACGACGCGCAGTTCGTCCATGGTCAGTACGAAGTCACCGGAGCCGACGGCCATGGAGCCGATCCTCCCACCGGCCGGCCCCGGGCGTCCCGGTCGGCGGCTTTTCCCCGTCTCCCGGAAACCCCCGCGAGCGCTCTCGGACCCTTTGAACCCTTCCCGACCCCCTCCGAATTCTTCCCGACCCCCTCCGAACCCTTCCCGACCCCCTCCGAACTCTTCCCGGACCGAGGAACCGGTGGGACGGCCGGGATGGTGGGCCCTCAGGCACCGCGCCGCAGTGCCTCCCGTACGGCCTCCTCGCTCCGCGCCACCACGGCGCTGCCGTCATCGGCGGTGATGATGGGCCGCTGGATCAGCTTCGGGTGCCCGGACAGGGCGGCGATCCACCGCTCCCGCGAACCGGCGTCCCGCGGCCAGTCCTTGAGCCCGAGCTCCTTCGCCGCCGCCTCCTGCGTCCGCGTGATGTCCCACGGCTCCAGTCCGAGCCGGTCCAGCACGTCCCGGATCTCCTCGGGCGAGGGCACGTCCTCCAGGTAGCGGCGAACGGTGTAGTCGGCCCCTTCGGCGTCCAGCACCGTCACCGCGCCGCGGCACTTGGAACAGGCGGGATTGATCCAGATCTCCATGGGGCCAAGGGTACGCGAGGGGCTGCTGAAATGGCCTCTGAGCAGGGGCGATTGTCAGTCGGGGGCGGTAAAATGGAGGGAGTTCGTGAGGGTTCCACCACGCTGCCAGGAGGATGCCGATGGCCGTTGCCGCAGTCACCGCCGAGCCGCTCGACCGACAGCTCCCGCTCCCCGTCTTCTCCGCCCCTCTCCCGAAGAAGCGACTGCCCGCGGGCCGCCCCCGCGAGTGGTACGTCTCGCACAACCGCCGCCTCAAGGCCATGCGCCTGGCCATCGCCCTGCTCGACAGCGGGGTCTACCAGCCTTCCAGCGCCAGCAACCACCGGATACGGATCACCGCCGAGCGCATGGGCATCCACCCGCCGTCCGACACCACCTGCCGCATGGTCCGCGCCCTGATCCGCTACGGCCGCTGACCTCTGCCGACCACTGCCCCCGGCCACTGCCCGGACGACTGCCCCCGGACCGTCGAGAGACGTGTCCGGGGGCAGCGGTCGGCGACCGTCGGTCCGTACGGTGACCACGCGTCGCCCGAACCGCGGGGTAGGCTCCCACCCCCATGAAGACACTCATCTCGGTCGACATGGAAGGCGTCTCGGGGATCGTCCACTCCTCCGAGACGAACCCCGAGCGCTACGACTACCAGCGCGGCCGGGAGCTGATGACGGCCGAGGCGAACGCCGTGATCGCGGGCGTCCTGGACGCCGAGCCCATGGCTGACGTCCTGGTCGCGGACGCGCACGGCACCTTCCGCAACCTCCTGCCGGAGCAACTCGACCGCCGCGCCCGCCTGGTCCGGGGGAAGCCGCGCGCACTGAACATGCTCGCCGGGCTCGACGAGGAGACCGACGCGGCGCTGTTCGTCGGCTACCACGTCCGCGCGGGCGAGGGCCCGGGTGTGCTGGCGCACACGATGAACGGCGAGATCCTCGACGTACGGATCACCGGCCGCTCCCTGGGCGAGATCGGGCTCAATGCCGCCATGGCCGGCCACCTCGGCGTACCGGTCGTCCTCCTCAGCGGCGACGACGCGGCCTGCGCCGAGGCGGCCGCGTTGGTCCCCGGTACGGTCACCGTCCCGGTCAAGGAGGCACTGGGCATGGCGGCCGCCGTGACCCTGCACCCGGAGGAGGCCCGGGACCGCCTGCGCCGGGCGGCGGCGGACGCGGTGACCCGCCGCACGGAGATCCCGCCCCTGGTCCTCCCGTGCCCCCTGGACATCGAGGTCGACCTCGCGAGCCCGCACACCGTCGACCTGGCGACCCTCGTCCCGGGCGTCTCGCGCACCGGGGGCGCCCGTACGGTCGCCTTCACGGCCCCGGATTACGCGACGGCGTACCGCCTGATCCTGCTGCTCGCGCAACTCGCCACGCTCAAGCCCGCCTGAACCATGCGCGGTGAAGGTTTCCGCGAGCACCTCGGAGCTGAGGAGGGAAATCACCTCTGACCCGCGGCGGTCCTGGATGTCGAAGTGCAGGTTGGTACTCCAGGTGATGTGGTGGCCGCTGTCTGGCGTCACCAGCGGCCGACAAGCGTCTCCTCCATGCCCCGGTTGCGGTACAGCCAGGTGGTTCCCGGCGCGACGGTCCCGGACAGGTAGCCGATGATGGGCTCCCGCTGTGTCGCGCTGTCCAGTTCACCGATCAGCTTCAGGGCGTCGGGCAGGGGGAAGAAGGCCGCTTGTTCGATGTCGTCGTCCTGCGGCGCCAGCTCTCCTGCCCACTTGCCGATCTCGAAGGCGGCGGCCACTGCCGAGGGGTGCCGCTCGGAGTCGATGTGCATGAGGAACGCGGTCCGCACCGGGTCGCCCACCAGCAGCCCGGTCTCTTCCCTCAGTTCGCGGCGCAGTGCTTCGTGCATGAGCTCACCGTCCTCGACTCCGCCGCCGGGCAGCGACCAGCGCATCTCGCCGTCGGCGCCCAGGCCCTCCCGCACGAGCAGGATCTCGTTGCCCTGGCGGATGATGCCGATGACCAGCTGCACGCGGGGTTCGGGGGTCTTCGCATCCTCTGCTGTCATGCCGCAGACCGTACGTGATGGCCGGTTCGTCGGTGGCTGGGGCCGCCGCGGACTGAGGATGCGACGGTGGCCGCAGGCCACAGCACAGATCCCGGTCGTTGGCGGGAGGCGTTCGAGGTGGCCATGGGCCGGTTCGCCCGAGCCGAACCACGGTCGCGGGCCGGCTGGTGCTGGGCCCGCTGTCGGACCTGGCCCGCACGATGATCCAGTGGTTCCTGGACGCCGGACACCACGTCGGCCGGGTCACTGGCGACGAGGTCTACGGCGGCAACCCGCAACTCCGCACGGCTCTGCAGGAACGAGGCAGGGGCTACCACCTCGCGGTGGCCTGCTCAGCCGAAGTGGGCACCGGCTTCGGCACGTTCCGCGCACATGCCCTGGCGCGCAAGGTGCCGAAGCGGGCCTGGCAGAAGCTCTCGGCCGGGCGCGGCGCGAAGGGGCAGCGGTTCTACGACTGGTCCGTCATCGACCTCGCCGAGACAGCCTCGGGCCACCATCAGCTGTTGATCTGCCACAATCGCAGAACATCGGCGACCGCCCTCGTCTCGCCCTCAAGCGGCGTTTTGCTCGCACAGCTCCAGGCTGGCAGTACGCCGGATGCGGATGCCGGGGTCACGGCGGAGCCAGGTCAGCAGGGAGCGGAGCTCGTCATCCGCTGGCTCCACACGAATCTCGACGCGCATGTGGTCCCCCTCTTTCGCACTCCGGGCTTAGCGGTCCTCATCGTCGTCGTGTGCCGAACTCGCCTGCCTGGCAGGCTGGAAGCACCACGATCTCGGTCAGGAAGGCGCCGCCCAGCTACCGCCAAGTCGGCTACCGACGTGCCTGCGAGGCCGACCCGCACGGCCACGTCGTCTGGATGAAGCGCACCCTCGCCCAGCGAGTGAGGGCCGCCACCCCGAAATAGGGGTGGCGGCCCTCACTGCTGCTGACGTCGGGTCAGGGAGTCGACTGAGCGGTGCACGCGCAATGCACGAGGAGGCGGAAGACGAGCGGTAACAGCGAGCACTGCCGAGCAGTGTCTTCGCAGGTCAACGCACGTTCCCAGGAACTCTCCCAGACCGCCCGGACCTGACCTTTAGATGTCGAAGTACAGCTCGAACTCGTGCGGGTGCGGCCGCAGCTGGATCGGGGCGATCTCGTTCGTGCGCTTGTAGTCGATCCACGTCTCGATCAGGTCCGACGTGAAGACGCCGCCCGCCTGGAGGTACTCGTTGTCCGCCTCCAGGGCGTCGAGCACGGCCGGGAGGGAGGTCGGGACCTGGGCGACGTTGGCGTGCTCCTCGGGGGCCAGTTCGTAGAGGTCCTTGTCGATCGGCTCGGCCGGCTCGATCTTGTTCTTCACGCCGTCCAGGCCCGCCATCAGCAGCGCGGAGAACGCGAGGTACGGGTTGGAGGACGGGTCCGGGGCGCGGAACTCGACGCGCTTGGCCTTCGGGTTCGAGCCGGTGATCGGGATGCGCATCGCGGCGGAGCGGTTGCGCTGGGAGTACACCAGGTTGACCGGGGCCTCGAAGCCGGGGACCAGGCGGTGGTAGGAGT
Organism: Streptomyces sp. NPDC101181; assembly: GCF_044767975.1. NCBI lineage: Bacteria > Bacillati > Actinomycetota > Actinomycetes > Kitasatosporales > Streptomycetaceae > Streptomyces > Streptomyces sp. NPDC101181. The sequence goes on along the minus strand of NZ_JBIWOX010000011.1, from coordinate 168,489 downwards.
TCACCGTCGGGTTGGTGAAGGCCAGCAGCGACGGGGCGTGCTTGAGGATGCCGCCGATGTAGTAGCGGGCGGTGTCCGACAGGCCCGCGTAACCCGCCTCGTCGTAGAAGAGCGGCGAGCCGCCCTGCCACAGCGACTGGTGCACGTGCATGCCCGAGCCGTTGTCGCCGAAGATCGGCTTCGGCATGAAGGTCGCGGTCTTGCCGTTGCGCCAGGCGACGTTCTTCACGATGTACTTGAAGAGCATCAGGTCGTCGGCCGCTGCGAGCAGCGTGTTGAACTTGTAGTTGATCTCGGCCTGGCCGGCCGTGCCGACCTCGTGGTGCTGGCGCTCGACCTGGAGGCCGTTCTTGTCCAGCTCCAGGGAGATCTCGGCCCGCAGGTCGGCGAAGTGGTCCACCGGCGGGGCGGGGAAGTAGCCGCCCTTGTAGCGGACCTTGTAGCCGCGGTTGTTCTCGACCGCACCGGTGTTCCAGGCGCCGGCCTCGGAGTCGATGTGGTAGAAGCTCTCGTTCGCCGACGTCTGGAAACGGACGTTGTCGAAGACGTAGAACTCGGCCTCCGGGCCGAAGTACGCGGTGTCCGCGATGCCGGTCGAGGCGAGGTAGGCCTCGGCCTTCTTGGCGATGTTGCGCGGGTCACGGCTGTACTGCTCGCCCGTGATCGGGTCGTGGATGAAGAAGTTGATGTTGATCGTCTTGTCGCGGCGGAAGGGGTCCACCCGAGCCGTCGACAGGTCGGCGCGCAGCGCCATGTCGGACTCGTGGATGGCCTGGAAGCCGCGGATCGACGAACCGTCGAAGGCCAGTTCCTCGGCCGGGTCGAAGGTCGCTGCCGGGATCGTGAAGTGCTGCATCACCCCGGGCAGGTCGCAGAACCGGACATCGATGAACTTGACGTCGTTGTCCGCTACGTACTTCTGCACTTCGTCGGCGTTCTGGAACATCCAACTCCTCCTACTCCCGGCCCGGGAGGGACGGGGTTGTAGCTCGTGGTGCGGCCAGTGCGGTGGCACACGCTGGTCCCGACCATAGGCAGGCGTGATTTCTCAAGCATGACCCATTTGTTTCGCCCAAGTTAACCGGGGCGGGGGTGACCGGCATCTCAGCGGGTGCCTGTGCGCGGCTGTTTTCGTGCCCCGCCCGGCCGGGCCCAAACCCGGTCGCAGTACCGTGGACGGGTGGACAACAGGCAAGCAATCGGATCGTGGCTCTCCGGGCCCCGCGCGGCCGCCGAGGAGATGGGCGCCGACTTCGGCCACCGGGGCAAGGGGCTGGGGCTGCCCGAGGAGGGGCCCGGCTCGGTCGCACGGATCGGCCGGCGCGTCGGGGCCCTGTTCATCGACTGGTTCCTCTGCATGCTGATCGCATACGGGCTGTTCGCTCGCGGTGACCAGCAGGCGGCGGGCAACTGGGCGCTCGGGATCTTCCTCGTGCTGAGCCTGGCCACCGTCGGGACCGTCGGCTGCACCCCGGGCAAGCGTCTGGTGGGGCTGCGGGTCATCTCGGAGGACGGCGGACGGCTCGGGTTCGGGCGCGTGGTCCTGCGGACCGTGCTCCTCCTGCTCGTCATCCCCGCGCTGGTCTGGGACCGCGACGGGCGCGGGCTGCACGACCGCCTCGGCCGCGCCGTGCAGGTGCGTATGTGAGAGCCGGTGCGCGCCGGCGGCCCGCGTGGCCGCGGCGGCGACCGCATGCCCTGGGGCACCGGGCCCCTCGGCAGCGGCATGGTGTTCATCGGGTCGCCCGGTTCGCCCGTCGGTCGGTGCAACAGCGGCCCTGGATGAGGCAACGTCCGTTTCCATACGTCAGCGGCCCCGGACCGTTCCCCGGTCCGGGGCCGCTGCTCGTTCCGCGTACCTACGCGTCCGTCGTCAGCGCATCTTTCCGCCGCGCGGCATCCGCATGCCCTTGGGCATCGGGCCCTTCGGCAGCGGCATGTTGCTCATCAGGTCGCCCATCGCCCGCAGCCGGTCGTTGGTGGAGGTCACCTGGGGGCCGGTGAGGACGCGGGGGAGCTTCAGCATCCTGGTGCGGACCTTCTTCAGGGGCACCTGGCCCTCGCCGTTGCCGACGATGATGTCGTGCACCGGCACGTCCACCACGATGCGCGCCATCTTCTTCTTCTCGGACGCCAGCAGGCCCTTCACCCGGTTCGGGTTGCCCTCGGCCACCAGCACGATGCCCGCCTTGCCGACCGACCGGTGGACGACGTCCTGGCTGCGGTTCATCGCGACCGCGGGGGTGGTGGTCCAGCCGCGGCCGATCCGGTCCAGGACGGCGGCGGCCGCGCCGGGCTGCCCCTCCATCTGACCGAAGGCCGCCCGCTCCGCGCGGCGGCCGAAGACGATCGCCATCGCGAGGACGGCCAGGACGAAGCCCAGGATGCCCAGGTAGATGGGGTGGCCGATCGCGAAGCCGATGCCGAGGAGGACACCGAAGGTGGCGATTCCGACACCCGCGATGACAAGACCGATCTTGCTGTCGGTCCGCCTGGTCATCTTGTAGGTCAGAGCGATCTGCTTGAGCCGCCCTGCGTTCTCGGCGCTGTCCGCGCCTTCAGTTTTTGCCTTCCTCGCCATAAACAGGAGTTTACGTGGCGGGGAAGCGACTCAGGAACGTGGGAGCGAGTCGGGAACGTGGGAGCGACCTACGAACGGCGGCCGGCCACGGCCTCCAGGACGTGCTGGGCCTCCACCCGGTCCTGGGCGCGGCGGCGGTCCTCCAGGACGGCCGTCCAGGCGTTGCGGCGGGCGGTGCGCTGGCCGCTGCTCAGCAGCAGCGACTCGACGGCGCGCAGAGCGGTGGTGACGGACGGAAGAGCGTGGGCGCGAACCGGTGCGGCCTGCATCGTGGAGATCCCCCTTGGAGCGGATGCGCCAACCCGGGGCGCGGACTGAGTACGGGAAGCGGTGACGGCGGCCGCGGGGCGCGCTGCCGTACGGATACCTAGGGTCACTGCTCGGTGTTACCAGTGCGTGACCGGGTGGTCAAACACCAATGAAACCTTCATTCCGGCGTCGCGCACCCCGGAGCGGTCCGTACGCGTTCCCCACCTGCGGGGAGTCGGCGGACCGCTCCGGCCGGGTGCCTCGGCGGGCTTCCGGGCCGGTGAGCGGACTCACACGGGGCGGGCGGGCGGGCCGGGTGAGGGGGCTCACACCGGTCAGGCGGCCGGGGCTCTCCCGGCGGCCGCGCCGCGGGCGTCCATCGCCTGCTGGAAGAGACGGCCCGCGCGGTACGAGGAGCGCACCAGCGGCCCCGACATCACACCGGAGTAGCCGATCGCGTCGGCCTCGTCCTTCAGCTCGACGAACTCCATCGGCTTCACCCAGCGCTCGACCGGGTGGTGCCGGACGGAGGGGCGGAGGTACTGCGTGATGGTGATCAGCTCGCACCCCGCGTCGTACAGGTCCTGAAGGGCCTCGCTGACCTCCTCGCGGGTCTCGCCCATGCCGAGGATCAGGTTCGACTTGGTCACCAGACCGGCCTCGCGGGCCCGCGTGATGACCTCCAGGGACCGTTCGTAGCGGAAGCCGGGGCGGATGCGCTTGAAGATCCGCGGCACCGTCTCCACGTTGTGCGCGAGCACCTCGGGGCGCGAGGAGAAGACCTCGGCGAGCTGCTCGGGCTCCGCGTTGAAGTCGGGGATCAGCAGCTCGACCTTGGTGGCGCCCGCCTCCCGCTCCGCGGTGAGCGTGTGGATCTGGCGGACGGTCTCCGCGTACAGCCAGGCGCCGCCGTCCTCCAGGTCGTCGCGGGCGACGCCGGTGATGGTCGCGTAGTTCAGGTCCATCGTGACGACCGACTCGCCGACCCGGCGGGGCTCGTCACGGTCCAGCGCCTGCGGCTTGCCCGTGTCGATCTGGCAGAAGTCGCAGCGCCGGGTGCACTGGTCGCCGCCGATGAGGAAGGTGGCCTCGCGGTCCTCCCAGCACTCGAAGATGTTGGGACAGCCCGCCTCCTGGCAGACCGTGTGCAGCCCCTCGCCCTTCACCAGCTGCTGGAGCTGCTTGTACTCGGGGCCCATCTTCGCCCGCGTTTTGATCCACTCGGGCTTGCGCTCGATGGGGGTCTGGCTGTTCCGGACCTCCAGGCGCAGCATCTTGCGCCCGTCGGGTGCGACAGCGGACACTCCGGCTCCCCTTTGCTTTCTGCTGCGTGGGATTCGCATGGGATTCTTCGGCGAACACCAGGGTACGCCCGTAAATCAAACGGTCTTACGTCCGGCCAACCTGTGGTGGACGGGGCCTATTCCCGGCCTGCGGGGGCCGGACTACACCGGCGCCGCGGCCCCGGCCGCTTCGGTCAGCGGTGGGGCTTGCGCCCCGGCCCGCGGTCCGACCGTCCTCGGCGCGAGCTCCGCGCCCTCCAGGATGTCCCGCAGGTGCTTCTCGACGACCGGCAGCACCTCCTCGATGGTGATCTCGCGGCCCAGCTCGCCGGAGAGGGACGTGACCCCGGCGTCACGGATTCCGCAGGGCACGATCCGGTCGAACCAGGTGTTGTCCGGGTTCACGTTCAGCGCGAAGCCGTGCATGGTGACGCCCTTGGCGACCCGGATCCCGATCGCGGCCAGCTTGCGGTCCTCGCGGCGCTGGCCCGCGTTGGACGGGGCGTACTCCGGGCCGTTCAGCCGGGGGTCGAACTCCTCGTCCTGGAGCCTCGGGTCGAAGTCCAGCGAGAGCCCGCCGAGCGCCTGCCGCTGCTCGACCGGGTCGCCGAGTACCCAGACCCCGCTGCGCCCCTCCACCCGGGAGGTCGCCACGCCGAAGTCGGCGGCCGTACGGATCAGCGCGTCCTCCAGGCGGCGGACGTGCGCCACGACGTCGACCGGGCGCGGCAGCTTCTGGATCGGGTAGCCGACGAGCTGCCCCGGACCGTGCCAGGTGATCTTCCCGCCGCGGTCCACGTCGATGACCGGGGTGCCGTCCAGCGGGCGTTCGCTGTCCGCGGTGCGGCGGCCCGCGGTGTAGACGGGCGGGTGTTCCAGGAGCAGACAGGTGTCCGGCACCCGGTCCTCGAACCGGGCCGCGTGCACCTCGCGCTGCTTCTGCCAGGCCTCCGTGTACTCGACGGCCTGCTCGCCGAAGCCGAGACGGACGAACCGCAGCTCGCTCACCGATGCCTCCCTACGTGGGCGCCGCGTGCCCGGAGGGGTGTCCTCCGGATGACGGCACCCTGCACTGATCGCGCCCCTCTCCACTGTACGACCGTCGCCCGGCAGGCCCATCGGCAGGTGGGGAGCGGCTGACCGGCCTGAGAGGGGCCGGGTCCCTTCTGTCAGCTCTGTCCGTAATTCTCACACGATCGGATGAACGTGGAGCGAAGGGTGAGGGAGGCCGCTCCCGGGGCCGTTACATTCGCGCCGTTCCCATGAGGGCTGCCCCGTCCGGCCCCGAAGGCAGGAGACCGTACAGCTGATGTCGGAACGACCCCCGCAGCGCACGCCCAACCGCCGCCTCGCCTCGCTCATCGCGGAAGCCGGGTTCTCCCACGCGGGCCTGGCCCGCCGGGTCGACCAGCTCGGCCTCGAACACGGCCTCGACCTGCGGTACGACAAGACCTCGGTGACCCGCTGGCTGCGGGGGCAGCAGCCGCGCGGCACCACCCCCGCCCTGATCGCCGAGGTCTTCACCCGGCGCCTCGGGCGGCGGCTCTCCGCCCAGGACCTCGGCCTCGACGCCTGCGCACCCGTCTACGCGGGCCTGGAGTTCGCGGCCACCCCCGTCGAGGCCGTCGACATCGTCAGCGGCCTGTGGCGCAAGGACTCCGGTACGCACACCGAGCTGCGCAGGATCGCCTTCACGCCCGCCGGTCTCGTCGTCCCCAGCCGCGACTGGCTGATCGGCCGCGCCGACGAGTGGGTCGCCCGGGACGGTGGCGCCGCCCGCCAGGCCGCGGCGGTCCCGTCCGGCCGCGGGGTGCCGCGCGCGGAGAGCCGGGGCGTGCCCCGCCCCGGCGGGCCGCCGCGGCCCACGTCCTCGGGACCGGCCGCCGCCCAGCCGCCCGCGCCGGGGGCCCCGGCCGGTACGGCGGTGGGGCCCGGGGGTCCGTCCGGTGCCGGGCCGGGAGGGGCGGTGGCGGCCGTGGTGCCGCGGCAGCGGCAGAACGAACGGGGGCCGGGGCAGCGGGTCGGCAGCGGGGACGTCGCCGCCCTGCGCTCGGTCGGCGAGCTGTTCCGCACCCTCGACCACGCCTACGGCGGAGGCCACGCCCGCCAGGCCCTCGTGCGGTATCTGGAGCACGAGGCCGAGCCGATGCTGCGCGGCACCTACGGCGAGGCCACCGGGCGGCGGCTGTTCTCCGCGGTCGCCGACCTGACCCGGCTGGCCGGCTGGACCTCGTACGACATCGCCGCCCACGGTCTGGCCCAGCGGTACTTCGTCCAGGCGCTGCGGCTCGCCCAGGCCGCCGGGGACCGCGGCTACGGGGCGTACGTCCTGATCACCATGAGCCGTCAGGCGGTCTACCTCGGGCACGGCAGGGAGGCCGTGCAGCTGGCCCGGGTCGCCCAGCAGGGCATCGGCTCCGCCGCCCCGCCCCTCGTCCAGGCGCTGCTGCACGCGGTCGAGGCGCGCGGCCACGGGGTGCTCGGTGAGGCCCGGTCCTGCACCGCCGCGCTGACCCGGGCCGAACACGCCCTGGAGACCGCGCGCCCCGGCGACGACGTGCCGCACTGGGCGCGCGGCTTCGACGAGGCGCAGCTCGCCGACGAGCTGGGCCACTGCCACCGCGACCTCCAGCAGTACCGGGCCGCCGCCCAGCACGCGGAGCGCTCGCTCCAGCTGAGCGCCCCCGCGTACGTCCGCAGCCGGTTGTTCTGCCGGGTGGTCCTGGCCTCGGCCCGGCTGGGCCTCGGCGAGCTGGAGCAGGCCTGCCAGCTGGGTGCGGAGGCGGCCCAGCAGGCCGCCGAGATGCGCTCGGTCCGGGCCACGGAGTACGTGCGCGCGTTCGAGCGCGGGCTGGAGCCGTACCGGGACGCGGTCGCGGTACGCGGCTACCGCGACCGGGTCGCCGCCTTCGGCTGAGCGCGGCGGCACCCGTGCGGCGGCCCGGACCTGCTCTCACGTGGCGTGGGTTCCACGCCGTTCCGGCGCCGGTGCCACGCGCCGACCGGCAGCCCCGGCCTCACGCGGCGCGGGGCAGGCTCCCCTCGTGCGGGCCGGTGACGGCCAGGTCCGTGAGGACCGCCCGCGCCGCCCGGCGGCCCGAATGCAGCGCTCCCTGGACCGTGCTCGTGTCGCGGTGGTCGCCGCACACGTACAGCCCGGCCAATACCCGCACCGGGCGGCGCGGGTCGTGCGGGGCCGCCATCGCGGGTACCGCCTCCGGGTCGTGGTGGGCGGCCAGCAGCTCCCAGTCGTCCGTCGCCACGCCGTACAGCGCCGCGAGATGTCCGCGGACCGCGCGGTCCAGCTCCGGCGGTGGGGTCCCCAGCACCGTGGAGGTGATCAGCGTCCGGCCCCGCGGCGCACGCGAGGGGTCGACCTCGCTCATCACCGCGGTGTGCGCCACCGGGCCCGACCGGTCGCCGTCCAGGACCAGCGAGCGGCCGGTCGGCGGCGGGACCGGCGCGGTGTGGTGCAGGACCGTCACCGGGTGGAAGGGGGGGACGCGCAGACCCGGCAGCAGCTCGGCCGCGGCCCCCGCCCCGGTGGCGAGGAGCAGCGAGCGGCATCCCAGCTCACCGTGTTCCTTGGTGCGTACGGAGGTGGTGCCGACGGCCGTGACGTGCACCCCGGTCCGCACCGTGCCCGGCGGCAGCGCGGCCGCCAGCAGCTCCGGCAGCGCGACCGATCCGCCTGCCGGCACACACAGGCCGCCGCGCGCGTAGTCCCGCAGGGCCAGATCGGCGCACCGGCTCGACGTGCCGAGCTCCGGGTCGCTGAGCAGCGCCGTGAGCAGGGGCCGCAGCACACCGTCCACCGTGCGAGCGGGCAGACCGGTCTCCGCCAGCGCCTCGCGGACCGTGCGTTCCGGGCGGGCCAGCAGCCGGGCCTCGGGCGTGGCCGCCAGCCGGGAGAGCGCCGCGCCCAGCCGGGCCCGGTCGAACGCGCCGGTCACCGCCCCGCTCCGGCCGCCGCCGCGCGGCAGGGCCCCGGGCTCGTGCGCGGACGGACTGTGCGCCGCCCAGGGGGCGCGCGACGTGCGGGGGGCGCTCGATCGGGGGCGTACGGCCTTGAGTGCGCCCCTCGCGCTTCGTATGTCGCCGGTGCGGTGGTGGCGGCCCTCGCTGTGGACCAGCACCCCCGGGGCGAACTCCCGCAGCTCCGGGGCGCCGAGCCCCGGGGGAGGGGCCAGCTCGGGCCAGGTGGCGCAGAGCAGCGGGCCGAGCCGGTCGAGCCGGAAGCCGTCCACCTCGTCGGTGGCGAGTCTGCCGCCCACCCGGGGCGCGGCCTCCAGGACGCTGACGGTGAGCCCCGCCCCGGTCAGCAGGTGGGCCGCCGACAGACCGGCGACCCCGGCCCCGATGATGATCACGTCTGCGTGGTGTGCCGTGCTGCGCACGTGCCCCTCCCCGAGTCGGTGCGACTGGTGGGGGGTTCTTGCCCCCAACAGGTCCCCGGAAAGCCGGAGTTCGCATCGAGGCTAGGAGGATGGCTGATACTGGGTCAGACGCGCGCCGGGGAGCACCGGGGCACGGGGTCGCACATGCGGCCCCCGCCCCGCCCGTCGGCCGCCGGGCCGGGCCGCCCGTTCCCCGCCCGGGATCCGGAGCCCGCTGCCGTCACGGGGGCGGCGAGGGTGACGGCCGCCGAGGTCCGCCGGGTTCACCGCGCTCGGCGATGCGGGTCAGCAGCCGCGCGGTGGCCTCGGGGGCTTCGAGCATCATGTCGTGGCCCGCCGGGAGGGAGTGGATGTCCCAGCCGTCGGCGTCCGCCCTGCTCAGGGACAGGTCGAGGCTGGGGAGCGGCGGTCGGGTGTGCCGCACGTACGACGTGGGAAGCGCGGCGAGCGGTCCGGGGTCGAAGTCGACGGTGTCGGTCTGGCAGCGCAGCGGGAAATCGGTGAGCCGGGGGGCCGCCCAGGCCCTCAGCGCCTCGTCCGTGACGCCCCACCGGGTGAGGAAAGAGGCGTCGGCGGGCAGATACCAGCCGTCGCCGTCCGAGGCGGCCAGAGCGCGGTACCGCTCCGCCGTCGCGGGTGGTTCGACGTCCAGCAGGCATTCGCCGGGCCGGACGACGAACGCCCCGAGGAAGGTGACCGAGGCGAGCCGGGCGGCGGCCCGCTCGGCCACCGGGCCCGCCAGGATTCCGGCGTAGCTGTGCAGGACCAGATGGGCGTCGCGCAGGTCCTCGTAGTCCAGCAGGCCGGTGACATCCCGCACGTGCGTGGCGACGCCGACGTCCGGGCCGAGGAGATGACGGTGCTCGCCCTGCCCGGTCAGGCTCGGCGTGAACACCCGGTGACCGGCCCCGGAGAGCAGGTCGCGCACGAAGCGCCAGCACCATCCGCCGTGCATGGCCCCGTGGACCAGGACGTAGTCACCCATGTCATCTCGCCTCCCTCCCGGCCCATCCTGCCGACCCGCGCCGCCGGGCGACGGGCACGACACGGGCCCGACGGACGGCACGGACCGCTGGGGGAGGGGCACGACACGGCCGCGCGCCGGGCTCAGCGCAGTGCGGCGCGGATCGCCTCGTCGACGGTGGGGAAGGCGAAGGAGAAGCCGGAGTCCAGCAGCTTGCGGGGGAGCACCCGCTGGCTGCCCAGCACGTCCTCCGCGAACTCCCCGAGCACCAGCCGCAGCGCGGGCGCGGGCGCCGGGAACAGCGTGGGGCGGCGCAGGACCCGGCCCATCGCGGCGGTCACCTCCGCGTTGGTGACCGGGTCGGGCGCCGTCAGGTTCACCGGGCCGCTGAGCGACGCGGTGTCCAGGATGTGGCGCAGGGCCGCGACGTGGTCGTGCAGCGCGATGAAGCTCCAGTACTGGCGGCCGTCGCCCAGCTTTCCGCCGAGCCCGGCCTTGAACAACGGGAAGAGGCGCCCCCAGGCCCCGCCCTCGCGGCCGACGACCAGCCCGGTGCGGGCGTGCGCCGTGCGGACGCCCGCCTCCTCGGCGGGTGCGGTGGCCGCCTCCCACTCCTCGCACACCGAGGGCAGGAACCCCTCGCCGGGCGGCGCGCTCTCGTCCACCGCCCGGTCCCCGGTGTCGCCGTAGAAGCCGATGGCGGAGCCGGAGAGCAGCACCCGGGGCGGGGTGTCGAGCGAGGCGACCGCCTCGGCGATCGCGCCGGTGCCCAGCACCCGGCTGTCCCGGATCTCCTTCTTGTACGCGTCCGTCCAGCGGTGGTCGCCCACCCCGGCCCCGGCCAGGTGGACGACGGCGTCGCAGCCCACGAGCCCGGCCACGTCCACGTACCCCCGCCCGGGGTCCCACTCCACCTCGTCACCGGTTCTGGCGGGGCGCCGTACCAGGCGGGCCACCTCGTGCCCGTCGGCGCGCAGCGAGCGCACCAGCGCCGCTCCGATGAGTCCGGACGATCCGCTGACGGCGATACGGGAGCTGGGCATGGCCCCATCCTGCCCCAGGAAAGCCCTCGAACACGGGGAACGCCGCGTGGCACAGTGGCGCCATGCCCGCGATCACGCTCCGCCCCGTCCGCCCCGCCGTGCCCGCCGACGACGACGCGCTCGCGGAGATCGACCGGTCCACCTGGTCGACGCTGCACGCGGTGCTGCCGCGGCCCCGGCCTCCGTACGAGCCGTTCTTCGACGAGCGGCACCGGCCCGAGGACGTCCTGGTGGCGGAGGCCGCGCCGGAGCCCGGCGAGCCGGCGCGGATCGCCGGGTACGTCCGGCTCGTTCCGCCCACCCCGCTCGCCGCCAACGCGCATGTGCGGCAGATACGGGGGCTGGCGGTCGCCGGGTGGGCGCGCGGGGCCGGTGCGGGGCGGACGCTGCTGCGGGCCGCGTGCGCCGAGGCCCGCCGCCAGGGCGCCAACCGGATCACGCTCCGGGTGCTCGGGCACAACACCCCCGCCCGCGCGCTCTACGCCTCCGAGGGCTTCACCGTCGAGGGGGTGCTGCCGGGGGAGTTCTTCCTGAACGGGGACTACGTCGACGACGTCTGCATGGGCCGCTCGCTGGGCCCCGCCTGACCGGCGTGCCTACGGGGTGGGCCCGAACCGGTCCCACAGCTCCGGGTAGCGGGCCGCGAGGGCCGCGTCGTCCTCGAAGTCGACCGGGGTGCCCAGCGGATCGACCGGCTGGGCCGGCAGCCCCAGGTCCGGGGCGACCACGCCGGTGAGCTGTTCGTACGCCTCGTCCGCCGCGTACCCCAGCTCCTCGCCGTCCCCGTCGGCCTCCTCGTCGAAGTCCTCCAGCAGCTCCGCCAGGCCGTCCGGCTCGTGCAGCGCACCCTCGAAGACCTCCCGGCCCTGGCCGATCAGCCAGCAGCGGAAGTAGTCGAAGGCGTCGTCGCTCGCCCCGCCCAGCAGGACGGCGGCCGCCCCCCACAGGTCCCAGCGGTAGGCCCGGTTGTAGCGGGCCTCGAAGTGCCGGGCGAAGTCCAGCACGGAATCGGGATCGAGCCGCGTCAGCCGTTCCACGAGCAGATCGGCGTGGTCCTCGGGGTCGCCCTCGGCGGCCTCGCGGGTGCTGTCGATGAGCTCCCAGAATTCCGTTTCGTCCATCACGGGTACAGCATCCAGCCTGCCGGGGGCTCCCGCACGCGCAGCCGCCGAATTGAAGCCTTTCAGCGATACAGCTCGTGCAGGCGTTCGGCCGCCGCCGCGAACCGCGCCCGCAGCTCCTCGGGCGCCACGACCTCCAACTCGGGGCCCAGCGCCAGCAGCTGGGCGTAGGCCACGTCCAGTGATTCCACGGGCAGGGTGAGGGTGCGGCGGCCGTCCGGACCGGGTTCCGAGGCCCCGGCCAGCGCCGCCGCTGCCGCCGCCCGGTCACCGCTGTACGCGAGCTGCCGCGCCCCGCGCTCGGACACCCGTACGGTCACCTCCGTACGCAGCAGGGAACGGGCGAACTCGGCGGCCCGCTCCGTCCAGAATCCGGCCAGGTCGAAGGTCTCGTCCCGCTCGAAACGCTCCTCGGCCGGCTCCGCGGCGGTGAAGCGGTCGATCCGGTAGACCCGGAAGTCCTCGCCCGCCCGCGCGCAGAGATACCAGACCCCCGCCTTCAGGACGAGGCCGTACGGAGCGAGTTCCCGCGCCACCTCCGCTCCCCGCTCACCCCGGCCCCTGCGGTAGCGGGCCCGCAGCAGGCGGTCGTCCCAGACCGCGTCGGCGACGGCGGGCAGCAGCTCGGGGGTCTCCGGCTCGGCGTACCAGGACGGGGCGTCCAGGTGGAAGCGCCGGGCGACGGAGGTGGACGCGTCCCGCAGCGAGGGCAGCAGCGCCGCCGACACCTTGAGCCGGGCCGCCGACGCCGCGTCCTCCAGGCCCATCTCCCGCAGCGCCGACGGCAGCCCGGACAGGAACAGCGCCTCCGCCTCGTCCCGGGCCAGCCCGGTCAGCCGGGTGCGGTAGCCGCCGACCAGCCGGTAGCCGCCCGCCCGGCCGCGCTCCGCGTACACCGGGACGCCCGCCTCGGAGAGGGCCTGGGCGTCCCGGGTGACCGTGCGCTCCGACACCTCCAGCTCCTCCGCCAGTTCGGCGGCGGTCATGGCGGGGCGGTTCTGCAGGAGCAGCACCATCTTGATCAGCCGGGCAGCGCGCATGGGCCCATTGTCGCGCTCCCGGGGAAGGGGGCTCAGAGGCCGTAGCGCTCCCGGGCCTCCTTGACCGCCGATGCCGGGACCTCGCCGCGCTTGGCCAGCTGGGCCAGCGAGGCGACGACGACCGACCGGGCGTCGACCCCGAAGTGGCGGCGCGCCGCCTCCCGGGTGTCGGAGAGACCGAAGCCGTCCGTGCCGAGCGAGGACCAGTCCTGCTCCACCCACTGGCTGATCTGGTCCGGGACCTGGCGCATCCAGTCGCTCACCGCGAGGACCGGCCCCGGCGCACCGGAGAGCGCCTGGGTCACGTACGGCACCCGCTGCTCCCCGTGGAGCAGCGCCTCGTCGGCCGCCAGCGCGTCGCGGCGCAGCTCGCCCCACGAGGTGGCGGACCAGACGTCGGCGGTGACGCCCCAGTCGGCGGCCAGCAGCTCCTGGGCCTCCAGGGCCCAGTGGATCGCCGTGCCGGAGGCCAGCAGCTGGAGGCGCGGCGCGTCCGCCCTGGCGGGGGTGCCCTCCTTGAAGCGGTACAGACCCCTGACGATGCCCTCCTCGACGCCCTCGGGCATCGCGGGCTGCGGCTTCGGCTCGTTGTAGACCGTCAGGTAGTAGAAGACGTCCTCGGCATCGGGGCCGTACATCCGCCGCAGACCGTCCTTGACGATCACCGCCACCTCGTACGCGAACGCCGGGTCGTAGTTGAGCGAGGCCGGGTTGGTGGCCGCGATCAGGTGCGAGTGGCCGTCCGCGTGCTGGAGGCCCTCACCGGTCAGGGTGGTCCGGCCGGCGGTCGCGCCGACGATGAAGCCCTTGCCGAGCTGGTCGGCGAGCTGCCACATCTGGTCGCCGGTCCGCTGCCAGCCGAACATCGAGTAGAAGATGTAGAACGGGATCATCGTCTCGCCGTGCGTCGCGTACGACGTGGCGGCGGCGATGAAGTCGGCCATGGCCCCGGCCTCGGTGATCCCCTCGTTGAGGATCTGGCCGTCCGCGGCCTCCTTGTAGTACATCAGCTGGTCGCGGTCGACCGGCTCGTACGTCTGGCCCAGCGGCGAGTAGATGCCCGCCGAGGGGAACAGCGACTCCATACCGAAGGTACGGGCCTCGTCCGGGACGATCGGCACCCAGCGCTTGCCGGTCTCCTTGTCGCGCATCAGGTCCTTCACCAGGCGGACGAACGCCATGGTGGTGGCCATCTCCTGCTTGCCGGACCCCTTGTACAGGGCCTGGTAGGCGCGCTCGGCGGGCTGCGGCAGCGGCTCCACGGCGTGCAGGCGGCGGGCGGGGGCGGGGCCGCCGAGGGCCGCGCGGCGCTCCTGGAGGTAGCGGACCTCGGGGGAGTCGGCGCCCGGGTGGCCGTAGGGGACCAGACCGTCCTGGAAGGCGCTGTCGGGGATCGGGAGGCCGAGCAGCTCGCGCATGCTCTTGAACTCGTCGGTCGACAGCTTCTTCATCTGGTGGTTGGCGTTCTTGGACTCGAAGCCCTTGCCGAGGGTGTATCCCTTGACCGTCTGCGCCAGGATCACCGTCGGCGCGCCCTTGTGCTCGACGGCCGCCCGGTACGCCGCGTAGACCTTGCGCGCCTCGTGGCCGCCGCGGGAGGTGTAGAAACACTCGGCGATCTTCGCGTCGCTCAGCAGCTTCGCCAGCTCGGCGAGCGCGGGCTCGGCGCCGAAGAAGTGCTCGCGGATGTAGGCGACGTCGCGGGTGGCGTACGTCTGGAACTGCGCGTCCGGGACCTCCCGCAGGCGGCGCAGCAGCGCGCCCGTGGTGTCCAGCTGGAGCAGCTCGTCCCAGGCGTTGCCCCACAGCGTCTTGACGACGTTCCAGCCCGCCCCCCGGAACTGCGCCTCCAGCTCCTGGACCACGCGGAAATTGGCGCGGACCGGGCCGTCGAGGCGCTGGAGGTTGCAGTTGATGACGAAGGTCAGGTTGTCGAGCCGCTCACGGGAGGCGAGCGCCAGGGCGGCGGTCGACTCGGGCTCGTCCATCTCGCCGTCGCCGAGGAAGGCCCAGACGTGGGAGCCCGCGGTGTCCTTGATCTTCCGGTTGGCCAGATAGCGGTTGAAGCGCGCCTGGTAGATGGCCGAGAGCGGGCCGAGGCCCATCGACACGGTGGGGAACTCCCACAGCCACGGCAGCCGCCGCGGGTGCGGGTAGGAGGGCAGGCCCTCGCCGCCGGACTCCTGGCGGAAGTTGTCGAGGTGCCGCTCGGTGAGCCGCCCGTCGAGGAAGGCGCGGGCGTAGATGCCGGGGGAGGCGTGGCCCTGGATGTAGAGCTGGTCGCCGCTCCCGTCCCCCTCCTTGCCGCGGAAGAAGTGGTTGAAGCCGGTCTCGTAGAGCCAGGCCGCCGAGGCGAAGGTGGCGATGTGGCCACCGACCCCGAACCGGGCTCCGCGGGTCACCATCGCGGCCGCGTTCCAGCGGTTCCACGCGGTGATCTTCGACTCCATCTCCAGGTCGCCGTCGAACGCGGGCTCGGCGGCGGTCGGAATGGTGTTGACGTAGTCGGTCTCCAGCAGCTTGGGCAGGGCGAGACCGGCGCCCTCGGCGTGCTCCAGCGAGCGGCGCATCAGGTACGCGGCGCGGTGCGGGCCGGCGGCCTTGGTGACGGCGTCCAGGGAGGCCGCCCATTCGGCGGTCTCCTCGGGGTCACGGTCCGGGAGCTGGTCGAGCTCGCTCGGAAGCTTTCCTACGGGGTCGGTCATGATCGCCGCCTTCCGGAGAGGAGGGGGGTGGAGAAGGCCCTATCTGGCAGGACAGAGCGATGGGGCCGGTGGGCCCGCGGAGTGAACTGTAAATCGCTGATCGATGATCGATCAAAGGGTGGAAGGAAAAACTTCATGATCCAGCGAAAAGTGGCATGGGGTGCCTCGGAACCGGGCACGGAGTGACGCGAAATAGCGTGCAAAAAGGGCGCTGACCTGCACGGAGGAGCGGCCTGCCGACCAGATGATCGGGCGCCCGGTCCGGCTCACGCGCGCGGAGCGCAGCCCAGGACGTGCGCCTTCACCAGCGACCCGATCCGCGGGTCCTCGGCGAGGAACGCGTCGATGAGGGCCTGGTGCTCCTCCGCGTACGACTTCTGCACCGTGCCCAGCCAGCGGATCGACAGGGCCGTGAACACCTCGATGCCCAGCCCCTCCCAGGTGTGCAGCAGCACCGCGTTCCCCGCGGCCCGGACCAGCTCCCGGTGGAAGCCCACCGTGTGCCGGACCTGGGCCTCCCCGTCCGCCCGCCGGTCCGCCTCGTACAGCGCCGCCACGTGCGGCTCCAGCGCCGAGCAGTCCCGGCCGAGCACCGGGGCCGCCAGCTCGGCCGCGATCTGCTCCAGGCCAGCCCGGACCGGGTAGCTCTCCTCCAGGTCGGCGGCGGTGAGATTGCGGACCCGGACGCCCTTGTTGGGCGCCGACTCGATCAGCCGCAGGGTCTCCAGCTCGCGCAGCGCCTCGCGGACCGGCGTCTGGCTGACCTCCAGCTCGGTGGCGATGCGGCGCTCCACGATCCGCTCACCCGGCTTCCAGCGCCCGCTGACGATCCCCTCCACGATGTGCTCGCGGATCTGCTCGCGCAGCGAGTGGACGACGGGCGGGGTCATGGAGGGCTCCTTCAGGGCAGACCGGTGCTGCCTACATCATCACGGCGGCGGTGGGCCGCTCGTGGTGTTTAGACAATACGGCGGCGCCCCCGCCCGGATGAGGTTCCGGACGGGGGCGCCGCTGGTGAGGCTGGTTACAGCCGGGGTGTTCAGAGGCCGAGCTCGACCTCGAACTCACCCGCCTCCAGGATCGCCTTGACCGACGTCAGGTAGCGGGCGGCGTCCGCGCCGTCCACCAGACGGTGGTCGTAGGAGAGCGAGAGGAAGGTCATGTCGCGCACCGCGATGGTCTCGCCGAGGTCCGGGTGGTCGATGACCACCGGGCGGCGGACCGTGGCGCCGATACCCAGGATGGCGGCCTGGTTCGGCGGCACGATGACGGTGTCGAACAGGGCGCCGCGCGAACCGGTGTTGCTGATGGTGAAGGTGGCGCCGGACATGTCGTCCGGGGTCAGACCGCCACCACGCGCCTTGCCCGCCAGCTCCGCGGTCTTCTTGGAGATACCGGCGATGTTCAGGTCGCCCGCACCCTTGATGACCGGGGTCATCAGACCCTTCTCGGCGTCCACGGCGATGCCGATGTTCTCCGAGTCGAAGTACGTGATGGTGCCCTCGTCCTCGTTGATCCGGGCGTTGATGACCGGGTGGGCCTTCAGCGCCTGGGCCGCCGCCTTCACGAAGAACGGCATCGGGGACAGCTTGACGCCCTCACGGGCGGCGAACGCGGCCTTGGCCTGGTTGCGCAGCTTCATCAGCCTGGTGATGTCGACCTCGACGACCGAGGTCAGCTGGGCCTGCGAGTGCAACGCCTTCATCATGTTGTCGCCGATGACCTTGCGCATGCGGGTCATCTTGACCGTCTGACCGCGCAGCGGGGACGCCTCCAGCTTCGGCGCCTGGGAGGCGGCACGGCCTCCGGCGGCGGCGGGGGCCGGTGCAGCGGCGGCGGCCTTGGCGGCCTCCGCGGCGGCGACGACGTCCTGCTTGCGGATACGGCCGCCGACGCCGGTGCCCTTGACCGCGCTCAGGTCCACGTTGTTCTCGGACGCGAGCTTGCGGACCAGCGGCGTGACGTACGCGCCGTCGTCACCGGAGGGCGCGGCAGCGGCAGGCTGCGCGGGCGCGGCGGGGGCGGGCTGCGCGGGGGCCGGAGCCGACGGGGCCGGAGCGGGAGCCTCCTGCTTCGGGGCTTCCTGCTGCTTGGGGGCTTCCTGCTTGGGGGCCTCCTGAGCCGGAGCCTCCTGCTTGGGCGCTTCCTGGGCCGGGGCCTCCTGCTTGGGAGCCTCCTGCTTGGGGGCTTCCTGCTTGGGGGCGGCGCCCGGGGCGCCGATGACGGCGAGCTTGGCACCGACCTCGGCGGTCTCGTCCTCGCCGACCACGATCTCCAGCAGCACACCGGCGACCGGGGCGGGGATCTCGGTGTCGACCTTGTCCGTGGAGACCTCCAGCAGCGGCTCGTCCTCCGCGACCTCCTCGCCGACCTCCTTGAGCCAGCGGGTCACGGTGCCCTCGGTCACGCTCTCGCCGAGCGCGGGGAGGGTGACGTCGGTGCCCTCGGCGGAACCGCCGGAGGCGGCCGGGGCCTCGGCCTCGGGGGCCGGGGCGGCGGCGGCCTCCTCGGCGGCGGGCGCCGGAGCCTCGGCGGCCGGGGCCTCCTCGGCGGCCGGAGCCGCCGCCTCGGCCGCACCGCCGCCGGAGCCGTCGTCGATGACGGCCAGCTCGGCGCCGACCTCGACGGTCTCGTCCTCGGCGACCTTGATGGAAGACAGAACGCCGGACGCGGGGGCCGGGATCTCGGTGTCGACCTTGTCGGTCGAGACTTCGAGCAGCGGCTCGTCGGCCTCGACGCGCTCGCCCTCGGCCTTGAGCCAACGGGTGACAGTGCCCTCGGTGACGCTCTCGCCGAGCGCCGGAAGGGTTACGGAAACCGACATGGTTTCAGTTGCTCCTTACGAAAATGCGGAAGTGGTCGGTCGTCGCGCCCGGAACGGGGGATCAGTCGTGGGAGTGGAGGGGCTTCCCGGCCAGCGCCAGGTGAGCCTCGCCCATCGCCTCGTTCTGCGTCGGGTGGGCGTGGATGAGCTGGGCGACCTCGGCGGGCAGCGCTTCCCAGTTGTAGATCAGCTGGGCTTCGCCGACCTGCTCGCCCATGCGGTCGCCCACCATGTGGACGCCGACCACGGCACCGTCCTTGACCTGGACGAGCTTGATCTCGCCCGCGGTCTTCAGGATCCTGCTCTTGCCGTTGCCCGCGAGGTTGTACTTGAGGGCGACGACCTTGTCCGCGCCGTAGATCTCCTTGGCCTTCGCCTCGGTGATGCCGACGGAGGCGACCTCGGGGTGGCAGTACGTCACCTTCGGCACGCCGTCGTAGTCGACCGGGACGGTCTTCAGACCGGCGAGGCGCTCGGCCACCAGGATGCCCTCGGCGAAGCCGACGTGAGCGAGCTGGAGGGTGGGGACGAGGTCGCCCACGGCCGAGATCGTCGGGACGTTGGTCTGCATGTACTCGTCGACCAGGACGTAGCCGCGGTCCATCGCGACGCCCTGCTCCTCGTAGCCGAGGCCCTGCGAGACCGGGCCGCGGCCGATCGCGACGAGGAGGATCTCCGCCTCGAAGGTCTTGCCGTCGGCGAGGGTCACCCGGACGCCGTCCTGGGTGTACTCGGCCTTGTCGAAGAAGGTGCCGAGGTTGAACTTGATGCCGCGCTTGCGGAACGCGCGCTCAAGAAGCTTGGAGCTGTTCTCGTCCTCGACCGGGACGAGGTGCTTGAGGCCCTCGACGATCGTGACCTCGGTGCCGAACGACTTCCACGCGGAGGCGAACTCGACGCCGATGACACCGCCGCCCAGCACGATCGCGGACTTCGGGACGCGGTCGAGCTTCAGCGCGTGGTCCGAGGAGATGATCCGGTTGCCGTCGATCTCCAGGCCGGGCAGCGACTTCGGCACGGAGCCGGTCGCCAGCAGCACGTGGCGGCCCTGGACGCGCTGGCCGTTCACGTCGACCGAGGTGGGGGAGGAGAGCTTGCCCTCGCCCTCGATGTAGTGGACCTTGCGCGAGGCGACGAGACCCTGGAGACCCTTGTACAGGCCCGCGATCACGTCGTCCTTGTACTTGTTGACGGCCTCCATGTCGATGCCCTCGAAGGTGGCCTTCACGCCGAACTGGGCCGACTCGCGGGCCTGGTCCGCGATCTCGCCCGCGTGCAGCAGCGCCTTCGTGGGGATGCAGCCGTTGTGCAGGCAGGTGCCGCCGACCTTGCCCTTCTCGATCAGGGCGACGTCCAGGCCCAGCTGCGCTCCGCGCAGGGCCGCGGCGTAACCGCCACTGCCACCGCCGAGGATCACTAGGTCGAAAACGGTGCTGGCGTCGTTCGCCACGTCACGTCCTCCATGCATGTGCGCCGTACGCCGGGCCCCGTCGCTGGGGTGTGACCGGCCGGTCGGCTGGTGTGCGGCCGCTTTTGTCTTCGGCCCTGTGGTGGGGGCCCTGTCCTGCCGAGAACCCATCTTCGCACTTGTCGACGGTGGGCGGGACGCGGGGCCCTGGTCCGGGACGGACGATCATCCGTCCCGGAGGGTTACTACTGCGTAGACACCTACGGATTCGCCGGGTGTTCGTCCAGAGCGAAACCCCGGTCGCTCCCCGGCGGGCGAAACCCGGTTCCTCCCGCGCGAGCGGAGCCCTGTCTCTTCTTACCGGCCCCGCCCGGACAACACGTACGGCCCCGGAACCCTGCCCGGGGCCGTACGCGGCTGATCGCTCAGCCCAGGTCGCCGTCGGCGGTGCGCTCGGCGAGGCGCACCAGGGTGCGGACCGCGGAACCGGTGCCGCCCTTGGGCGTGTAGCCGTACGGGGCGCCCTCGTGGAACGCCGGACCGGCGATGTCCAGGTGGGCCCAGGAGATGCCCTCGCCCACGAACTCCTTCAGGAACAGACCGGCGACCAGGCCGCCGCCCATCCGCTCGCCCATGTTGGCGATGTCGGCGGTGGGGGAGTCCATGCCCTTGCGCAGGTCGGCCGGGAGCGGCATCGGCCAGGAGGCCTCGCCGACCTCCTCGGCGATCTCGTGGACGGAGGTCCGGAAGGCGTCGTCGTTGCCCATGATCGCGAAGGTGCGGTTGCCGAGCGCCAGCACCATCGCGCCGGTCAGGGTCGCCACGTCGACGATCGCGTCCGGCTTCTCCTCCGAGGCGCGGGTCAGCGCGTCGGCGAGGACGAGGCGGCCCTCGGCGTCGGTGTTGAGGACCTCGACGGTCTTGCCGCTGTACATGTGCAGCACGTCGCCGGGGCGGGTGGCGGTGCCGGAGGGCATGTTCTCGGCGAGCGCCAGCCAGCCGGTGACGTTGACCTTCAGGCCGAGGCGGGCTGCCGCGACGACGGCGGCGAACACGGCGGCCGCGCCGCTCATGTCGCACTTCATCGTCTCGTTGTGGCCGGCCGGCTTGAGGGAGATGCCGCCCGAGTCGTAGGTGATGCCCTTGCCGACGAGGGCCAGGGTCTTCTCCGCCTTCGGGTGGGTGTAGGCGAGCCTGACCAGGCGCGGGCCGTTCGCGGCGCCCTGGCCGACGCCGATGAGGCCGCCGTAGCCGCCCTTGAGCAGCGCCTTCTCGTCGAGGACCTGGACCTTGACGCCGTGCTCCTTGCCGGCGGCGGTGGCCACGGCGGCGAAGGACTCGGGGTACAGGTCGTTCGGCGGGGTGTTGATGAGGTCGCGGGCCCGGTTGATCTCCTCGACCAGGGCGAGGGCGCGCTCCACCGCGGCCTTGAAGGCCTTGTCGCGGGGCTTGCCGCCGAGCAGGGTCACCTCGGCGAGCGGCTGCTTGGGGCCGCTGTCCTTGGACTTCGCGTCCTTCGGGGCGAGCCGGTTCTCGCCGCGCTGGTAGGCGGTGAAGGCGTACGCGCCGAGCAGGGCGCCCTCGGCGACGGCCGCGGCGTCCTCGACGGAGGCGGCGGGCAGCGCGAAGCCCGCCTTCTGCGAGCCGGACAGCGCGCGGGAGGCGGTGCCCGCCGCGCGGCGCAGCGCCTCGCCCTCGTAGGCGTCCTGCTTGTCCGGGACCGGACCGAGACCGACCGCGACGACGAGGGGGGCCTTGAGGCCGGACGCGGCGGGCACCTTGGTCAGTTCGCCCTCGGCACCGGTGGCGCCCAGGGTCGCGAGGACGTCGGCGAGCTTCCCGCCGAACGCCTTGTCCACGGCCTCGGCGCCGGGCGCGACGACCGGCCCCTGGGCGCCCTTGGCGACGCCGACGACCAGTGCGTCGGCGCGCAGCGTCGCGGCACCGGCAGTGCTGAGAGTGAGAGCAGTCACGGTGGTGAAATCTCGCTTCCGTTGAGTTCGAGTCCGGCCGAGGGGTGGGCCGACCGTGCCCGGCGCATCGTAGACGGCGCCGCGATGTGCCGGGAATGAGCCTACGCGCGCGGTTCCTGCCGTGTGACGGCGGCGGGCCCGACCCGGGCCCGGGAGACGGGACCGGCCCCGTCAGGGGCCGAACGTCAACGCCACCAGGGCCGCCGTCGCCGCGCTCTCCGCGACCCCGCCGAACACGTCCCCGGTGACCCCGCCGAACCGCCGCACGCAGTGCCGCAGCAGGGGTTCGGCCACGGCCAGCGCGCCGAGCACCGCGAGCGCGTGGCGCAGCACCCCGTAGGGGCCGAACGCCGCGCCCGCCGCCCCGCACAGCGCCACGGCGACCGCCGCCGTGAGCAGCGCCCACCCCACCGGGACCGTGCCGGCCACCGTCGCCCCGAGCCCCTCCGGCCGGGCCGCCGGGACGCCCCGGCGGGACGCCAGGGTCAGTGCGAGCCGGGCGGCGACGGCCGCCACGAGCGTCGCGAGCGCCCCGTGCGCCCAGCCCCGCCCGTACAGCTCGGCGAGGGCGGCGACCTGGGCCAGCAGGACCAGGAGCAGGGTGATGACACCGAACGGCCCAATGTCGGACCGCTTCATGATCCGCAGCGCGTCCCCGGCCGGTTTCCCGCTGCCCAGCCCGTCCGCGGTGTCCGCCAGGCCGTCCAGGTGCAGCCCCCGGGTGAGGGCCGCAGGCGCCGCGACGGAGGCCACCGCCGCGAGCAGCGGCCCCGCTCCGGCCAGCAGCACCAGGGAGCCGAGGGCGGCGGCGAGCAGCCCCACGACGAGTCCGGCGAGCGGCGCGCAGACCATGCCCGCCCTGGCGGTCGCGCGGTCCCAGCGGCTCACACGGACGGGGAGCACGGTCAGGGTGCCGAAGGCGAAACGCAGGCCGTGGCTGTTCAGGGAGGTCACCGCGGGCAGGCTAGCCGCTCCGGCCCGCCGCTCCCACCGCTAGATTGGCCGAACAGGGACAAAACGCCGCAGAGGCCGAGGCGCGGGAGTGGGTGGCATGGGGAACTGGTGGCACACCAACATCGCCGAACCGGGCAAACTCCCGCTGCTCCTGGCCCTGGCCGCCTTCGTCCTGACCTTCGCCGTCACCCGCACCATCACCCGGCTGATCCGGGCCGGGAAGGGCCCGTTCCGCAACATCACCCCGGGCGGAGTGCACATCCACCACGTGGTGCCCGGGGTCGTGCTGTCGGTGATCGGCGGCTTCGGGGCGGTGGCGGCCGGGCGGCACGGGGTGGCCGCCGCGGTCTGCGCGGTGATCTTCGGTGTGGGGGCGGGGCTGGTGCTGGACGAGTTCGCGCTGATCCTGCATCTGGACGACGTGTACTGGAGCGAGGAGGGCCGCCAGAGCGTGGAGGCCGTCGTGCTGACCGCCTCGCTGGTCCTCCTGGTCCTCGCGGGCTTCTCACCGCTCGGCGTGGACGACGTGAGCGACGGGGAACAGCAGGGGCGCCTCGGCGTCATCACGTCCTACGCGGTCAACTTCTGCTTCGTCCTGACCGCCCTGTTCAAGGGCAAGACACGGATGGCGGTGCTCGGCACCCTCGTCCCGTTCGTCGCGCTGGTCGCTGCGGTCCGCCTCGCCCGCCCCACCTCGCCCTGGGCCAGGCGCTTCTACCGCCACCGGCACCGCGCCCGCTCCCGGGCGGTGCTGCGGGCCTACCACCACGACGTCAGGTGGGCCGGGCCGCGCCGCAGGTTTCAGGACCTCATCGGCGGCACCCCGGACCGGGCGCCGCTCCCGCCCGCCCGCGGGTCCTGAGCCGGCCGCCGCCGCCCGCGCCACTCCCGTACACCGCACACCACCAGGACGGCGGCGATGGCGGCCAGGTGCTCACGGCCCGCCAGGTTGTCCTTGACCAGCACCTCCACCACCATCGCGACGACGACCAGCGCCCCGGTGAACCAGGCGCGGTGCTGGTGGCAGACGTACACCGCGAGTCCCACGACCGCCGCCGAGGGGCCGGTGTCCACCACCCGCGCGTCCGACGCGGGCAGCCCGAGGAAGGCGTCGGGCCCCAGCGCGACACCGATCCGGGCGTAGAGGGTCCCGGCCAGCGTGGCCAGATACGCGACGGCGAGCGTCCGCCACCGGCCCAGGCACACCTCCGCGATGCCGAACACCAGCAGGATCTGCGCGAGCGCGCCCCACACCGGCAGATCCGGCGCGGGTACGAACAGCGAGAGCGGGGTGCGCAGCAGCGCCTGCCAGAGCGGATCCCCGGCCCGGACCGCACCCAGCCCCCGCACCGGGTGGAAGCCCCACGGCTGGTTCTGCACCAGCTGGATCACCGCGGTCAGCGCCACCGCCGTCAGCGTCAGGGCGAACGCCCGCGCCCCGCGTCCGGCGAGCCCCGCGCGTACGGCGGCCACGAGCGGACCCCACTCGCGCGCCACCGCCCGGAGCGGGGCCGTCCAACGGCTCATCCACGGGCGCCCAGGTGCGAGCGGTGCAGCCACTTCGGCAGCCCCGGTGCCTCCAGGAACCCCTCGGCGCGGCCCGCCGCGAGGGCGATGCGCGCGAGGTCGGCGCTCTTCTCGAACAGCATGAAACGCGGCTCCCAGACGGGTCGGTACTTGGCGTTGGCCCGGTAGAGCGACTCGATCTGCCACCAGCGCGAGAAGAAGCTCAGCAGCGAACGCCACAGCCTCAGCACCGGTCCCGCGCCGAGCCGCGATCCCCGCTCGAAGACGGACCGGAACATCGCGAAGTTGAGTGACACCTGCGTGATCCCGATCTCGCCGGAGCGCTGGAGCAGCTGGATCACCATGAACTCCATCAGCCCGTTCTCCGCGTCCCGGTCGCGGCGCATCAGGTCGAGGGAGAGGCCGCCCGGCCCCCACGGCACGAAGCTCAGGACCGCGCGCAGCGCGCCGGGCGCCCCGCCCTCGCCCGCGTCCCGGCACTCCAGCATCACGCACTGCCCGTCGGCCGGGTCGCCGAGCCGTCCGAGGGCCATGGAGAAGCCGCGCTCGGTCTCCCCGTCGCGCCAGTCGTCGGCGCGCCGCACCAGGTCGGCCATCTCCGGTCCGGGGATGTCCGCGTGCCGCCGGATCGTCACCTCGTACCCGGCGCGGGCGACCCGGTTGTAGGCCTGGCGCACCGTGCGCATCGCCCGACCGTCGAGCGTGAACTCGGCCGTCTCCACGATGGCCTCGTCGCCCAGCTCCAGGGCGTCCAGACCGTGCCGGGCGTAGACCGTGCCCGCCTCCTCGCTCGCCCCCGTCACGGCCGGGATCCAGCCGTGCTCCCGGGCCTCGGCCAGCCAGGGATCGATCGCGCCCGGCCAGGCCTCCGGGTCGCCGATCGGGTCGCCGGAGGCCAGGGAGACGCCGCCGACCACCCGGTAGACGACGGCGGCCTTGCCGGTCGGCGACCACACGGCGCTCTTCTCGCGGCGCAGCGCGAAGTAGCCGAGCGAGTCACGCTCGCCGTGCTTGTCCAGCAGCACCCGCAGCCGCGCCTCGTCGTCGGCGGAGAGCGGGTCGACCGCGCGGCGGGCGCGGAAGGCCGCGTACACGACGGCGATCAGCAGCAGCGTGGACAGGACGTTGATGACGACGTCGACCCAGCCGGGTGTGGTGATGCCGGGGAAGCGGGAGTCGTCGGCGGCCACCGAGACCAGCCGGAGCGCCCCGTAGCGCCAGCGGTCCAGGAAGGTGGAGCGGTGCTCGTCGTGGGCGGTGTTGGTGAGGGTCACCAGGGCGGCGGCGACGAGCGAGGTGACCAGCAGGCCCGCCACGGCGACCAGGGCCGCCAGCTTCGGGTTGGAGCGGTCCCCCTTGGCGTAGAACTCCCGCCGCCCCAGCAGCAGCGCCACGACGAACGCGGTGGTTAGTACCAGCGAGATCCAGTTCTGGGCGTGCCCGCGGAACTCCTCGAAGAACAGCGCGAGGACCAGGACCAGCAGCACCAGCCCGCCGAGGACCAGGTTGACGATCCAGGCGGCCCGCTTGCGCCGCCGCATGGTGATCGCCAGGAACAAGGCGATCACCCCGGAGGAGAATCCGGCGGTGAGCAGGTAGGGCGTGAAGTAGTCCTCGGTGTTGTGCCGCCTCAGGTCCTGGCCGAAGGCGACCCAGACGGCGCTGAGGAAATTGATGAACGAGACGACGCGCAGGTACCAGATGGCGAACGCGGCGCTCCGCCGGGACCGGACGGTGCTGCGCCGGGCTGACTCTTCGACGGTTCGAACCTCTCCCATGAGAGGTGATCATATGGCGCATTACGGACATAGGGGCGGCGGGCATATTCCCCGCGCCCCCGCAGGGCAGCCCATGCCCCGCGCCCCGGCAACCCGTGCCCCGGGACCCGGGCCCGGCAGCCCGCACCCCCGCACCCCGGCCCCGGCAGCCTGTGCCCCCGCACCCCGCGCCCCGGCAGCCTGTGCCCCGGCAGGGCGACTCGCGCTCCGGCAGGACATCCCCCCCCGGGGGCACGCCCCTAGGTCGCGTCGAGCGCCCGCTCCCGGTCCTGGTCCTGGTCCGGCTCCCCGGGCCCCTCGTCCTCCCCGGCCCCCTCATCGGGCACCGGCTCCGCCGCACGCTCCGGCAGCTCGGCGGCGAGCGCGGCCGCCGCCTGCACCAGCGGCAGGGCCAGCAGCGCCCCGCTGCCCTCGCCCACCGTCACCCCGTGGTCCAGCAGCGGGGTCAGGGCCATCCGGTCCAGCGCCTTCGTCTGCGCGGGCTCCCCGCTGACCTGCCCGGCCAGCCACCAGTCCGGCGCGCGGAACGCCGCCCGCTGCGCCACCAGCGCGCAGGCCGCCGAGACGACCCCGTCCAGGATCACCGGCATCCGGCGCACCGCGCTCTGCAACAGGAACCCGGTCATCGCCGCCAGGTCCGCGCCGCCCACCGCGGCCAGCAGCTCCAGCTGGTCCCCGAGCACCGGCCGGGCCCGGCGCAGCGCGTCCCGCACCGCCGCGCACTTGCGCATCCACGCCAGGTCGTCGATGCCCGCACCGCCGCGCCCGGTCACCACCGAGGCGTCCGTGCCGCACAGCGCCGCGATCAGCGTGGCCGCGGCGGTGGTCCCGCCGACGCTCAGATCCCCGAGCACCACCAGATCGGTGCCGGAGTCCGCCTCCTCGTCGGCGATCGCCATGCCCAGCCGGACCGCCCGCTCGGCCTCCTCGGCGCTCAGCGCGTCCTCGACGTCGATCCGCCCCGAACCCCGCCGCACCCGGTGCCGCACCACGGACTCGGGCAGCAGCTCCGGATCGCAGTCCAGCGAGGCGTCCACCACACGCAGCGGCACCGAGAACCGCCGAGCCAGCACCGCGGCCGGGCCGGCGCCGTCCAGCGTCGCCCGGACCAGCTCGTACGCGCTGCCCGCCGCCCGCCCGGAGACGCCCAGCTCCGCCACCCCGTGGTCACCGGCGAAGATCACCAGCCGCGGCTGCTCCACCGTCCTGACCGGGACGGACTGCTGCGCGGCGCTGAGCCACTCGGCCAGCTCGTCCAGGCGCCCGAGCGCCCCGGGCGGCACGGTCAGCCGCTCCCGCCGCTCCTCGGCGTCGCGGCGAACGCCCCCGTCGGGGCGTTCGATCAGGTCGGAGAAGTCGTCCAGGTTCACGGAGGTCTGCCTCGCGGGTCGTCACGTCGGGGTCCGGTCCGGGAACCCGGCGGCGGGCCCCTGCCCGGAACAGTACCCGCCGCCCTCCCCGGACCCACCGGCACCGGTGACGCCCCCTCACCCCCGCACCACCAGCACCTGCCCCGCCACCACCAGCAGCACCTCCTCGCACTCGGCCGCCACCGCCGCGTTCAGCCGGCCCAGCTCGTCCCGGAAGCGGCGCCCCGCGGGCGTCGCCGGGACCACTCCGGACCCCACCTCGTTGGTCACCAGCACCACCGCCCGCCGGGTCCCGCGCACCGAGGCGACCAGCTCCGCGACGCGCACCCGCAGCGCCGCCTCGCCGCCGTCCCGCCACCGCTCGTCCTCCCAGGCCCCCACCCGGTCCATCGCGTCGGTCAGCCACAGCGACAGGCAGTCGATCAGCAGCGGCGGCCCCGGGGCCCGCAGCAGCTCGGTCAGCTCGCAGGTCTCCTCCGTCCGCCAGCCGCCCGGTCTGCGCTCCCGGTGCAGCCCCACCCGGGCCGCCCACTCCGGGTCCCCCTCGCGGCGGCCGCCGGTCGCCACGTACACCACGTCCGGGAACGTCTCCAGCCGCCGCTCCGCCTCCACCGACTTCCCCGACCGCGCACCGCCCGTCACCAGCACCCGGCGCGGCACGTCCGGCACCGCGTGGTACTCGCCCACCACCAGCGTCGTCCCGTCCGGCACCGCCCGCGCCCCGGCCGCGGCCAGCCGCCGCTCCAGCGCCGCGCCCGGCGGGGCGTCGTGGTCCAGATGGACCGCGATCACCTCGGTGACGGGGCCGACCGCGCCCACCGACCGCAGCCGGGCCACCGCGTCGGGGCGCCCGGCCACGTCGCACAGGACCATGTCGTACGGTCGCTCCGCCCGCTCCGTCAGCCCGGCGGGCGCGGCCCCCGGCGGCAGGTACAGCAGCCGCTCGCCCTCCGGGGCGCTCACCTCGTAACCGGTCCCCGGCGCGTCCATCGCCACCGCCCGCACCCGGTGCCCGCTGATCAGCGTCAGCACCTGCCCGTCCGGCACCCGCCCGGCAGGCGGCAGTACGGCGGGCAGTTCGACGGCGGGCCCGTCGTGCGGGTGGGTCAGCAGGACCTGGCGGACCGCGCCCAGCGAATGCCCCGCCCGCGCGGCCGCGAACACCGCCCCCGGGGTGAGGTCCAGCAGCAGCGCGTCGTCGACCAGCAGGGCCGTCGCGGCCCGCGCCCAGGGACCGCGGGCCGACGCGCAGACCGCGCAGGGGCAGGAGGGGCGCGGCAGCCCCTCGGGGGCTCCGGTGCCGAGCAGAGTCAGTTCCACCCCTTGATCCTCCCGTGTCCCCACGCCAGGTGCGCGCCCGGCTAGGCTTCCCTCAGCAACGTGACCCAGGAGGCGGACATGGCGTGGACGTGGCGGTTCGAGAAGTCCGACGGTACGGAGACGGAGCCGGCGTTGCAGCCGGAGGAGTTCACCACCCAGGGCGACGCGGAGTCCTGGATCGGTGAGTTCTGGAAGGAACTGCTGGAGGGCGGCGCCGAGCAGGTGACGCTCTTCGAGGACTCCACCAAGATCTACGGTCCGATGAGCCTCCGGGCCGACGGCGCCTGAGGCCCGTCCGACGCGAACGCGAAGGGCGGTACGGGATGTCCCGTACCGCCCTTCCGTGACGTCCGGGGGCCTCAGATCTCCCCGAGCGTGACCTCCGCCGTCCGGCTGTCGCCGCTGCGGGTGTACGTCACCGTGACCTTCTGGCCCGGCTTGTCGTTCGCCAGCGCCTCGGAGAGCGAGGTCACCGTGGTGATGCCGCTGTCCCCGATCTTCGTGACGACGTCCCCGGCCCGCAGTCCCGCGTCGGCCGCCGCGCCGCCCCGGTCCACGCTGACCAGCGCCACCCCGGCCGGCCGGTAGCTGTCGTCGACGACGGTGCGGCCGGTGATGTTCAGCGCGGCCCGGCCGGAGTCGGTGACCCGGCCGTCCTTGACGATCTGGCCGGCGACCGTCCGCACCATCGAGACCGGGATCGCGAAGCCGATGCCCGGCGCCGCGCTGTCGCCCATCTGCGGGTCGCTCGCCGCGAGCGTCGGGATGCCCACGACCTCGCCGCGCAGGTTGACCAGCGCCCCGCCGCTGTTGCCCGGGTTGATCGCGGCGGAGGTCTGCACCATGTCGGCGATCGTCGCCCCCGTGCCGCCGCCCGCCCGGCTCTCGCTCACCGTCCGGCCGAGCGCCGAGACGATGCCCTGGGTGACGCTGCTGGACAGGCCGAGCGGCGAGCCCATCGCCAGCACGATCTGCCCCACCTCGACCTTCGCCGAATCGCCGAACGTCGCGGGCTTCAGCCCGTCCGGCACCTTGTCCAGCTTGATCACGGCCAGGTCCTGCTCCGGATACGAGGAGACCAGCGAGGCGTCCAGCACCTCCTCCCCGGTCGCGACGGTCACCTTGAACTTCTTCTCCTCGCCGACCACATGGGCATTGGTGACGATGTGGCCCCGGTCGTCGTAGACGACGCCGGAACCGAGGCTGTCCGAAGCGTCGATCTGCACCACCGACGGCAGTACGTCCTTGATGACCTGCTGGTAGCCCTCCTCCAGGTCGCCCGGCGCCCGGAGGGCCGCACCCCGGGCCGTGCCGGAGGCATCGGCCTCCGGGGCGGAGGCCGGCGGGCTCGACGCGGAGCAGCCGCCCACGAGGAGGACCGCGCACACGGCGGCCGTCAGGGGCGGCAGCAGCCGCCGGGTGAGGGGGCGGGGGCCCCGGGCGCGGCGGCGAGGGGAGGAAGAGGGCAGGTCCGGAGTGTCCATGCCGGAAAGTCTGGTCTCCGCCGCCGCCCGGACACCCGCCCTGATGGGCCGAACGGGAACCGCCCGCGTAGGGCCCTCAGGGCGACGACGGCAGTTCGACGAGGGGTCCTAGCCGCGTACCCCGCACAGGTGCAGCAGCGCTGCCACACCCCGGTAGGGGTCGGTGCGCCCGGCCCGGTCCTCCAGGACCAGGGCCCGCTCCACCTCCCCGGGGGCCGGTACCGCGTCGTCGGGCACCCCATCGGTGAAGACCCGCACCCCGTACCAGGCGTGCAGTGGGGCGGCGATCCCGGCCAGCGTGGCCCGCAGGGCCTCCAGCCGGTCGGCCCGGACCGTGCGGCCGCGGTCGTCGGTGTACGCGGCGGAGTCGAAGGCGGCCAGGGCCGCACCGAAGTCACCGGCCAGCGCCGGGCGCATCGCGAGCGCGTCCGCGTTCCGGACGAGCAGGGAGAGCAGACCGCCGGGGGCCAGCATCCGGGCCAGCCCGGCCAGCATCGGGTCCGGCTCCTCGACGTACATCAGGACCCCGTGGCACAGCACCACGTCGAAGCTGCCGGGCAGGAAGTGCACCCCGGTGTCCCGGCCGTCGCCCTCGATCAGCCGCACCCGCTCCCGGATGCCCTCGGGCTCCGTCGCCAGCGCCGCTCGGGCCGCCCCCAGCGGTTCCGCGTCCGACTCCAGGCCCGTCACCGAGTGACCGGCCCGCGCCAGCCGCAGCACCTGGACGCCCCGGCCCATGCCGACGTCCAGGACGCGCAGCCGCCGCCCGACCGGGAACCGCCCGGCTATCTGCTCGTCCAGCTGGCGCCCGACGAGCTCCTGGCGAACCGTCTCACGCACCCCGCGGGCGGAGTCCGGTCCCACCGGAAGGGCACCGCCCGAGCCCGAGGCCTCCGTGGTCAGGGCCGCTCTCCGCGCTTGACCTGCGGCTTCGGCAGCCGCAGTCGGCGCATCTGGAGCGTGCGCATCAGGCCGTACGCCACGGCCCCGCGCTTGGCGGTGTCCGGGAAACGCTCCCGCAGCTGCTTCTTCAGGCGCAGCACCAGGCCGACCGAGTCGATCACGATCAGGATGATCACACCGAGCCAGAGCAGCAGCGAGATCGTCTGGATGTTCTGCACCTGGATCACGCTGAGGACCAGGATGATCACGGCGAGCGGCAGGAACCATTCGGCGATGTGGAAGCGCGAGTCCACGTAGTCGCGGACGAAGCGCCGCACCGGGCCCTTGTCACGGACCGGGAGATAGCGCTCGTCGCCCGAGGCGAGCGCCTCGCGCTGCCGGGCCAGATCGGACCGGCGCGCCTCCCGCTGGCGCTTCATGGCCGCCTTGCGGTCGGCCGGCGCGGCCGAGTTGGCCCGTCGGCGCTGCGTCTGGGCCTCGCTGCGCTTGGGGGTGGGGCGACCCTTGGGAGCCTGCGGGTCGCGGGGCTGCTGGGAGAGGTCCGCCGTCACCTGATCGGTGGGGGCCTTCTCTGTCTTGGCACGGCTACGGAACACAAAACCCAAGGGTACGGGGTCGGTGGGCGGACCCGGGACCGCGGGCGGGAACGATCCGGCAACGGACCGCGTCCCCGGACGCGTCCGACGGGCGCTCCCGGGGGCGTTCGCCGCCGGTTCGCGGCCCGGACGGCCGGGCGTCACCGGGCGTCCCGGGGATCACCTACTCCCTGGGCGGGAGTGTTCACGGGGGGTACTCGTCCTTGGGGAGGAGCACATCCGCCGCCGAACAGTGCGGTAATAGAGGCAGGGCCCGTACTGTGGGTTCTATCGGGAGTGCTGGAGTCCAGTCCGTCAGAAGGGGGCGCGCGAAGCCCATGAGCGGTGTCATGAAGCGTATGGGGATGCTTTTCCGCGCGAAGGCAAACAAGGCCCTTGACCGGGCCGAAGACCCGCGCGAAACCCTCGACTACTCCTACCAGAAGCAGCTGGAGCTGCTGCAGAAGGTGCGTCGCGGCGTCGCCGACGTGGCGACGTCCCGCAAACGCCTGGAGTTGCAGCTGAACCAGTTGCAGGGCCAGTCGTCCAAGCTGGAGGACCAGGGCCGCAAGGCGCTGGCGCTGGGCCGGGAGGACCTGGCCCGCGAGGCGCTGTCGCGCCGCGCCGCGCTCCAGCAGCAGGTCACGGATCTGGAGACGCAGCACACCACGCTCCAGGGCGAGGAGGAGAAGCTCACCCTCGCCGCCCAGCGCCTCCAGGCCAAGGTGGACGCCTTCCGCACCAAGAAGGAGACCATCAAGGCCACCTACACCGCCGCGCAGGCCCAGACCCGGATCGGCGAGGCCTTCTCCGGCATCTCCGAGGAGATGGGCGACGTCGGCCTGGCGATCCAGCGGGCCGAGGACAAGACGCAGCAGCTCCAGGCGCGGGCCGGTGCCATCGACGAACTGCTCGCCTCCGGCGCCCTGGACGACCCCTCCGGCACGGCGAAGGACGACATCGCCGCCGAGCTGGACCGGATCTCCGGCGGCAGCGACGTGGAGCTGGAGCTCCAGCGGATGAAGGCCGAGCTGGCGGGCGGCTCCTCGTCCTCCCAGCAGGCCATCGAGGGCGGCGCTCAGGACGGTACGCCGCAGTCGCAGCAGTCCCCGCACAAGTTCGACAAGCAGTGAGGGCAGCGTCATGATCGTACGGATCATGGGGGAAGGCCAGGTCAAGCTGGCCGACAGTCACTTCGTCGAAC
The DNA here is from genome assembly GCF_044767975.1 of Streptomyces sp. NPDC101181. Lineage (NCBI taxonomy): Bacteria > Bacillati > Actinomycetota > Actinomycetes > Kitasatosporales > Streptomycetaceae > Streptomyces > Streptomyces sp. NPDC101181. Next base: position 135,786 of record NZ_JBIWOX010000011.1, on the reverse strand, counting down.
TCAACGAGCTCGACGACGTCCTGCTCAAGGAGATGGAGAGCGGTGACGGACCCGGCTTCCGCACCACCCTCCACGCGCTCCTGGACAAGGTGCGCGAGCTGGGCGCGCCGCTGCCGGACGACTCGCTGGAGCCGTCCGAGCTGATCCTCCCGGCGCCCGACGCGACCATCGACGAGGTTCGCGCCATGCTCAGCGACGACGGGCTCATCCCCAACTGATCCCGCCCCGTCCCGCCCGCACTCCCCAGCGCCCCGCGCCCGGTCCGCCGGCCGCGGGGCGCCGTGCGTGCGGCCCGCCCGCGTGAGGGGACGCCCGGCCGGACGGGTCCCGGACGCCCGGCCCGGCCGCGTACCGTTGCTGGACGTGACCACCCTCTCGTCCGGCTTCGCGCGGGCCCGCCGCTGGCTGCGGGGCCACCCCCTCGCCTTCGACGCGGCGCTGGCGTTCTGTCTGCTCGCCGCGATGATCTGCAGCGCGTTCACCGCCCCGGGAGACGGTCACGGGCCGCCCGTCTTCGGGGCCCGTACCCCCGAACCGCTCAGCGTGCTCCTGATGACGCTCACCGCCGCCGGCCTCATCCTGCGCCGCCGCCGCCCGATGCAGGTCCTCGCCTTCACGGCGGCGCTCGCGGCCGTCGAGTACATCCTGGTGGACCCGCCCGCCCCGGTGGTCATGAGCACCGTCATCGCCCTCTACACCGTCGCCTCGCGCACCGACCGCCCCACCACCTGGCGGGTCGGGCTGCTGACGATGGGCGGGCTCACCGCGGCCGCGATGCTCTTCGGCTCGACCCCCTGGTACAGCCAGGAGAACTTCGGGGTCTTCGCCTGGACCGGGATGGCCTCCGCCGCCGGGGACGCCGTACGCAGCAGGCGCGCGTTCGTGGACGCCATCCGCGAGCGCGCCGAGCGGGCCGAGCGCACCCGCGAGGAGGAGGCCCGCCGCCGGGTCGCCGAGGAGCGGCTGCGCATCGCCCGGGACCTCCACGACGTCGTCGCCCACCACATCGCCCTGGTCAACGTGCAGGCCGGGGTCGCCGCCCACGTCATGGACAAGCGCCCCGACCAGGCCAAGGAGGCCCTCGCCCACGTCCGCGAGGCCAGCCGCTCCGCGCTCAACGAACTGCGGGTCACCGTGGGACTGCTGCGCCAGCAGGGCGACCCGGAAGCCCCCACCGAACCGGCCCCCGGCCTCGCCGTCCTCGCCGAGCTGGTGGACACCTTCCGCAACGCCGGCCTGCCCGTCGAGGTGGCCTGCGCCGACGAGGGGACCCGGCTGCCCTCCGCCGTCGACCTGGCCGCCTACCGGGTCATCCAGGAGGCCCTGACCAACGTCCACAAGCACGCGGGCGCCGGAGCCAGGGCCGAGGTCAGCGTCGTGCGGGTCGGGGCCACCGCGGAGATCACCGTCCTCGACAACGGCCGCGGCCGCCGCAGCCGTGCCACCGCCACCGGTCAGGACGGCCGCCACGGCCCCGCCGACGTCGGACCGGACAGCGGCGGGCACGGCCTGATCGGGATGCGCGAACGCGTCACCGCCCTCGGCGGGACCCTCACCGCGGGACCTCGCTACGGCGGCGGCTTCCGGGTCCATGCGATCCTTCCGGTCGAGGCCCGCGCGGGTGAACCGGAGCTGCCGGGCGCGGCGGGCGGAACGGGGGCACGCCGATGACGCAGCCGACTCCGGTGCGGACGCCGATCAGGGTGCTGCTCGCCGACGACCAGGCCCTGCTGCGCAGCGCGTTCCGGGTGCTGGTCGACTCCGAGCCGGACATGCAGGTCGTCGGCGAGGCGGCGGACGGGGCGCAGGCGGTCGAGCTGGCCCGCGCGACGGGCGCCCACGTGGTGCTGATGGACATCCGGATGCCGGGCACCGACGGGCTCGCCGCCACCCGCATGATCAGCGCCGACCCGGCGCTGTCCGACGTGCGGGTGGTCATGCTCACCACCTTCGAGGTCGACGAGTACGTGGTCCAGTCGCTGCGCGCCGGGGCCTCCGGCTTCCTCGGCAAGGGCGCGGAGCCGGACGAGCTGCTGAACGCCATCCGGATCGCCGCGGCGGGCGAGGCGCTGCTCTCCCCGGCGGCCACCAAGGGGCTCATCGCCACGTTCCTCGCCCAGGGGGGCACGTCGGGGCAGGGGCCCGACGGCGCGGAGTACGCGGAGCGGCTGGGCGCGCTGACCGGCCGGGAGCGCGAGGTGCTGGTCCTGGTCGCGGGCGGCCACTCCAACGACCGGATCGCCGAACGCCTTGCGGTCAGCCCGCTCACCGTGAAGACCCACGTGAACCGGGCGATGGCGAAGCTCGGCGCCCGGGACCGGGCCCAACTGGTCGTCATCGCCTACGAGTCGGGGCTGGTGCGCGCCCGGGTCGACTGACCGGGGGAGCGGCGCGGTGTACGGGGGCGTACTCCACCTGCGGTATGCGCGGCATAAGAAAGCAGCCCCGGGGACCGACGTCCGGGCCGCGCGCGGCGGAGATCGTAGGGGTGGGCTGAGAGGTGTCCCCGTGTTCCCTCCCGCCCTCTTCCGCGTCCGCCACAGAAGAGAGATGCACCCATGTCCTGGCTGTCCAGATTCAGCCTCGCGCAACGGGCCCTGATCGGACTGATCTCGGTCGTCGCGCTCGTCTTCGGCGCGATAGCGATCCCGCAGCTCAAGCAGCAGCTGCTGCCCACCATCGAACTGCCGATGGTGTCGGTGCTGGCGCCCTACCAGGGTGCGTCCCCCGACGTGGTGGAGAAGCAGGTCGTCGAGCCGCTGGAGAACTCCATCAAGGCCGTCGACGGAGTCGAGGGCATCACCTCGACCGCCAGCGAGGGCAACGCCCTGATCATGGCGACGTTCGACTTCGGCGACGACGGCACCAAGCAGCTCGTCGCCGACATCCAGCAGGCGGTCAACCGGGCCCGCGCCGAGCTGCCCGACACCGTCGACCCCCAGGTGGTCGCCGGTTCCACCGACGACATCCCGGCCGTGGTCCTCGCCGTCACCTCGGACAAGGACCAGCAGGCGCTGGCCGACCAGCTCGACGGCACCGTCGTCCCGGCGCTCCAGGACATCGAGGGGGTCGGCCAGGTCACCGTGGACGGGGTCCGGGACCTCCAGGTCTCCGTCGTGCCCGACGACGCGAAGCTCGCGGCGGCCGGTCTCGACGCGGGCTCGCTGGCCCAGGCCCTCCAGACGGGCGGCGCGACCCTGCCGGCCGGAGCCTTCTCCGAGGAGGGCAAGAGCCGCACCATCCAGGTCGGCGGCGGCTACACCTCCCTGAAGCAGATCGAGGACCTCCGGGTCGTCGGCAAGGGCGAGGGGGAGAAGCCCGGGAAGCCGGTACGCCTCGGCGACGTGGCCGAGGTCAAGCAGGAGCCGTCCGCCGCGGTCTCCGTCACCCGCACCAACGGCAAGCCGAGCCTCGCCGTGATGGCCACGATGGACAAGGACGGCAGCGCCGTCGTCATCTCCGACGCCGTCAAGGACAAGCTGCCCGGACTCCGTGAGGACCTGGGGGCGGGCGCCGAGCTGACCGTCGTCTCCGACCAGGGCCCGGCCGTCTCCAAGGCGATCTCCGGGCTGACCACCGAAGGCGCGCTCGGTCTGGTCTTCGCGGTCGTCGTGATCCTGGTCTTCCTCGCCTCGGTCCGCTCGACGCTGGTCACCGCGGTCTCCATCCCGCTCTCCGTGGTCCTCGCGCTGATCGTGCTGTGGACCCGCGACCTGTCGCTGAACATGCTCACGCTCGGCGCGCTGACCATCGCCATCGGCCGGGTCGTCGACGACTCGATCGTGGTGCTGGAGAACATCAAGCGCCACCTCGGCTACGGCGAGGAGCGCCGGTCCGCGATCATCACCGCGGTCAGGGAGGTGGCCGGAGCGGTCACCTCCGCCACGCTCACCACCGTCGCGGTGTTCCTGCCCATCGGCCTGGTCGGCGGCATGGTCGGCCAGCTCTTCGGCTCGTTCTCGCTGACCGTCACCGCGGCCCTGCTGGCCTCGCTGGTGGTCTCGCTCACCGTGGTGCCGGTGCTGTCGTACTGGTTCCTGCGCCCGCCCAAGGGCACCCCCGAGGACGCGGCCGAGGCCCGCCGGATCGCGGAGGAGAAGGAGGCCCGCAGCAGGCTCCAGCGGCTGTACGTCCCGATCCTGCGCTTCGCGACCCGCCGCCGGATCACCAGTGTGGTCATCGCCGTCGCGGTCCTCGTCGCCACCCTGGGCATGCTGCCGCTGCTGAAGACGAACTTCTTCGACGCGGGCGAGCAGGAAGTCCTCACCGTCAAGCAGGAACTGGCCCCGGGCACCAGCCTGGAGGCCGCCGACGAGGCCGCCCGCAAGGTCGAGAAGGTCCTGGCCGACGACCGGGGCGTCAAGGACTACCAGGTCACCGTCGGCTCCTCCGGCTTCATGGCGGCCTTCGGCGGCGGTACGGGCTCCAACCAGGCGTCCTACCAGGTCACCCTGAAGGACGCCGCGGACTACGAGAGGGCCCAGGACCGCATCGACCGGGCCCTCGGCAGGCTCGACGGCATCGGCGACACCTCCATCGCCGCGGGCGACGGCTTCGGCTCCCAGGACCTGAGCGTCGTGGTCAAGGCCTCCGACGCGGACGTCCTCAAAAAGGCCGCCGACGCCGTCCGCGACGAGGTCGCCACCCTCAAGGACGTCACCGACGTCCAGAGCGACCTCTCGCAGAGCGTCCCGCGGGTCTCCGTGACCGCGGGCGACCGGGCGGCCGCCGCCGGATTCGACGCCACCGCGCTCGGCGGGGTCGTCGCCGGAGCCGTACGCGGCGCCCCGGCGGGCACCGCGATGCTGGACGACACCGAGCGCGACATCGTCGTCAGGTCCGCCCGCCCGGCCACCACCATGGCGGAGCTGAAGGCACTGCCGCTCGGGCCGGTGAAGCTCGGCGACATCGCCGAGGTGAAGCTGGTCCCGGGCCCGGTCTCGACCACCCGGATCGACGGCCGGAGGGCGGCGACGATCACCGCCAAGCCGGTCGGCGACAACACCGGCGCGGTCGGCACCACGCTCGCCCAGAAGATCGACGCCCTGGACCTCCCGGACGGCGCCACCGCCACCATCGGCGGCGTCACCGAGGACCAGAACGAGGCCTTCCTCCAGCTCGGCCTCGCCATGCTGGCGGCCATCGCCATCGTCTTCATGCTGCTGGTCGCCACCTTCCGGTCGCTGATCCAGCCGCTGATCCTGCTGGTCTCGGTCCCGTTCGCGGCGACCGGAGCCATCGGCCTGCTGCTCGTCACGGGCACCCCGCTGGGGGTCCCCGCGATGATCGGCCTGCTGATGCTCATCGGCATCGTGGTCACCAACGCCATCGTGCTGATCGACCTGATCAACCAGTACCGGGCCCAGGGACTGGGCATCGTGGAAGCCGTCATCGAGGGCGGCCGCCACCGTTTCCGTCCGATCCTCATGACGGCCCTGGCGACGATCTTCGCGCTGCTGCCGATGGCGCTCGGCGTCACCGGCGACGGCGGGTTCATCTCGCAGCCGCTGGGCGTCGTGGTGATCGGCGGTCTGGTCAGCTCCACGGTCCTGACCCTGCTGCTCGTACCGACGCTGTACGCGATGGTCGAGCTGCGCAAGGAGCGCCGCGTTGCGAAGAAGGCCGCCAAGCGCGCCCGGAAGGACGGGACTCCGGAGCGGTCCGGGCCGGAGACGGCCCGGGAGACGCAGCCCTCGGGCGTCTGACCCGCACCGCCGACGTCCCGGGGCCTGCCCCACGCGCCGCGTGGGGCAGGCCCCTTCGGTCACCGCACCGGCGGGCGGGCGGCCCCTCAGCCGGTACCGCCGAGCGCCCGGCCGATCCGGACCCACATCTCCCCGTGCGGCCCGGGGTGGCTCACGCGGAGCGCGGCGGTCTCGCGCAGCAGCCGCAGCCGGGTCTCCTCCGGGGCCTTGTGGAGCAGCGCGGTCAGGTCGCCCGGGTCGAAGCCACGGGTCTCCCCGGACAGCACCAGGGCCAGCTGGGCATGGGTGAGCGAGGAGAGCCGGTCGCGGAAGACCTGCCCCTCGATGCCTCCCGCGTGCATCAGCGCCGTGCCGTCCCCCTGCTCCAACGCCCGGTCCACGAACTCCTGGAGGGCGTCCCGGTCCGCCACCAGCCGGTACGCGGCGTCCAGCCCCTGGGTGCGGCCGATGTCGAGCATCGCGACGTGGGCCAGCGGGGTGTCCGGGGGCGGCCGCACGTCCAGCAGGCGCGGGTGCTCCTCCAGATGGGCCCGCGACTGGTCCCAGTCCGCGCACCCCAGCCACTCCGCGAGCTGCTCGGAGAGGATCAGCGAGTCGTAGGCGGCGGTCACCCCGTGGGCGAGGGCGGCCTCGCGGAGCTCGGCGTGCCGCTGGGCTCCCCGCGGGTCAAGCACCGCCAGCTCTTCGAGGGCGGTGGCCGCCTCCGCGCTGCTGAGGACCCCGGCGTTGCGGGACCAGAAGTCGCGGGAGCGGGGCCCGTCCGGCGCGAACATCCAGGCGCTGACGACCTCCAGGGTCGTCGGCGCCAGGGCGAGCCAGTCCGGCGCGGGCAGGAAGGTCTCCTCCTCCCAGACCGTGCGCACCGTTTCGGCGTCGCCGTACGACCGCAGCGCCTGCCGGGCCCGTACGGTCACGGCGTCCGGGCCACCGGCCGCCTCCCCGTCCGCGTCGAGCCACCGCACCAGCTCGGTCAGTCCGGTCGCGGGCCAGGGCTCGGGGCAGCGCAGCAGGAAGGCGTTCCGCTCGACGCGCAGGCGGCGGGCGGCGGCCGGGTCGGCGTCGGTGAACTCCCCGGCGGTCTCGTCGAACTCCTCGACGGCCACCGCGTGTTCGCCCCTCCGGGCGAGGGCCCGGGTCAGCTCGCTGAGCGCGGAGACGAGGGCGGCGACGGCGGGTTCGGACGCCCCGGGGTGCTCCAGGGCCAGTGACACGCGCAGGGCCACCGACTCCCGGAGCGCCTCCGCCGCCCCCTCGGCGTCCCCGTTCAGCTCCAGGTAGGTGCCGAGCCCCTGGAGGGCGTCGGCCAGGTCCGGCAGCGCGACGTCGCCCAGGTCCCGCAGCAGCTCGACGGCCTCCCGCGCCGGGGTCAGCGCCTCCTGGGGGCTGCCGGTGCCGGCCAGGCTCCGGGTGAGGGTGGTCAGGGCGGCGGCGAGGGCCGGGCGGAGGTCCTCGTGGCGCTGCCCGGCCTCCTCGCGGAGGAGTCCGACGGCTTCCTCCGCCGTCCTGTGACCGGCCGCCGGATCCCCGGCCCTGACGAGGTGGGCGGCCAGGCCGTCGAGGGCGGTGGCCAGCTCCGCACGGAAGTCGTCCGGCCGTCGTGCGGTGAGGTTCCGGAGGTGGCCGACGGCCTCCCGGGCCGCCTCGGCCGCCCCGGAGCCGTCGCTCACCGCCGCCCGGTGGCCGCCGAGCGCGTGCAGGGCCCCGGCGAGCCGGGGGAGGAAGGCCTCCGGGTCGTCCTCGGCCAGGTCCCGGAGGAGACCGACCGCCTCCTCCGCCGCGGGCACGGCCTCCACCGGCTCCCCGGAGGCGGCCAGCTGCCCGGCGTACCGCAGCAGGTACTCCGCGAGCGCCGGGACCGACGCGCCCGGCAGGCCCTCCTCGACCAGTTCGCGCTGGAGCCGTACGGACTGCTTCGCGAACGGCAGGGCGGTCGCCGGGTCGCCGGTGTCGGCGATCCGGTCGCCCAGGGCGCCCATGGTCAGGGCCAGTTCCGCCTGGAACTCTCCCGGGTGCTCCATGCCCAGCTCGGCGTAGATCCGGGCCGCCTCCTTCGCCGGAGGCAGGGCGCCGGTGCTGTCCCCGGTACCGGAGAGCCGGTCGGACAGCCGGTGCAGGGCCCCGGCCACGGCCGGCAGGAACGCGCCGGGCCGCTCCGCGTCGAGCGCCTGGTAGACCTCGGCCGCCTCCCGGGCCGGGGCCACGGCCCCCGCGCGGTCCCCGCTGACGGCCCGCAGCGCGGAGAGGCCGTCCAGCGCCGCGGCGAATGCGGGCCGGGCCGCGGGATCGCCCCCGGCGGCGCTCCGGCCGTCGCGTACGGCCTGCTCCGCCCGTGGCAGTGCGTCGGTTCCGCTCGCCTCCGGGCCGGTCCGCGCGGCCGGGACCCGTCCCGCCGCCTCCCGGTCCCCGCCCGCGTGCCGCCGCGCGGCGCCGGTGTCCGCCGACCCCGCGATGCCCGTGCTGCCCTCGTCGCCCATGCCCGCCCACCGTCTCGCTGCTCGTCCGTCGTCCCCGTCGTCCCGCGGTCGCGCCGGGCGGCGGCGACTGCGGTGAGTAGCAGCGTAGTTACGCAAGGGTGGGCCGGGTGCCGGACGGTGAAAGTCGGCCCGATCCGGTGGGTGGGCGCGGACTCCGGGGCCTGGCCCTGACGGCGCGCCGGGCCCCGGAGTCCGCGCGGGTGTCCGCTACGGCAGCGCCAGCATCCGCTCCAGGGCGAGCTTGGCGTACTTCTCCGTCTCGGGGTCGACCTCGATCCGGTTGACCAGCTTGCCGTCGGCCAGCGACTCCAGGGTCCAGACCAGGTGCGGCAGGTCGATGCGGTTCATCGTGGAGCAGAAGCAGACCGTCTTGTCGAGGAACACGATCTCCTTGTCCTCGGCGGCGAAGCGGTTGGCCAGGCGGCGGACCAGGTTCAGCTCGGTGCCGATCGCCCACTTCGAGCCGCGCGGGGCCGCCTCCAAGGCCTTGATGATGTACTCCGTCGAGCCGACCTGGTCCGCGGCGGCGACGACCTCGTGCTTGCACTCGGGGTGGACCAGCACGTTGACCCCGGGCATCCGGGCCCGGACGTCCTCGACCGACTCGACGGAGAAGCGGCCGTGGACCGAGCAGTGCCCGCGCCACAGGATCATCTTCGCGTTCCGCAGCTGCTCGGCGGTGAGGCCGCCGTTCGGCTTGTGCGGGTTGTAGAGGACGCAGTCGTCCAGGCTCATGCCCATGTCCCGCACGGCCGTGTTGCGGCCCAGGTGCTGGTCCGGGAGGAAGAGGATCTTCTCGCCCTGCTCGAAGGCCCACTCCAGGGCCCGTTTCGCGTTCGAGGAGGTGCAGATCGTGCCGCCGTGCCGGCCGGTGAAGGCCTTGATGTCGGCGGAGGAGTTCATGTACGAGACGGGCACCACCTGGTCGGCGACCCCGGCCTCGGTCAGCACGTCCCAGCACTCGGCGACCTGCTCGGCGGTGGCCATGTCGGCCATCGAGCAGCCCGCCGCCAGGTCCGGCAGCACGACCGCCTGGGCGTCGGTGGTCAGGATGTCCGCGGACTCGGCCATGAAGTGCACGCCGCAGAAGACGATGTACTCCGCCTCCGGGCGGGCAGCCGCGTCGCGGGCGAGCTTGAACGAGTCGCCGGTGACGTCCGCGAACTGGATGACCTCGTCGCGCTGGTAGTGGTGGCCGAGGACGAACACCTTGTCCCCGAGCCTCTCCTTCGCCGCGCGGGCGCGCTCCACCAGGTCCGGGTCGGACGGCGAGGGGAGGTCGCCGGGGCATTCGACGCCGCGCTCGCTGCGCGGGTCGGCCTCACGGCCGAGCAGCAGCAGCGCGAGCGGCGTCGGAGTTACGTCCAGGGGCTGGGCCGTGGTCACGTCACGCACCCTTTCTAGTCTGCGAACCTCAGCGACTTCTGCTTCTGCGAACTCGCCCTTTTCGTCTATTTGACGCTATCTATGATAGCCGCTTCGTGTCACGTTGACGATGCCGATAGCGTCGATGTGACGCATCCCCCGGGCGACCGGGTGTGCGAGCATGAAAAGGAACAGACAAGCGCTTGGCCCGGAATGAATCCGCGGCGCAGGCGGTTGAACCGTCGGCAAGCAGTCCGTACAACCCGGGAGAGAAGCAGATGTCCGTATCGGACGAGACCACCACCGTGAGCGACGGCATCCTCCTGTCCGACGCCGCCGCGGCCAAGGTCAAGGGCCTGCTGGAGCAGGAGGGCCGTGAGGACCTGGCGCTGCGCGTCGCCGTCCAGCCCGGCGGCTGCTCCGGCCTGCGCTACCAGCTCTTCTTCGACGAGCGCTCGCTCGACGGCGACGTCGTGAAGGACTTCGACGGCGTCAAGGTCGTCACCGACCGGATGAGCGCCCCGTACCTGGGCGGCGCCTCCATCGACTTCGTCGACACCATCGAGAAGCAGGGCTTCACGATCGACAACCCGAACGCCACCGGTTCCTGCGCCTGCGGCGACTCGTTCAGCTAGACGCCGCGAGCACGGCGTACACGAGGGCGGCCCCGGGAGATCATCCCGGGGCCGCCCTCGTGTACGCCGTCCGGGCGCGGCTCAGCCGCGCGGCACCGTGCCGCCGGACGCCGCGTCGACCACCGTGCGCTCACCCAGCGGCCGCTCCAGCGTCACCGTGCGGGTCAGCTCCTTGGCGATCATGATGCAGGGCTTCTTGTCCTCCTGCGGCTTCTCCGCGACCGAGATCCGCACCTGGCCCGCGCTCTCCTTGGCGCTCGCCGTGTACGTACTGCACACCCCGCCCCAGAAGGTCACCTCCAGGGTCCGGCCGTCCGCGCCGTACGAGGTCACCTTCCGGTCCCCGGAGGGCGCCGGGCTCTCCGGCTGCTCGACGAACTCCGGGTCCACGGCCACCTGCGTGACCGTGGACTCCGGGCCGCCCGGCGCCTGGCGCACGGTGAAGAGCCAGGACGGCACCAGCGCCGGCCGGCCGTCCACGTGGTGCAGGGCGAGACCGAACACCGCGTCCTCCACCGTCCGCTCCACCGGCGCCCGCTTGCCGTTCGACGGCACACAGTCGGGCGCCGAGCTCTTCGGCTCACCCTCCAGCGGGACGGGGGTGGCGCAGCCGCCGATGTCCCGGCCGCCGTCGCCCCGGCCCCGGCTCTCCGCGTTCAGCTGCTTCAGCGCGTCGTCCGCGCCGACGGCCGGATAGGTGTCCCCCTTCTCCAGCGCCTTGAGGTGACCGCTGCCCCCGGTCACCTCGCCGTCCGGGCCCACCTGGACACCGGTCGACCAGCCGTATGTGGGGAGCCCGTCGATCTTCGGGTCGGCGTTGACCACACGGACCTCGCCCATCAGCTGGCCCGCGTCCAGCGCCGCGTCGTCCTGCCCGGCCGCCTTGAGGACCGGGGCGGCGGCCGCCTTCGCCGCGCTCTCGCCGACCGGGGTGCCGCCGCCCGGCTCCCCGGATCCGTTGGCACACATCTTCCCCGGCTCGCACGGCTCGACGGGGGTGGTGCGGGAGAACGTCCAGGTGCCCGGGGCCTCCTTGCCCACCTTCAGCAGGGCGCCGGGTCCGTCGTCGTCACCGACGACCCAGGACGCCCCCTCGGTGCGCGGGGTGCCCGGGATGCCCAGCGCCTTCGCCAGCCGGGTGACATCGGCCGGGGCCACCGTGCCCGCCGCCCGGTACACGGCCGCCTCCCCGGGGCCCTCCGGCAGCGCACCCGGGGCCCGGTAGACGACCGGGGGGCCGCCCGGGTCCGGCTCGCCGGGGGCGATGCCCGCGGGAGGGGTGCTCGGACCGCCGGGCGCGGCCGGGTCCGCCCCGACGGCCGCGGTGTCCAGGGCCAGCGGGGAAGCCTGGCCGGAATCCGGGGCCCCGTCGCCGGCCGGGCCCGCCGCCCAGTACATCCCGCCCCCGGCCAGCAGCACGGCCGCGGCCGCCGAGGCCACCACGAGCGGCGTACGCCGCCGACGGGGGCCGGTCACGTCGTTGTCGGGTCGCTCGGTGCTCACCGGATCGCTCCTTCGCCTGCGCTGCCGTCGCGGGCCAGCCGCGTGCCCCCGGACGGGGACACCGGTGGGACGGGGCCGGGGGACGAGCGGTTCCCGCGCCCGGCGGACCTGGCGTGGGAAACGCGGCGTTCACGTCGGCAAGCGGGCCGGAACGCGCCGGGGGAGCGCGCGCCCTCAGTCGCCGTACTCGGACATCGCGTCGACGAGCCGCGCGGAGGCGGGCGGCACCGTGACCCCGTGGATCAGGGCCGGCTCCACCGGCGGGACGGCGGTCCTCTGGGACGCGGACCAGTGCGGAGCCATGCGCGCGCAGTCCCCGCGCAGCTCGGCCAGGCTCACTTCGGACTCTCGCGATGCGATGTGCTGGTACATGCCCGCACCGTAACCACCGTCACGCTCAGGCAGAAAGCCCTACTATCGGGTAGTTTTCCCCGCTCCCGGCCGGACGGCTCACCCGGTAGCGTGAACTGTCACGCCGTCCCGGAGGGCGCAGTCACGGCCCTCCGCCTCCCGCAGGAGCAGCCACCCCGTGCGTATCGCAGTCACCGGCTCCATCGCCACCGACCACCTGATGACGTTCCCCGGCCGATTCGCCGACCAACTGGTCGCCGATCAGCTGCACACGGTCTCCCTCTCCTTCCTGGTCGACAACCTCGACTTGCGCCGGGGCGGTGTCGCCGCCAACATCTGCTTCGGCATGGGCCTGCTCGGCACCCGGCCGATCCTGGTCGGCGCCGCCGGGGCCGACTTCGACGACTACCGCGCCTGGCTCGACCGGCACGGCGTCGAGACCGGCTCGGTCCGGATCTCCGAGGTGCTGCACACCGCGCGCTTCGTCTGCACCACCGACGCCGACCACAACCAGATCGGCTCCTTCTACACGGGGGCGATGAGCGAGGCCCGCCTCATCGAGCTGAAGAGCGTGGCCGACCGGGTGGGCGGCCTCGACCTCGTCTCCATCGGCGCCGACGACCCCGAGGCGATGCTCCGCCACACCGAGGAGTGCCGCTCCCGGAACATCCCCTTCGCCGCGGACTTCTCGCAGCAGATCGCGCGGATGGACGGCGACGAGATCCGCATCCTGCTGGACGGCGCCACGTACCTCTTCTCCAACGAGTACGAGAAGGGGCTCATCGAGTCCAAGACCGGCTGGAGCGACGAGGAGATCCTCGGCAAGGTCGGCCACCGCGTCACCACCCTCGGCCCGCGCGGCGTCCGGATCGAGCGGGCCGGCGAGCCGGTCATCGAGGTCGGCTGCCCCGAGGAGGAGACCAAGGCCGACCCCACCGGCGTCGGCGACGCCTTCCGCGCGGGCTTCCTCTCCGGCCTCGCCTGGGGCGTCGGCCTGGAGCGCGCCGCCCAGGTCGGCTGCATGCTCGCCACCCTGGTCATCGAGACGGTCGGCACCCAGGAGTACACCCTGCGCCGCTCCACCTTCATGGACCGCTTCACCAAGGCGTACGGCCACGAGGCCGCGGCGGAGGTCCGGCAGCACCTGGCCTGATCAGCCGAGCCGGCGGACCACATAGGCCGAGCCCCGGTCCGCCGGCTCCTCGCCCACGTACTCCTGGCCCCGCATCTCGCACCAGGCCGGGATGTCCAGCCGCGCCGCCTCGTCGTCGGCGAGCACCGTCACCGTGGCGCCCACCGCCACCTCTCCGATCACCTTTGCGAGTTCGATCACCGGGACGGGGCAGCGGCGGCCCAGCGCGTCGACCACCAGGGAGGCGCCGGGAGCGGGAGCCGCGGGCGGCGGGGGAGCGGAGACGGGGGCGCCGAGCCGGGTCCGTACGTCCGCGACCACCCCGGGAAGCACCTCCAGGAAGCGGTCCACGTCCGCCCCGGCCGTGCCCGGCGGCAGCGACACCCGCACATTGCCCTCCGAGAGCACGCCCATCGCCTTCAGCACATGGCTGGGCGTCAGCGTGCTGCTGGTGCAGGACGAACCGGACGACACGGAGAACTCCCTCCGGTCCAGCTCGTGCAGCAGGGTCTCCCCGTCGACATAGAGACAGGAGAAGGTGACCAGATGCGGCAGCCGCCGCTCCGGATCGCCCACCACCTCCACATCGGGCACCCGCCGCGCCACCTCGGACCTGATCCGGTCCACCAGGGCCCGCAGCCGCTCCGCCTCCGCCGCCGCCTCGGCCCTGACCGCGCGCAGCGAGGCCGCCGCCGCCACGATCGCGGGCAGGTTCTCGAAGCCGGGCGACCGGCCCGACTCCCGCTCCCCGGCCGGACCCGGGAGCGCGAAGCGGGTCCCCTTGCGGACGGCGAGCAGCCCGACCCCGGCCGGACCGCCCCACTTGTGCGCGCTCGCCGTCAGCAGCGACCAGCCGCTCGCCACCGGCCCCCAGCCGAGCGACTGGGCCGCGTCCACCAGCAGCGGCACCCCCGCCTCCGCGCAGCCCGCGGCGACCTCGGCCACCGGCTGTTCGGTGCCCACCTCGTGATTGGCCGACTGGAGGCAGGCCAGCGCGGTGTCCGCCCGCAGCGCCCCGGCGTACGCCGCCGGGTCCACCGCCCCTGTACGGTCCACGGGCACCTCGGTGAACGAGCCGCCCCCGGCCTCGTGGGCCGCCGCCGAGTGGAGCACCGAGGAGTGCTCCACCGCCGAGACCACCAGATGACGGCCGACACGCCGACGCCCCGAAAGCGCCCCGGCCATTCCCGCGTGCACCGAGGACGTCCCCGAAGGGGTGAACACCAGCTCGTCCGGACGGCAGCCGACCGCCTCCGCCGCCGCCTCCCGCGCCGCGTCCAGCAGCAGCCGGGCCCGCCGCCCCTCCCGGTACAGGCGGGCGGGGTCGGCCCACCCCTCGTCCAGCGCGGCAAGCAGCGCCTGGCGTGCGACGGGATGCAGGGGAACGGCCGATGCGGCGTCGAAGTAGGGCACGCCACCACGCTAGCCCGCACCCGCCCCGACCTCGGCGGCGCCGCCCGTCCGGGCCGGGCGAGTGGCCGTCAGACGGGGGCCGGAGGACCCGATTCCACCCCTTCGGGGAGTCGGGCGGCGCGTTGGGCACCCTCCCCGCGCGACCCCAAATAGCGTCCAGTAGGGTTTGGTCCGCATAAACATCCAAACCCCTGCCCGCGTCAGGGCGGCGACCGACCAGAGACATACGGGCGCGCCGGCCGTGCGGGCGAGACTCTCGGGAAGGCGCTACGTGAGTCCCAACGGCTCCGACCGCTCGTCGCGGCGCCCGATGCGGCGGAAGCTGCCGCAGGTGCTGACTGCGGGCCTGGTCCTGGCGACGGCCTCCGGTTGTTCATACAACTGGGAGGATTTTCCCCGCCTCGGTATGCCCACCCCGGTAACGGAAGAGGCCCCTCGGATCCTCTCCCTCTGGCAAGGCTCGTGGGCGGCAGCGCTCGTCACGGGTGTCCTTGTCTGGGGGCTGATCCTCTGGAGCGTCTTCTTCCACCGGCGCAGCCGGACCAAGGTGGAGGTACCTCCGCAGACCAGGTACAACATGCCCATCGAGGCGTTGTACACAGTGGTTCCGCTCATCATCGTCTCGGTGCTGTTCTACTTCACCGCGCGGGATGAGTCGAAGCTCCTCGAACTCTCCGACAAGCCCGCCCACACCGTCAACGTGGTCGGCTACCAGTGGAGCTGGGGCTTCAACTACATCGAGAAGGTGGAGGGCCAGCCCGCGGCGGGCCCCGAGATCCCCAAGGAACTCGACGCCATTCCCGACAAGTTCCAGAAGGACTTCCCCGAGGGCGCGGGCGGCGTCTACGACGTGGGCATCCCCGGAACCCGCAACCCGCAGAACGGCAACCCGGGTCCGACCCTGTGGCTGCCGAAGGGGGAGAAGGTCCGCTTCGTCCTCACCTCGCGTGACGTCATCCACTCCTTCTGGGTGGTGCCGTTCCTGATGAAGCAGGACGTCATCCCGGGGCACACCAACGTGTTCGAGGTGACCCCCAACCGCGAGGGCACCTTCATGGGCAAGTGCGCCGAGCTGTGTGGCGTCGACCACTCCCGGATGCTCTTCAACGTCAAGGTCGTCTCCCCGGAGCGGTACCAGCAGCACCTCAAGGAGCTGGCTGAGAAGGGCCAGACGGGTTACGTCCCGGCGGGCATCGAGCAGACGGACCCAGCCAGGAACTCGGAGAAGAAGCAACTGTGAGCATCCTCAACGAACCTCAGGGTGCCGCACCGGCAGACGACTCGTACGAGGACGAGCTGCCCGTACGGCGCAAGCAGCCGGGAAACGTCGTGATCAAGTGGATGACCACCACTGACCACAAGACGATCGGCACGCTCTACCTGGTCACGTCGTTCGCCTTCTTCATCATCGGCGGACTCATGGCGCTCTTCATGCGCGCCGAGCTCGCTCGCCCCGGCACGCAGATCATGTCGAACGAGCAGTTCAACCAGGCGTTCACGATGCACGGCACGATCATGCTGCTGATGTTCGCGACGCCGCTGTTCGCCGGATTCGCGAACTGGATCATGCCGCTCCAGATCGGCGCGCCCGACGTGGCGTTCCCGCGGCTGAACATGTTCGCGTACTGGCTGTACCTCTTCGGCTCGCTCATCGCGGTGGCGGGCTTCCTGACCCCGCAGGGCGCGGCCGACTTCGGCTGGTTCGCCTACGCGCCGCTGAACGACGCGGTCCGCTCCCCGGGGATCGGCGCCGACATGTGGATCATGGGTCTGGCCTTCTCCGGCTTCGGCACCATCCTCGGCTCGGTCAACTTCATCACCACGATCATCTGCATGCGCGCCCCCGGCATGACGATGTTCCGCATGCCGATCTTCACCTGGAACGTCCTGCTGACCGGTGTCCTGGTCCTGCTGGCCTTCCCGGTGCTGGCCGCCGCGCTGTTCGCCTTGGAGGCGGACCGTAAATTCGGCGCCCACGTCTTCGACGCCTCCAACGGCGGCGCGTTGCTCTGGCAACATCTCTTCTGGTTCTTCGGACATCCAGAGGTGTACATCATCGCGTTGCCGTTCTTCGGCATCATTTCCGAGGTCATTCCGGTATTCAGCCGCAAGCCGATGTTCGGCTACATCGGTCTGATCGCCGCGACGATCGCCATCGCCGGTCTCTCGGTGACGGTGTGGGCGCACCACATGTATGTGACGGGCGGCGTGCTGCTGCCGTTCTTCTCCTTCATGACCTTCCTCATCGCCGTACCGACCGGGGTGAAGTTCTTCAACTGGATCGGCACGATGTGGAAGGGGTCGTTGTCCTTCGAGACACCGATGCTCTGGGCCGTCGGCTTCCTGATCACCTTCACCTTCGGTGGTCTGACCGGCGTCATCCTGGCCTCGCCCCCGATGGACTTCCACGTCTCCGACTCGTACTTCGTCGTCGCGCACTTCCACTACGTCATCTTCGGCACCGTGGTCTTCGCGATGTTCTCCGGCTTCCACTTCTGGTGGCCGAAGTTCACCGGCAAGATGCTGGACGAGCGACTCGGGAAGATCACGTTCTGGACCCTGTTCGTGGGCTTCCACGGCACGTTCCTGGTGCAGCACTGGCTCGGCGCCGAGGGCATGCCCCGTCGTTACGCGGACTACCTCGCCGCCGACGGCTTCACCGCCCTGAACACGATCTCCACGATCTCCTCCTTCGTGCTCGGCCTGTCGATGCTGCCGTTCTTCTACAACGTCTGGAAGACCGCCAAGTACGGCAAGAAGGTCGAGGTCGACGACCCGTGGGGCTACGGCCGCTCGCTGGAGTGGGCGACTTCCTGCCCGCCGCCGCGGCACAACTTCCTCACGCTGCCGCGGATCCGCTCCGAATCCCCGGCGTTCGACCTGCACCACCCGGAGATCGCGGCGCTGGAACAGCTCGATCACCACTCCGCGTCGGACAAGGCCCTCGCCGGCGGCAAGGAGGCAGGCAAGTGAAGATCCAGGGACAGATGTTCATCTGGCTGAGCGTCTTCATCCTCGCCATGGCCGTGGTCTACGGCGTGTGGTCGAAGGAGCCGGTCGGCACCACCGCCCTCTTCCTGGCCTTCGGCCTGTCCGTCATGATCGGCTTCTACCTGGCCTTCACGGCCAAGCGGGTCGACGCGATGGCGCAGGACGACAAGGAGGCGGATGTCGCCGACGAGGCGGGCGAGCTCGGGTTCTTCTCCCCGCACAGCTGGCAGCCGCTCGCCCTGGCGGTCGGCGGCGCCTTCGCCTTCCTCGGCGTCGCCGTCGGATGGTGGCTGATGTACTTCTCCGCCCCGCTGCTCCTGGTCGGCCTGTTCGGCTGGGTCTACGAGTACTACCGGGGTGAGAACCAGACCCAGTGACACCCCGCCAGGGGTGACACCCGGTACACCACGAAAGGCCCGCTCCGCCGAAGGCGACGCGGGCCTTTCGCTCGTTTGCAGTCACTGAACGCGCTGGATCGGATGAACCTTCATAGCGTGGCTTCATGAACCACACGCCGCGCATCCGCACCGTAGTGAGCTGCACCCTCCTGGTCGTGACCCTCGCCGCGGGTGCGACCGCCTGTGGCTCGCCCGACGGGCACCCGCTCTCGACGAAGCCGTACGACGCGAGCGACCAGGTCTCCTTCAACGGACCGGCCAAGAACCGGAAGGCCGACCCCGACAAGCCGCTGGAAGTCACCGTCAAGGGCGACGAGGGCCGCATCACCGACGTGAGCGCCGTCGACACCGGGGGCCGCCACCTGGCGGGCGAGCTCTCGGCGGACGGGCGGCGGTGGCGCTCCACCGCCCCGCTCGCGGCCGGGACCGGATACACCGTCAGGGTCTCCACGGAGAACGGCGACGGCGATCCCGGCGTGCGTACGCTCTCCTTCGACACCTCCGCGCCCAAGAAGCTGCTGAAGGTCGCCTTCGGCCCGGAGGCGGGCACCTACGGCGTCGGGCAGCCCATCACCGCCGAACTCAGCGCCCCCATCACCGACAAGGCCGCCCGCGCCACGGTCGAGCGGGCCCTCAAGGTGCGCTCCACCCCGGCGGCCACCGGCGCCTGGTACTGGGTCGACGACAAGAAGCTGCACTACCGCCCGAAGGACTACTGGCCCGCCAACGCCACCATCGAGGTGCGCTCCAACCTCACGGGCATCAAGGTCACCAACGCCCTGTACGGAGCCGAGGCCAAGCCCCTCAAGCTCACCACCGGCGACCGGATCGAGGCCGTCACGGACGCCTCGGACCACTCCATGACGGTGCTCCGCAACGGAGAGGTGATCAACACCATTCCGGTCACCACCGGCAAGCCCGGCTTCTCCACCCGCAACGGCGTCAAGGTGGTGCTGGGCAAGGAGCAGTTCGTACGGATGCGCGGGGAGAGCATCGGCATCGCCGCGGGCTCGTCGGAGTCCTACGACCTGCCCGTCTACTGGGCCACCCGGGTGACCTGGAGCGGGGAGTACGTGCACGCCGCCCCCTGGTCCGTCGGCTCGCAGGGCAGCGCCAACGTCAGCCACGGCTGCACGGGCATGAGCACCGGCAACGCCCAGTGGTTCTTCGACACCGTCCGCGAGGGCGACATCGTCAAGGTCGTCGGCAGCGCGGGCGAGGACATGGACCCGTTCGGCAACGGGTTCGGCGACTGGAACCTCTCCTGGGAGAAGTGGCAGAAGGGCAGCGCCCTCCACGAGGGAGTGCCGGACAGCCCGCAGACGCTCCAGACCGCCCGGCTGCGTCCCCACGTCTGAGCCGGGCCCCCGGGGACGCCCCCGGCGAAGCGGAGGGCCCTCAGGGCCCCAGAGGCCGCTCAGGCCTCCACGGCGAGCCGGCGGCGCAGCAGCGCCGCCAGCGCGTCGGTGAACTCCACCGGGTCCACCGGCAGCGTCACCGCGGACTCCGCGCGGCTCCAGGTGGCCAGCCAGGCGTCCTGCGGGCGGCCCATCAGCAGCAGCACCGGGGGGCAGTCGTAGATCTCGTCCTTGATCTGCCGGCAGACGCCCATGCCGCCGACGGGAGCCGTCTCGCCGTCCAGCACGCAGACGTCGACGCCGCCCCCGTCCAGGGCCGCCAGGACGGCCGGAAGGGTCGCGCACTCCAGGAACTCCACCGGTGGCACGTCCGCGGCAGGCCTGCGACCGGCGGCCAGCCTCACCTGCTCGCGGATGTTGGCGTCGTCGCTGTACACCAGGACCGTGGCGGTCGCCTGCATTGTTCCTCCGTGACATCGGCGTCGTCGGGGCTCTCGGGGCATGAACCGATGCGCGGATCGTACTCCGCCGGAGCCCTCGTCAGCACCGGTAATGGCGACGATTCGATGGGCCGTTCGGGCAGGACACACGGGGCTGACACACCGAACGGCACCCCCCGGAGTGAGGGCGGGATAAGCGACCGACATAATGTCGGTCGTGGCGACAGCAACGACAGTAGAAACCGGGCACGCGCACCCGTCGGTCAATCGGCCGAACCTCACCAGCGTCGGAACCATCATCTGGTTGAGTTCCGAGCTGATGTTCTTCGCGGCCCTCTTCGCGATGTACTTCACCCTGCGATCGGTGACGGGACCCGAGTACTGGAAGGAGATGGCCGGCCATCTGAACTTCCCGTTCTCGGCGACGAACACCACGATCCTGGTGCTCTCCTCCCTCACCTGCCAGCTCGGCGTCTTCGCCGCCGAGCGGGGCGATGTGAAGAAGCTCCGCACCTGGTTCATCATCACCTTCGTGATGGGTTCGATCTTCGTCGGCGGTCAGGTCCTGGAGTACGTGGAGCTGGTCAAGCACGCGGGGCTCTCCCTCTCCTCGGGCCCGTACGGGTCGGTGTTCTACCTGACCACCGGCTTCCACGGACTGCACGTGGCAGGCGGGCTCATCGCCTTCCTGCTCGTCCTCGGCAGGACGTACGCGGCCAAGAGGTTCACCCACGAACAGGCCACCTCAGCCATCGTCGTGTCCTATTACTGGCACTTCGTCGATGTTGTGTGGATCGGCCTGTTCGCCACGATCTACATGATCAAGTAACCGGGTTCGCACCCGCCCACCATCGACGCAGAAGATCCTGACACCGGGGTAATCCGTGAAAAAGCTCTCCGCACGACGACGCCATCCGCTGGCGGCGGTCGTCGTACTACTCCTCGCGCTGGCGGCCACCGGGGGGCTGTACGCCGCGTTTGCGCCTGCGGGCAAGGCGCAGGCCGATGAAACCGCCCAGTCCCTCGCCATCGAAGAGGGCAAGAAGCTCTACGCCGTAGGCTGCGCCAGCTGCCACGGAACCGGCGGTCAGGGCACCACCGACGGACCGTCCCTCGTGGGCGTCGGCTCCGCCGCCGTGGACTTCCAGGTCGGTACGGGACGCATGCCCGCGCAGCAGCCGGGCGCCCAGGTACCGAAGAAGAAGGTCATCTACACCCAGGCGGAGATCGACCAGCTCGCGGCGTACGTCGCTTCGCTCGGCGCCGGTCCGATCACGCCGACCGACAAGCAGGTCGACCCGGCCGGAGCGGACGTCGCCAAGGGCGGCGAGCTGTTCCGCAACAACTGCGCCCAGTGCCACAACTTCACGGGCAAGGGCGGCGCGCTGACACACGGCAAGTACGCCCCGGACCTCGAAGGCGTGAGCCCGAAGCACATCTACGAGGCCATGCAGACCGGCCCGCAGTCCATGCCCTCCTTCCCGGACACCACGCTGCCGGAGCAGGAGAAGAAGGACATCATCGCCTACATCCAGACCGTGAACGGTTCGGAGTCGGAGAGCCCCGGCGGCCTCGCCCTCGGCGGCCTGGGTCCGGTCAGCGAAGGCCTGTTCGCCTGGATCTTCGGACTCGGTGCGCTCATCGCAGTTGCCATCTGGGTCGCGGCCCACACCGCTAAGGCCAAGAAGTCATGAGTAGCCAACAGATTCCAGAAGCCAACCTGCCCGCAGCGCAGGAGACCGCGCACGGCGCGGTGGAGGGTACGGCCGACCCGTTCGCCGACCCGGGGCTCCCGGCTCACCAGCCGCGCGTCCAGGACCTCGACGAAGGCGCCGCTCGCCGCTCCGAGCGGGCCGTCGCGTTCATGTTCGTCCTCTCGATGCTGGCGACGGTGGGCTTCATCGCCTCCTACGTCATCTTCCCGGTGGACCAGATCGTCTACATCTGGCCCTTCGGTCACGTGAGCTCGCTCAACTTCTCCCTGGGCCTCACCCTGGGCTTCGCGCTCTTCTTCATCGGCGCGGGCGCCGTCCACTGGGCGCGCACCCTGATGTCCGACGTGGAGATGCCCGCCGAGCGCCACCCCATCGAGGCGACGCCCGAGGTCAAGGCCCAGGTGCTGGCCGACTTCAAGGCCGGCGCCGAGGAGTCCGGGTTCGGCCGGCGCAAGCTGATCCGCAACACCATGTTCGGCGCGCTGGCCCTGGTGCCGCTCTCCGGTGTGGTGCTGCTGCGCGACCTCGGTCCGCTGCCGGAGAAGAAGCTCCGCACCACGATGTGGGCCAAGGGCAAGCTGCTCGTCAACGTCAACACCGGCGAGCCGCTCCGTCCCGAGCACGTCCCCGTGGGGTCGCTGACCTTCGCCAAGCCCGAAGGGCTGGAGGAGGACGCGCACGACTTCCTGACGCAGATCGCCAAGGCCGCCCTGATGATCGTCCGCATCGAGCCGGACGACATCAAGGACAAGCGCCAGCGCGAGTGGGCCCACGAGGGCATCGTGGCGTTCTCCAAGATCTGCACCCACGTCGGCTGCCCGATCAGCCTGTACGAGCAGCAGACACACCACGTGCTCTGCCCGTGCCACCAGTCCACCTTCGACCTCTCCGACGGCGCCCGTGTCATCTTCGGTCCGGCCGGTCACCCCCTTCCGCAGCTGCGGATCGGCGTGAACAGCGACGGCAACCTTGAGGCGCTCGGCGACTTCGACGAGCCCGTCGGCCCGTCCTTCTGGGAGCGCGGATGAGTACTGCGACAACGAACCCGCCCGCCGGTCAGGCGGGGCAGCGCAAGGCACCGGCCGGTGAGCGGGTCGCCGACTGGGCCGACGGCCGGCTGGGCATCTACGGCCTGGCCAAGGCCAACATGCGCAAGATCTTCCCGGACCACTGGTCCTTCATGCTGGGCGAGGTCGCGCTCTACAGCTTCATCATCATCATCCTCACGGGTGTGTACCTGACGCTGTTCTTCCAGCCGAGCATGAACGAGGTCGTCTACCACGGCCCGTACGAGCCCATGCAGGGCATCCGGATGTCGGAGGCCTACGCCTCCACGCTGAAGATCAGCTTCGAGGTCCGCGGCGGTCTGCTCGTGCGGCAGATCCACCACTGGGCCGCGCTGATCTTCCTGGCCGGCATGTTCGTGCACATGATGCGCGTCTTCTTCACGGGCGCCTTCCGCAAGCCGCGCGAGATCAACTGGGTGTTCGGCTTCCTGCTGTTCGTCCTCGGCATGTTCACCGGCTTCACCGGCTACTCCCTCCCGGACGACCTGCTCTCCGGTACGGGTGTCCGCTTCACCCAGGGCGCGATCCTGTCCGTGCCGATCGTCGGTACGTACATCTCGATGTTCCTGTTCGGCGGCGAGTTCCCCGGCCACGACTTCGTGGCCCGGTTCTACTCGATCCACATCCTGCTGCTGCCGGGCATCATGCTCGGCCTGCTGGTGGCCCACCTGATCCTGGTCTTCTACCACAAGCACACGCAGTTCGCGGGTCCCGGCAAGACCAACAAGAACGTCGTCGGCATGCCGCTGCTGCCGGTGTACATGGCTAAGGCCGGGGGCTTCTTCTTCCTGGTCTTCGGCATCATCGCGATCATCTCCGCCATCGCCACGATCAACCCGATCTGGGCGCTCGGCCCCTACCGCCCGGACCAGGTGTCCACCGGCGCCCAGCCCGACTGGTACATGGGCTTCGCCGAGGGTCTGGTCCGTGTGATGCCGGGCTGGGAGATCAGCTACTGGGGCCACACGCTCAACCTGGGCGTGTTCATCCCGCTGGTCCTGTTCGGGCTGGTGCTCTCGCTCCCCGCGGTGTACCCGTTCCTGGAGTCCTGGATCACCGGGGACAAGCGCGAGCACCACATCCTGGACCGCCCGCGCAACGCCCCGACCCGTACGGCTCTGGGCGTCGCCTGGATCACGGCGTACTTCATCGGCCTCATCGGCGGTGGCAACGACCTGTGGGCCACGCACTTCCACCTGTCGATCAACGCCATCTCCTGGTTCGTCCGGATCTTCTTCTTCGTCGGACCGGTCATCGCGTTCATCGTCACCCGGCGGATCTGCCTCGGCCTCCAGCGCCGCGACCGGGACAAGGTGCTGCACGGGCGCGAGACCGGCATCATCAAGCGCCTGCCGCACGGTGAGTTCGTGGAGGTGCACGAGCCGCTCGCCCCCGGGAAGCTGCACACGCTCACCGCCCACGAGCAGTACCAGCCGGTCGAACTGGGCCCCGAGGTCGACGAGAACGGTGTCAAGCGCAAGATCTCCCCGGTCCAGCGGGTGCGCGCCAGGCTCAGCAAGGGCTACTACGGCGAGAGCAGCCAGATCGCCAAGCCCACCGCTCAGGAGTACAAGGAGATCACGGAGGGCCACGGCCACCACTGATCACCTGAGCTGACCGCCACCGCGAGAGCCCCGTCCATTCGATGGACGGGGCTCTTCGCGGTCCGGGTGCTGGATAGGGTGGAGCCATCCTTCTGACCGGCTGTGGACCCTGGAGCGGACCATGAACGTTGTGACCCCGAGCGGCGGCGACAGCGTGGCGGACCGCTCCTGGCCCGGCCTGCTGAACCCCCTGCTGCGCGGCGAGGACCTCAGCTCCGAGGAGACCGCCTGGGCCATGGACCGCATCATGAGCGGGGAGGCGACCGACGCGCAGATCGCCGGGTTCGCCGTGGCCCTGCGGGCCAAGGGCGAGACCGTGGAGGAGGTCACCGGCCTGGTGCGCGCCATGTACGCGCACGCCAACACCATCGAGGTGCCCGGCCGCACCGTCGACATCGTCGGTACCGGCGGCGACCTCGCCAAGACGGTCAACATCTCCACCATGTCCGCGATCGTCATCGCGGGCACCGGCGCCAAGGTCGTCAAGCACGGCAACCGGGCCGCCTCCTCCGCCAGCGGCTCCTCCGACGTGCTGGAGAAGCTCGGCGTCAACCTGGAGCTGACGCCGCGGCGGGTCGTCGAGGTCGCCGAACAGGCGGGCATCACCTTCTGCTTCGCGGTGAAGTTCCACCCGGCCCTGCGCCACGCCGCCAAGGCCCGCAGGGAACTCGGCGCGCAGACCACGTTCAACATCCTGGGCCCCCTCACCAACCCGGCCCAGGTGCGCGCCCAGGCCGTCGGGGTGGCCGACGCCCGGATGGCGCCCATCGTGGCGGGCGTGCTGTCGGACCGGGGCAACTCCGCCCTGGTCTTCCGCGGCGACGACGGACTCGACGAGCTGACCACCACCGCCACCTCCCGGGTCTGGGTGGTCCGGGACGGCGCGGTCCGCGAGGAGCCGTTCGACCCGCGCGACGTCGGGCTGCCGATCGTCCCGGTCGAGGCGCTCCGAGGCGCCGACGCCTCGTACAACGCGGATGTGGCCCGCCGCCTGCTGGACGGCGAGAGCGGCGCGGTGCGGGAGGCGGTGCTGCTCAACGCGGCGGCGGCGCTGGTGGCGCTGGACCCGGGCCCCGGGACGCTGAGCGAACAGCTCGCCGCGAAGATCACGGTGGCGGCCGCGTCCATCGACTCCGGGGCGGCCAAGCGGGCGCTGGAGCGGTGGGTGGCCGCCAGCAACGCCTGAGGGAGGCCGCCGCGGGCGCGGTGCGACGCGGGGCGCGGTCCGGATGCCGGACCGCGCCTTGCGTGTGCGCACACGTATGGCAAGATGCTGCGCAGGTCATGAGTGACAGCGACTACGGCCCCGGCCCGCTGTCCGGCAACCCTCCGTCCGTGGCGGGGTGCCCCGGGTGAAGACCAGGCCGCAGGCAGCGAGGTCTGCGGCAAGCGCGGGCCCCTCGGCATCCAGCGGATGCCAGCCCCCGGGGTCCTGGTCCCTAGGGAGTCTTCTGTGAGCAAGCGAATGCGCTAGGGCCTGTCGTCAGACTGCCGACCGCCCTTATTCCGCGCACCCTCTTCTTCCTTCCCCCTTCGCGCCGCCGCGCGTCCGCCGGCGCGGGGATTTCGCCTGCCTGTTACGGGAGTTCACCATGTCTGTCCCCACCGCTGCCCTCGACTCGTCGGTCTGTGCCCCGCTGCCCGTCCTGGGCCAGGACGTCACCGTTCCGCTCGTCACCGGCGGGGAGGTCACCTACGCCGCGCTCGACTACGCCGCCAGCGCCCCCGCCCTCCAGCGGGTCTGGGACGACGTCGCCGCGTACGCCCCGTACTACGGCAGCGTCCACCGCGGGGCGGGCTACCTCTCGCAGCTCTCCACCGACCTCTTCGAGAACAGCCGCCGCACGGTCGCGGAGTTCCTCGGCTGCCGCGCCGACGACCAGGTCGTCTTCACCCGCTCCACCACCGACTCCCTCAACCTGCTGGCCGCCGCCCTCCCTGCGGACTGCCAGGTGTTCGTCTACGAGACCGAGCACCACGCCTCGCTGCTGCCCTGGCGCGACACCCGTGTCACCTACCTCGACGCGCCCCGCACCCCGGGCGCGGCCGTCGAGTCCCTGGAGCGCGCGCTGGCCGCTCGCGACCCCCGGGGCCCCGCCCTGGTCTGCGTCACAGGCGCCTCCAACGTGACCGGCGAGCTGTGGCCGGTGCGGGAACTGGCCGCCGCCGCCCACGCGCACGGAGCCCGGATCGTCCTGGACGCCGCCCAGCTCGCGCCCCACCACCCCGTCGACCTCGCCGCCCTGGACGTCGACTGGGTGGCGTTCTCCGGCCACAAGCTCTACGCGCCGTTCGGCTCCGGGGTGCTGGCCGGGCGCGCCGACTGGCTCCAGGCCGCCGAGCCGTATCTCGCGGGCGGCGGCGCCTCCCGCAAGGTCGCCCGGCGCGCCGACGGGGGCGTCGATGTCGACTGGCACACCACGGCCGCCCGCCACGAGGCCGGTTCGCCCAACGTCATCGGCGTCTACGCCATCGCCTCCGCCTGCAAGGCGCTGACCGAGACGGGCTTCGACCAGCTGGTCGCCCGGGAGCAGCGGCTGGTGTCCCGGGTCCGCCAGGGGCTGGCCGAGGTCCCCGAGGTCCGGGTGCTGTCCCTGTTCGGCGACGACGCGCCCCGGGTCGGCGTCATCTCCTTCGTGGTGAGCGGCTGGAACAGCTCGCACTTCGCCGCCGCCCTCTCCGCAGAGTACGGCATCGGCGTGCGCGACGGCCTCTTCTGCGCCCACCCGCTGGTGCGCACCCTGCTCGGCAGCGACCCGCAGGAGGCGGGGGAGTGCGGCGCCCCGGAGGCCGGGCCGGGCGAGCGGTCGCTGAACGCGATCCGGGTGAGCTTCGGGGCGGGTACGCCGGACGAGCACATCGACCGGTTCCTGGGCGCGGTCGCCGAGCTGGTCCGCGAGGGCGCCCGGTGGCGCTACCGCACCGAGGACGGCCGCTGCGTCCCGGACCGCGGCGAGGCCCCGCAGGTCTGAGGGCCGCGCACACCGGCCGGCCGGGGACGGGCGCGAGGCCCCTCCCCGGCCGGGGTGCGCCGGAGCTACGCGTCGAGGCCGATGGCGAACGCGGCTTCCAGGTCGTGCTGGGAGTAGGTCCGGAACGCCACGTGGGTGTCGGTGCCCTCGACGCCCGGGATCTTGCTGATCCGGCCGGGGATGATGTCGGCGAGGTCGTCGTGACGGGCGACCCGGACCATGGCGATCAGGTCGTAGGTACCGGTGACGGAGAAGACCTCGCTGACGCTGTCCAGCGCCGCGATGGCCTCGGCGATCTCCGGAATCCGGTCCACGCTGGTCTTGATGAGCACGATCGCGGTGATCACGGCTGGCTGTCTCCCTCGGTGGCCGTGGCTGGAGTCCTCACTCTAGTCCTCCGCCCGTACCGCACCCACGCGTAGAGGAACCCCGCCGCGAACCCCGCCACGTGCGCCAGGTAGGCCACCCCCGGCCCGGCCTCCGCGCCCTGGGCCGCCGCCCACTGGAGGGCGAACCAGAAGACCAGCACGATCCAGGCCGGGAAGCGCAGCGGCAGGAAGAACAGGAACGGGAACAGGCTGGTGACCCGGGCCCGGGGGAAGAGGCGGAGGAACGCTCCGAGCACGGCGGAGATCGCTCCGGACGCGCCGACCAGCGTCTGTTCGGAGTCCGCGTGCACCGCCGCGTAACAGACCAGCGCCGCGTAGCCGCAGCCGACGTAGAACAGGGCGAACGGGATCCGGCCCATGCGCTCCTCGGCCATCGCGCCGAACACGTACAGGAACAGCAGGTTCCCCAGCAGGTGCAGCCAGCTGCCGTGCACGAACAGCGCGGTGAACGGCGTCGTCAGCGCGTGCGCCGAGCCCTCCCACAGCTCCGCGGGGATCACCCCCCACCGCTCGAAGTACCCGGCCTGCGCGGCGAGCAGCGCGTCCTCGGTGCGGTAGGAGGCGCTGAACCCGGAGAGCGGGCTGATCAGGAAGATCACCACGCACAGGGCGATCAGCCCGTACGTGACCGGGGCGCCGCCCGACGTCACCGCGCTCCGCACCCTCCCCGCCGCCGTCCGCCAGTCGGTCCGCCGCCCATCGGTCATGCACAGAGCATGACGTACCGGTGGAGAAGCGGACGGAGCGCCTCGCCGTGCCGGTGCCCGTACGCGAGGCCGTAGGGTTGCGCCAGGACTTCCGCAGTTCGACGGCGCACCGCGAGTTCCCTGACGTAGGAACAGACGACGAAAGAGGACGCAACGATGACGACGGTCCCCCTGCCGACGGATTCGACCCGCTGGCGCTGCACGCTGTGCGGCAACCTCACGCGCTTCGACGTGACCCGTTCCTCCAAGGTCGTGGAGTACGTCC
Source organism: Streptomyces sp. NPDC101181 (assembly GCF_044767975.1). Classification (NCBI taxonomy): domain Bacteria; kingdom Bacillati; phylum Actinomycetota; class Actinomycetes; order Kitasatosporales; family Streptomycetaceae; genus Streptomyces; species Streptomyces sp. NPDC101181. The sequence goes on along the minus strand of NZ_JBIWOX010000011.1, from coordinate 107,302 downwards.
ACCTCGACCTGGCCGGTGAGTCGAGTGTCGAGGAGCGGGAGGTGGTCAGTGAGACCATCGAGTCCGTCCGCTGTCGTTGGTGCAACGCCGCGGACCAGATCGAACTGGTGGCCAGGCCGGGCGCCGCTTCCTGAGGGAGCGCGCCCATCGACATGTCAATGAGGTGACGGACGGTGGACCAGCCGACCAGCGGCGCCGAGTCGGCCGACGCGGCCGACAGCGGTGCCGAGGCGCTCGACCGTCCGCTGCCCGAAGGCGTGAGGCGGCGGGTCGTCGCCTTGGTCTCCGACGCCTTCGGCGGGCTGACCGTCGCCGAACTCCCCGCCCAGCTGCGGCAGTACGCCCGGTTCACCCCGACTCGGCGGGCCAAGTTCGCCGGGAACGCGATGGCCGCCGCGCTGGAGAGCGACGCCCTCTTCCGGCAGCGGATCGGTGAGCGGCTGGGCCTGACGCAGCCGGAGCTGGCCGGTGCGCTGGAGGCGGGCGCGCCGCCCGCCGCCGCCGACCCCCTCGACGTGGCCGCCGCCGCGTACGTGCTGCGCCCCGCGGGCTGGGCCAAGCTCGTCGACGCGGCGGGCGAGGAGGTCCAGCGCGCCGACGCCGAACGGGTGGACCAGGAGACCCGGCGCGAGCTGGAGCAGCTGCGCGAGGAGCTGGAGCGGGCGCGGGCCCACACCCGGACCGAGACCGAACGGCTGCGCACCGAGCTGGAGGCGGCCCGCAAGGAGACCGACGCGCTCCACCGCAAGCTGCGCAGCGCCCAGAGCGAGGTCAAGCGCGGGGAGGCCGCCCTGCGCCGCCAGGCCGCCGAGGCGGAGGCCCAGCGGGCCGACGCGGCCGCCCAGCTCTCCGCCGCCGAGAGCGAGTCGCGGCGGCTCAAGGGGCGGATGGGGGAGGCGGAGTCCGCCCTGGAGGCGAGCCGCCGGGCCGCCCGCGAGGGCCGCTCGGTGGAGGACATGCGGCTGCGGCTGCTGCTGGACACCGTGCTGGACGCGGCGGCGGGGCTGCGGCGGGAGCTGGCCCTGCCCCCGGCGACGACACGCCCCGCGGAGACCGTGGACGCGGTGGCCCCGGGCCGGATGTCGCCCAAGGACATCGCCGCGCGGGCCCTTTCGGAGACGGACCCGGCCCTGCTGGACCAGCTGCTGGCGCTGCCGCAGGCCCACCTCATCGTGGACGGCTACAACGTCACCAAGACCGGCTATCCCCAGATGCCGCTGGAGAAGCAGCGGTTGCGGCTGCTGGGCGGCCTCTCCATGCTGGCCGCGCAGTCCGGCGCCGAGGTGACCTGCGTCTTCGACGGCGCCGAACTGGCCGCGCCGGTGCTGCTCGCGCCGCCGCGCGGGGTGCGGGTGCTGTTCAGCAAGGCGGGGGTCACGGCGGACGAGCTGATCCGCCAACTGGCCCGCGCCGAACCGCCCGGACGGCCCGTCGTGGTGGTCTCCACGGACCGCGAGGTGGCGGACGGGGTGGCCAAGGCCGGGGCCCGGCCGGTCGCGTCCGTCATGCTCCTGAAGCGGCTTTCGCGTGCCTGAGGAAAGTTGTTCGACATGTGTGGCATGTCGGTTTCTTGGGGACGTACCGTCAAGTCGCCGCTACACGCGGTGGAGTGAGAGTAAAGAAGTTCCTGGTGTGACGAGAAAAATCCTGTGAGGATTTGAACTGATCACAAGAGGGTCACTAAGGTCAGGCCTCGAACCTTCGCGCGGTTGATCACCCACCCGGGGTGACGGCGAAGGAACCGCCGCATCCGTGAGTTGTACGGAGCCGGGGATGGCTTCCCCCCTTGCCCGGTAGGCGGCTGAGGAAGAAGGAGCTCGCCTTCGTGGCGTCCCACCGTCGTCCCAAGCAGCCGAGCCGCGCCCGCGTGACCGTGCTCACCGCGACCGCCGCCGCTGCCGTGGCCCTGACCTCCCAGGCCGCCCACGCCGACCCCAAGCCGAGCAAGGACGAGGTCAAGGCGAAGGTCGACAAGCTCTACCACGAGGCCGAGGCGGCCACCGAGAAGTACAACGGGGCCAAGGAGCAGCAGGACGAGCTGAAGAAGCAGGTCGACGCGCTCCAGGACAAGGTCGCCCGCGGCCAGGGCGAGCTCAACGCCCTGCGCAGCGAGCTGGGTTCCATCGCCACCGCGCAGTACCGCTCCGGCGGCATCGACCCGTCGGTCGCCCTCTTCCTCGCCTCGGACCCGGACAGCTTCCTCGACCAGGCCTCCGCGCTCGACCAGCTGACGGTCAAGCAGACGGAGTCGCTCCAGAAGATCCAGGCCAAGCAGCGCACCCTCGCCCAGCAGCGCAAGGAGGCCCAGGACAAGCTCGGCGACCTCGCCGACGTCCGCGAGGCGCTCGGCGAGAACAAGAAGAAGTACCAGGCCAAGCTCGCCGACGCGCAGCGCCTCCTGAACTCCCTGACCGCCGCCGAGCGGGCCAAGATCCAGGAGGAGGAGAACCGTGCCAGCCGCGCCTCCACCGAGCGGGTAGAGCTGGGCAACGAGGCCCCCGCGACGGGCCGCGGCGCCGCCGCCCTGGCCGCCGCCGCCACCCAGATCGGCAAGCCGTACGTCTCCGGCGGCTCCGGCCCCAACTCCTACGACTGCTCCGGGCTGACCCAGTGGGCTTTCGCCCAGGCCGGTGTCTCCATCACCCGGACCACCTACACCCAGCAGCACGACGGCACGCGCCTCGGCCGCAGCCAGCTCAAGCCCGGCGACCTGGTCTTCTTCAACGGCCTGTCGCACGTCGGCTTCTACGCGGGCAACAACCAGATCCTGCACGCCCCGAAGCCCGGCACCGTCGTCCGCTACGAGTCGATGGACTACATGGGCACCTTCCAGTTCGGCGTCCGCGTCTGACGCCACGGCACACCCGAACGAGGGAATCGCCGTACCCCGCACCACCACCCCGCCCCGCCGGAGACCCGAGGTCACCGGCGGGGCGGTGGCGTTCGGCGCCCTGCGGCGCCCCGCTCCGCCACCGGCGCGGTCTTTGGCCGGTGCGTAGTCGTCCGATTACTGTCTGGCTGCTCGCAGCTCCCGGACGTCGGTCCGCCCGCCCTGGGCGGCAGGGGCTGCGCACGACCGCGTCAGCGGAGGGGAGTGCGGCTACCTGTGGTGTCCCATCGACGTTCCACACAGTCCGGCCGGGGCCGGGGCGTTCGCGTCACAGTCGTCTCGGCGGCCGCCGCCACCGCGGCCGCGACGCTGACCGGCGCCCCGGCGAGCGCCGACCCCCAGGAGACCCGGGAGAGCGCCAAGGCCGCCGTCGACCGGCTCCACGAGGAGGCCGAGCGCGCCACCGAGCGGTTCAACGCGGCCGGGGAGCGGGTGGACCGGCTGCGCCGCGAGGCCGACCGGGCCCAGGACGCCACGGCCCGGGGCCAGCAGCGGGTCAACCTGATGCGCGACGAACTGGGCGCGATGGCGGGCGCCCAGTACCGCACCGGGACCGTCGACCCGGCCCTCGCGCTGCTGCTCTCCTCCGACCCGGACAGCTATCTGGACCGGGCCGCCGCCCTGGACCGGGCCGGGGCCCGCCAGGCCCTCACCCTGGACCGGCTCCGGCAGGCCCAGCGCAAGGTCGCCCAGACCCGCGCCGAGGCCACCCGCGCCCTGGCCGGCCTGGAGCGCGACCGGGCCGCCGTGACCCGCCACAAGCGCACCGTCGAGGCCAAGCTGCGCCAGGCCCGGCAGCTGCTGAACTCCCTGCCGCCCGCGGAGCGCGCCGCGTTCGACCGCGCCTCCCGCTCCGGCCGCGACGGCGCACCCGACCTCTCCGGCACCGCCCCCGGCTCGTCCCGGGCCAGGTCCGCCGTCGCCGCCGTCGGCCAGGCGCTCGGCAGACCCTACGTGTGGGGGGCCAACGGGCCCTCCGGATTCGACTGCTCCGGACTCATGCAGTGGGCCTACGCCCAGGCCGGGGTGAGCCTGCCCCGCACCTCGCAGGCCCAGCGGTACGCGGGGCGCATGGTGCCGCTCTCCCAGGCGCAGCCGGGCGACCTGGTCGCCTACCGGGCGGACGCCAGCCACATCGGCATGTACGTCGGCAACGGCCAGGTCATCCACGCCCCCTACCCGGGCGCCCCGGTCCGCTACGACCCGGTCGGCATGATGCCGGTCTCCTCGGTCACCCGGATCTGACGCTTCCCGGCCACCGGACCGGGCCGCCGCCCGCCGGTGACCGTACGATCGGCAGGGTGGCCGTACGCAGACCTGATGCGCGGCGGGGCAGCCCCCGCGGACGGCGGCGAGCGGCCGGGACCGTGCTCGCCGCCCTGCTGACCGCGTCCGCCTGCACCACCGCCCCCCGGGACAACAGCGCCTCGCTCACCGCCCGGGAGATCACCGCCGTGCTGGACGGCCGGGCCGACGCCGTCCTGGCCCGCGACCCGGCGGGCTACCTCGCCTCCCTCGCCCCGGCCGCCGAGAAGCTGCGGGCCGACCAGCGCAGCGAACTGGCCAACCTCGCCGACGTCCCCCTGAAGTCCTGGACGTACGAGGTGAAGGACATCGGCGAGCAGGACGGCGGCTGGGCCACCGCGGAGGTCGAGCTGCGCTACCGGATCGAGGGCTACGACTCCGCCCCGGTCGCCACCCGCCGGACCCTGGAGCTGATGCGCGAGGGCGAGCGCTGGTACATCACCGCCGACCGGCCCGCCAAGGGCTCCGCCGGGCAGCTGTGGCAGCAGGGGGACGTGACGGTCGTGGAAGGCGACCACAGCATCGTCCTGGGCGTCGGACGGGGCGAGGAGGAGCTGCGCCGGATCGCCGACACCGTGGACCTCGCGGTCCCCGCCGTCTCGGACGCCTGGCCCCGGCCCTGGACGCGCCGGGTGGTGGTGCTCGTCCCGGACACCGTGCGCGGCATGGCCAGGCTGCTGGGCTCGCCGGAGGCCAGCTACCGGGGCATAGCCGCCGTCACCACCGGTGAGGTCGGTGGCACCGGCGAGCGCCCCGCCATCGCCGACCGGGTGATCGTCAACCCGGAGGCGTACGCCGGACTGGAGAGCTTCGGGCAGCGGACCGTCCTCACCCACGAGACGACCCATGTCGCCACCCGGACCAGCACCTCGACCGCCACCCCCGTCTGGCTCTCCGAGGGCTTCGCCGACTGGGCCGCCTACCGGGGCGAGGACCGCGCGGCCGAGACCCTCGCCCCCGAGCTGACCAGCGCCGTCCGCGCCGGAGAGGCGCCCCAAGAGCTCCCCGCCGACCCGGACTTCGGCTTCGACGGCGACCCCGCCGAGCTCGCGCGGGCCTACGAGGGCGGCTGGCTGGCCTGCGAGCTGATCGCCGAGCGCTGGGGCCGGGAGAAGCTGATCGCCTTCTACGAGGCCGTGGGGGCGCACCAGGGGCGGAAGGGGGCGGTGGAGAAGGCGGCGGACGCGGTGCTCGGCACCACCCTGGAGCAGCTCACCGCCGACTGGCGCGCCTACCTCGCGACCCGGCTCGGCTGACCGCCCCGGACCGGGCCCGCCGCCTCCTCGCCCCGCCCGTCCGGCACCGTCGACCGCCACAGCCGGACCCCGGCGAGAAGCGCGGCCGCCACCAGCAGCCCGTTGCGGACGAAGAGCAGGGTCAGGCCCCACAGGTCGCTCGCCACCACATGGCCGAAGCCGACCGGGAACTCCAGCAGGGTCACCCCCGCCGCCACCAGCACCAACGCCGCGGGCAGCCCCATCACCGTCCCCCGGAAGACCAGGCACACCGCCGCCAGGCCGACCAGCCACACCACGTACTGCGGGCTGATCACCCGGCTGGTGACGGTGAACAGCAGGACCGCCGTGAACGCGGCCTCGGCCGGGGTGCGCACCGAGAAAGTCCGCGCCCGCAGCCGCCACAGCACCAGCCAGCCCAGCGCCAGTACGCCCAGCCCCAGCGCCACCCCCGACACCGCCCCCACCCCCGGCCCGGTGAACTCCAGCGAGCCGTAGCGCAGCTCCACCCGCCCCTCCCAGCCGAAGTGCCGCGCCACATGCAGCACCAGCGCCCCCAGCGACTCGATCTCGGTGCCCCGGTCGCGCTGGAAGGTCAGGAACGCGAACGCCCCCGGCATCCACAGCGCGAACGACACCGCCAGACCGGCCGCCGTCAGCGCCGCCGACGACCAGGCAGCCCAGGTCGGCCGCCCCTTGCGCACCCCGACCAGCAACAGCGCCGGCCACCCCTTCAGCAGCGCCCCGAGCGCGGTCAGCGCCCCCAGCGCCCGCGGCCTGCGGACCCCCGCCAGCAGCGCCGCCACCGCCACCGCCGTCACCATCAGGTCGTAACGGGCGTAGACGGTGGGCCCCAGCAGGGGCACCCCCGCGATCCACACCCACGCCCCCGCCGTCCGCGCCCCCGGCCGCCGCCCGGCGTACAGCAGCAGACCGAGCACCAGCGCGTCGCAGAGCAGCACCAGCACGAAGAACGCCGTCGCATACTCCCAGAACGGCAGCAGGGCCGGGGCGAGCATCGCCAGGGCGGCGCCGGGCGGGTACTGCCAGGTGACGTCGTCCAGCGGATACGTGCCCGCCCGCAGCACCTCGTACCAGCCCCGGTAGATCACCGACACGTCCACCGTGACGTCCGGGCCCGGCACCGTGACCACCCCGGACACGCACAGCAGCAGCCACGCCCGGCTCAGCGCCCACACCGCGTACGGCCAGGGTTCGCGGCCCAGGGCTCCGGTTCCTCGTCCCGTCATCGCCGCCCCGTCCTCGCCCGCCGCCACCCGCGGTGTCCGGCCGCCCATGATGCCGCCGACGGAGGGCGTCGCCGGTGAAGCGCGGCCGTTGGGTACTGTCAGCCGCGATGGACAAGACGCTGATCGTGACCAACGACTTCCCGCCCCGCCCCGGCGGCATCCAGGCGTTCCTGCACAACATGGCGCTGCGCCTGGACCCCGACCGGGTCGTCGTCTACGCCTCCACCTGGAAGCGGAGCGCCGAGGGGGTGGCGGCCACCGCCGCCTTCGACGCCGAGCAGCCCTTCACCGTGGTCCGGGACCACACGACGATGCTGCTGCCGACCCCCCGCGTCACCCGCCGGGCCACCGCCCTGCTGCGGGAACACGGGTGCTCCTCCGTCTGGTTCGGCGCGGCGGCCCCGCTCGGGCTGATGGCCCCGGCGCTGCGCCGCGCGGGCGCCCGCCGCCTGGTGGCCACCACCCACGGGCACGAGGCCGGGTGGGCCCAGCTGCCCGCCTCCCGGCAACTGCTGCGCCGGATCGGCGAGGGCACGGACACGGTCACCTATCTCGGTGAGTACACCCGCTCCCGGATCGCGGCCGCCCTCACCCCCGACGCCGCCGGCCGGATGGTCCAACTGCCGCCCGGCGTCGACGAGAAGACCTTCCACCCCGGCTCCGGCGGCGACCGCGTCCGCTCCCGGCTGGGACTGTCCGACCGCCCGGTGGTCGTCTGTGTCTCGCGCCTGGTGCCCCGCAAGGGCCAGGACACGCTGATCCTGGCCATGCCCGCGATCCTCGCGCGCGTCCCGGACGCGGTGCTCCTGATCGTCGGCGGCGGACCGTACGCCAAGGACCTCGGGCGCCTCGCGGCGGAGACCGGGGTCGAGGACTCGGTGCGGTTCACCGGCCCGGTGCCCTGGGCGGAGCTGCCCGCGCACTACGGGGCCGGGGACGTCTTCGCGATGCCGTGCCGGACCCGGCGCGGCGGGCTCGACGTGGAGGGCCTGGGCATCGTCTACCTGGAGGCGTCCGCGACCGGACTGCCCGTGGTGGCCGGTGACTCGGGCGGCGCCCCGGACGCGGTGCTGGACGGCGGGACCGGGTGGGTGGTCCGCGGCGGCAGCGCCGAGGAGTCGGCGGACCGGATCGTCACGCTGCTCGGGGACGCGGAGCTGCGGCGGCGGATGGGGGAGCGGGGCCGGGCCTGGGTCGAGGAGAAGTGGCGCTGGGACCTGCTGGCCGAGAAGCTGAAGACCCTGCTCTGAGCACCCGCTCGCGCACAGGACGAGGGCCCGCACCGCCGACGGGTGCGGGCCCTCCTCGTCCCGTGTACGCCGCTCAGGCGCGGTAGATCGACTCCACCTCGTCCGCGAAGTCCTTGGCGACCACGTTCCGCTTCAGCTTCAGCGACGGGGTGATGTGGCCCGCCTCCTCGGTGAACTGGGCGGGCAGGATACGGAACTTGCGTACGGACTCCGCCTTGGAGACCGCCGCGTTCCCGTCGTCCACCGCCCGCTGGACCTCGGCCAGCAGCTCCGGGTCCTCCCGCAGCGAGAGCGCCGTCGAGCCGACCGGTTTGCCGTGCTCCTCGGCCCAGCGTCCGAGGAACTCCTCGTCCAGGGTGACCAGCGCGCCGACGAACGGGCGGCCGTCGCCGACGACCATGCACTCGGCGACCAGCGCGTGCGCGCGGATACGGTCCTCGATCACCGCGGGCGCGACGTTCTTGCCGCCCGCCGTGACGATGATCTCCTTCTTGCGCCCGGTGATCGCGAGGTAGCCGTCCTCGTCCAGGGTGCCGATGTCCCCGGTGTGGAACCAGCCGTCGGCGAGGGCCTCGGCGGAGGCCGACTCGTTGTTCCAGTACCCGGTGAACAGGTGCTCGCCGTGCAGCAGCACCTCGCCGTCGTCCGCGATCCGCACCACCGAGCCGGGCAGTGGCTGGCCGACCGTGCCGATCTTCTGCCGGTCCCACGGGTTGAAGGCGGTGGCCGCGCAGGACTCGGTCAGGCCGTACCCCTCCAGGACGGTGAAGCCGATGCCCCGGTAGAAGTGGCCGAGCCGCTCGCCCAGCGGGGCGCCGCCGGAGATCGCGTGCTCGCCGCGGCCGCCGAGCACCGCGCGCAGCTTCCCGAAGACCAGCTTGTCGAACAGCCTGTGCCTGAGCCGCAGGCCCAGCGAGGGGCCGCCCGGGGTGCCGAGCGCCCGGCTGTAGGCGATCGCCGTGTCGGCGGCCCGGTCGAAGATCCTGCCCTTGCCGTCGGCCTGCGCCTTGGCGCGGGCGGCGTTGTAGACCTTCTCGAAGACCCGGGGTACCCCGAGGACCAGCGTCGGCCGGAACGAGGCCAGCTCGTCGGTGAGGTTCTTGATGTCCGGGACGCAGCCCAGCTTGATCGGGGCCATCACCGAGGCCACCTCGACCAGCCGGCCGAAGACGTGCGCGGCGGGCAGGAACAGCAGCACCGAGCACTCGCCCGTACGGAACAGCGGCTTCAGCCGCTCCACCACGTTGCCGCACTCCGCGAAGAAGCTGCGGTGGGTCAGCACACAGCCCTTGGGGCGGCCCGTGGTGCCCGAGGTGTAGACGATGGTCGCCGGGTCGTCCGCCTTGGCGCTGACCATCCGCAGGTCCATGGTCTCGTCCGAGACCCCGGCCCCCGCCTCGCCCAGCGCCTCCACCGCGCCCGCGTCGATCTGCCAGACCCGCTCCAGCTCCGGCAGCGCGTCCCGCACGGAGGCGACGGCCGCCGCGTGCGCGTCGCTCTCCACGAGCACCGCCACCGCCCCGGAGTCACCGAGAATCCACTGCACCTGCTCGGCGGAGCTGGTCTCGTACACCGGCACGGTCACCGCGCCCGCGCTCCAGATCGCGAAGTCCAGCAGCACCCACTCGTAACGGGTGCGCGACATCAGCGCGACGCGCTCGCCGGGCTGCACGCCCGAGGCGATCAGCCCTTTGGCGGCGGCCCGCACCTCGGCCAGGAACCGGGTGGCGCTGACGTCGGCCCAGGCACCGGCCACCTTGCGGCTCATCACCGCGACATCCGGATGCTGAGCGGCGTTGCGGCGGATGAGATCCGTCAGATTGCCGTCCGTCGGGACCTCGTACAGGGCCGGAAGGCTGAACTCGCGCAAGACTGCTGCTCCTCATCGGGCTCCGGTGCCACGGCTCTGTGTGACGCACCGGCTGCGGTCCGAGAATGGCGGGTGCTCAGTGGGGTGAGCACGACTGGACTGCCCGGACGTTACCCACCGGTACTCGCTTCCGGATAGGGGGTTCCGGCCAGATGTCTTACGCATCACACAGATAAACGGTCCTTGCGCGCACAGTAGTCCACCGCCGCCACGACTCGGAAGTAACCGCAGGTCCGGAACGGTCTACCCGCTGCCGGACGGGCGCTCTAGGGTGATCCCATGCGAGGCAGCGAACCGGACAGCCGGAACCGGACCGGCGGGCGGACCCGGATCCACGTGGTCAGCGACGTGCACGGCAACACCGAGGCCCTGGCCCGCGCCGGGGACGGCGCGGACGCCCTGATCTGCCTCGGTGACCTGGTGCTCTTCCTCGACTACGCCGACCACTCGCGCGGCATCTTCCCCGACCTGTTCGGCGAGGAGAACGCCGACCGCATCGTCGCGCTGCGCACCGCCCGCCGCTTCGAGGAGGCCCGCGCTCTCGGCCGCGAGCTGTGGACGGGCCGCGACCGCGACGCCGAGATCCTCGGCGCCGTACGCCGTCAGTACGCCGAACTCTTCGCCGCCTTCCCCACTCCGACGTACGCCACCTACGGCAACGTCGACGTCCCCGGCCTGTGGCCGGAGTACGCCCGCCCCGGCACCACCGTGCTGGACGGCGAGCGGACCGAGATCGGCGGCCGCGTCTTCGGTTTCGTCGGCGGCGGCCTGAAGACCCCGATGAACACCCCGTACGAGATCAGCGACGAGGAGTACGCCGCCAAGGTCGAGGCGCTCGGCGATGTCGACGTGCTCTGCTCGCACATCCCGCCCGAGGTCCCCGAGCTGACCTACGACACCGTCGCCCGCCGCTTCGAACGCGGCAGCACCGCCCTGCTGGAGGCGATCCGCTCCACCCGCCCCCGGTACGCGCTGTTCGGCCATGTTCACCAGCCGTTGGTCCGCCGGATGCGGATCGGTGACACCGAGTGCGTCAACGTCGGCCACTTCGCCTCGACCGGGACTCCCTGGGCGCTGAGCTGGTGACCGGAGGGCCCCCGGCACGCGATAGCCTGCACAGCGGCAGGCCTCTGCCGCACGCGACCGGTTACACCGCACTGGAGGGCCACGGCGATGGCTGAACACACCAGCTCGAACATCACGATCGAGGCGGCGCCGGCCGACGTCATGAGCGTGATCGCCGACTTCTCCCGCTACCCGGAGTGGACCGGCGAGGTGAAGGAGGCCGAGGTCCTCTCCACCGACGGCCAGGGCCGCGCCGAGCGGGTCCGTCTCGTGCTGGACGCCGGGGCGATCAAGGACGACCACGTCCTCGCCTACACCTGGACCAGCGAGCACGAGGTGAGCTGGACCCTCGTCAAGTCCCAGATGCTGCGCTCCCTGGACGGTACGTACGCCCTCGCCCCGCTCGGCAGTGGCGAGCGGACCGAGGTCACCTACCGGCTCGCCGTCGACGTCAAGATCCCGCTCCTCGGCATGATCAAGCGCAAGGCCGAGAAGGTCATCATCGACCGCGCCCTCGCCGGCCTCAAGAAGCGCGTCGAGTCCGGCCCGCAGGGCTGAGAGCCGTGCGCACGGTCCTGGTCACCGGCTCCGGCGGCGGCGGCCGCACCACGATCGCCGCGGCCACCGCACTGGCCGCCGCGGCGGCCGGCGGACGCACCCTCCTGATCTCCGCCCAGACCCCGCCCGGCTTCCCCGGGGAGACGGAGCCCGCCGAGGTCACCGACGGCCTCGACCACGCCCGGATCGACTCCGGCGCCCACTTCCGCGCCGAACTCACCGGCCTCCTCCAGGGCGCCTCCGGCGTCCTGGACCTGCTCGGCGCGGGACGGCTGGAGAGCGAGGACATGACCGAACTGCCCGGCTCCCCGCAGTTCGCCCTGCTCCACAGCCTGCACCGGGCCACCGCGGGCGACTGGTCCGGCCGCTACGACACCCTCGTCGTCGACCTCCCTCCGCTGCCCGACGCCCTCGCCCTGCTCGCCCTCCCCGGCCGGCTCCGCCGCTATCTGCGCCGCCTGCTGCCCGCCGAACGCCAGGCCGCCCGCGCCCTGCGCCCCGTACTCGCCCAGCTCGCCGGGGTCCCGATGCCCGCCGAGTGGCTGTACGAGGCCGCCGCCCGCAAGGACGCCGAGCTGGCCGCCGTCCAGGCCCTCGTCGAGGACGACGCCACCACGCTCCGCCTGGCCGCCGAACCGGGCCCCGCCGCCGAGGACACCCTGCGCACCGCCCGCGCCGGGCTCGCCCTGTACGGGCTGCGCGCCGATCTGCTGGTCGCCTCCCGCGTCCTGCCCCGGCACTCCGGCGACCCCTTCTTCGCCGCGCTCGCCGCCCAGCAGGACAAGTGCCTGGCCCACTGGCGCCAGGAGTGGGCCCCGGCCACCCCGGTGCACGAGGCCGCCCACCAGGGCCGCGAGCCGCGAGGACCGGACGACCTGGCCGCGCTGGCCCTCCCCGCCCCGGACGCCCGCACCCCGGGCCCGGCCGCCGACCCCTGGTGGACCGAGGAGGAGCCCGCCGCCGAGGACGGGTCCGCGGTCCTCGCCTGGTGCCTGCCGCTGCCCGGCGCCGCCAAGGAGGACCTGCGCCTGGTCCGCCGGGGCGACGAACTCCTCCTGACCGTCGGCCCGTTCCACCGCGCCGTACGGCTCGGCTCCGCGCTGCGCCGCTGCACCGTCGCCGGGGCCGCCCTGACCGGGGGGACGCTGCGGGTCCGGTTCACCCCCGACCCGGCCCTGTGGCCCCGTACTCCCTGAACGCGGTGCGGCCGTTCGGGTAACGTCGGAGGTACGTGAACCGCAGGCCGACCACCGGCCGCCCCGCGCCGCAGGAGCCCGCCATGAGTGAAGCCACCGACCGTCCCGCCGACGGCGACGCGTGGGCCGACGCCTGCGCCGAGGACCTCGCCGAGGAGCGGGCCCGCCGCCGCGCCCAGTACGGCCCGCCGCCCGGCTCCGCCGCCGACGAGCTGCGCAAGCTGGTCGACGCCGTCGCCGACAAGGTCTCCTCGCTCCAGACCCCGCTGCTGGGCGGCGCCGCCCAGGGCGCGGTCCAGCAGGCCATCCGGCAGGCGCGCTCCGCCGTGGAGCCGGTCATCGAGCGCAACCCGCAGGTCTTCGACCACCTCGCCGCCGCGGGCAGCGAGCTGCTGGCCGCCTACCGCTCCGCCGTCGAGGGCCAGGAGAGCCGCTGGACCCGCACCACCGAGGGCGCCTCCGGCACCGCGGGCCCCAGCAGGAAGGCCGCCGAGGACCCCTCCGACCCGCGCGACGACGGACCTTCCGGCACCGAACGCATCGACCTGGACTGACGGCTCCGGGGGCCCCGCCCGCCGCCTCGGGTACGGTTGCCCCCAGGGCCTGTCGCCAGACTGCCGCCTGCCGCGCGACGCCTGACACGCACGCTCGTCGCGTTGCCGCAATGCCCTGGTAGCTCCGCTACCAGACCATTCCGGCGCCTTGCGATCGCACGCACCAGACGCCGCGCGGCCGCCCTCCGGGCGACGACGGCAGTCTGACGACAGGCCCTAGCGGGCTCGACCGGAACTGAGGGATTCATGGGACTCACCATCGGCGTCGACATCGGCGGCACGAAGATCGCGGCGGGAGTCGTCGACGAAGAGGGCCGCATCCTCTCGACGTTCAAGGTGGCGACCCCGCCGACCGCCGAAGGCATCGTCGACGCGATCTGCGCGGCGGTCGCCGGAGCGAGCGAGGGGCACGACGTCGAAGCGGTCGGCATCGGCGCCGCGGGCTACGTCGACGACAAGCGCGCCACCGTCCTGTTCGCACCGAACATCAACTGGCGCCACGAGCCGCTCAAGGACAAGGTCGAACAGCGCGTCGGCCTGCCCGTGGTCGTCGAGAACGACGCCAACGCCGCGGCCTGGGGCGAGTACCGCTTCGGCGCGGGCCAGGGCCACGACGACGTCATCTGCATCACGCTCGGCACCGGGCTGGGCGGCGGCATCATCATCGGCAACAAGCTGCGCCGCGGACGCTTCGGCGTGGCCGCCGAGTTCGGCCACATCCGGGTCGTCCCGGACGGTCTGCTCTGCGGCTGCGGCAGCCAGGGCTGCTGGGAGCAGTACGCCTCCGGCCGCGCCCTCGTGCGCTACGCACGGCAGCGCGCCAACGCCACCCCGGAGAACGCCGCCATACTGCTGGGCCTCGGCGACGGCTCGGTCGACGGCATCGAGGGCAAGCACATCAGCGCGGCCGCCCGCCAGGGCGACCCGGTGGCCGTCGACTCCTTCCGGGAGCTGGCCCGCTGGGCCGGGGCCGGGCTGGCGGACCTGGCCTCGCTGTTCGACCCGTCCGCCTTCATCGTCGGCGGCGGTGTGTCGGACGAGGGCGAGCTGGTCCTCGACCCCATCCGCAAGTCGTTCCGGCGCTGGCTGATCGGCGGCGAGTGGCGTCCGCACGCCCAGGTGCTCGCCGCCCAACTCGGCGGCAAGGCAGGGCTGGTGGGGGCCGCCGACCTGGCCCGCCAGGGCTGAGCCACCCGCGCCGCGAGGCCGCACGACGCGACGGACGCCCGCCGCCGCCCTTCCGGGGAGGCGGCGGGCGTCCGTCGTATCGTGACCCGCATGGTCCTGACGCCACTGCCCGACTCCCGTACCGGGCCGGACGGTTCAGCCGTCATCAGAGTGCTGAGCTACAACGTCCGCTCGCTGCACGACGACACCGCGGCCCTGGCGCGGGTCATCCGCGCCTGCGCCCCCGACCTGGTCCTCGTCCAGGAAGCCCCGCGCTTCTTCCGCTGGCGCAAGGCCGCCGCCCGCCTCGCCCGGAGCAGCGACCTGGTGGTCCTCGGCGGCGGGGCCACCGCCGCCGGACCGCTGCTGCTGTGCTCGCTGCGGGTGGCCGTCGAACACACCGAGGACGTCCTGCTGCCGCTCACCCCCGGCCTGCACCGCAGAGGCTTCGCCACCGCCGTGGTGAGGATCGCCGGGACCCGCCTCGGGGTGCTCAGCTGTCACCTGAGCCTCCAGCGCGACGAACGCCTCGCCCAGGCGGACCTGCTCCTGGAACAGCTGGCCTCGATGGGGGTGGAGCACGCCGTGGCGGGCGGCGACCTCAACGACGTACCGGACGGGAAGGCGTTCACCCGGCTCGCCGGGCGGCTCCAGGACTGCCGGGCCGTGGCCCCCTGGGGCGGCGAGCTGACCTTCCCGCCGGACGGACCGCGCAAGCGCATCGACGCGGTGTTCGCGACCCCGGGCATCGAGGTCCTCGGCTGCGGCGTCCCCGCCGGGCTGCCCGGGGTGAGCGAGAGCGACCTGCGGGCCGCCACCGACCACCTGCCGGTCCTGGCCGCCCTCAGGGTGCCCGCCGGGAGGTGACTACACCACCGCGCCGCGCCCCGGGTCGCCGTAGGTGTCGTCATCGTCGTCGTGCGGCATCCGGGCCACCAGGGTGGCGAAGCCGCCGAGGAAGCCGCCGACGCAGAGCGTGGTGAGCCACCACGTCATCTCCCACCGCAGCAGCACCGCGATCAGCATCAGCACCGGACCGCCGATCACCGCCAGCCAGGCGAACTTCGCCGTGACGTCGGCCTCCGGCAGCGGCGGCGGCTCCGGGGGCACGAAGTGGCCCTCGTCCCCGTCGTCCGGCTGGTCGATACCGTCGTCCTTGGACTCGGGCAGCTCGTAGTCGCGGGGGCCGGCCACCCCGGGCGCGAAGACCACGGAGCTGCCGAGCGGCTTCTTCTCCGGCGGCTTCGGGGGCTTCTTCGCGGCCCCCTTGTCCAGATCCCCGGCCGCCCCGTCCCGCGGACCCACCTCGTTGCGCTGGTCGTCCTCCAGCAGCGCCAGATCGTCCACCGACTTGAACGGCTTGGCGCCCGGCGGGTCCGGCGGCTCCTCCCCGTACCCCGCGACGATCGCCGCCCAGGCCGCGTCCTCGTCGATCGCCCGCTCCTGCTCCGCTCCCTCCGCCGCCGGCGGTTTCGTCCCCTCGGGGACGGCCGCGGGCTCGGTGGGGCGCGGTTCGCGCTCCTCGTCGCCGCCTGGGCGTTCCGCGTCGTGCTCAGCCACCGGACGTGCTCCCCTTCTTCCCGACGCTCGGTGCGAGACGGCCGATGAACCGGTAGCTCTCATCGAAGATCCGCTCCGCGTCATGGTCCAACGTCGCGACGTGGTAGCTCTGTTCCAGCAGGATCTCCCGGACGTCCGTGGAGGAGATCCGGCTGAGGATGCGGGCGCTGTCCGCTGGCGGCACGACATGGTCCCGCGGGCTGTGCAGCAGGACCACCGGCTGGGTCACCTGGGGCAGCTCGCCGTCGACCAGCCGGAAGAACCGGCGCACCGAGTGGGCGGCGTGCAGCGGCACCCTGTCGTAGCCCACCTCGTGCGCGCCCGGCAGCGCGATGTCGTCGGCGACGCCCTTCGTCGTCCGCACCAGATGGCGGGCGACCGGCAGCGCGTACGCGGAGAGACCGTGCACCTTGTTGGCCGGGTTGACCAGCACCAGGCCGCTGACCGCGTCCCCGTGCCTGGCCGCGAGCCGCAGGGACAGCGCACCGCCCATGGAGAGCCCGAAGACGAAGACCCGCTCGCACTTCTCCCGCAGCGCCCACAGCTCCCGGTCGACCTCCGCGTACCAGTCCTGCCAGCCGGTGACCGCCATGTCCTCCCAGCGGGTCCCGTGGCCGGGCAGCAGGGGCAGCGAGACGGTCAGCCCGCGCTCGGCGAGGTAGTCGGCCCAGGGGCGCAGCGACTGCGGTGACCCGGTGAAGCCATGACAGAGCAGGACGCCGGTCTCTCCGCCCTCGTGGCGGAACGGCTCGGCTCCAGGGAGGACCGGCACCAGGGTCTCCTGTTCGTGGGACGGGCGGGGGCGGGCGCGCACCGTGGGGGAGTGCTTGCGGATGACTTCACCGTACGCGACCGGACCGACACCGACCAGGGCCGTCACGGGCCCGCGCACGCCCCCGGGATAAGGTCTGAGCCACAGCACACAGGAGGCAGAACAGTTGATCTACGGCGCAATGAAGTTCTCCATCGGCGGATCCCTGAAGGTCGCCTTCCGGCCGTGGGTGGAGGGTCTGGAGAACATCCCCGAGCGGGGGCCGGCGATCCTCGCGAGCAACCACCTGTCGTTCTCCGACTCGTTCTTCCTCCCGGCCGTGCTGGACCGCAAGGTCACCTTCATCGCCAAGGCCGAGTACTTCACCTCGCCCGGGGTGAAGGGCAAGCTCACCGCCGCCTTCTTCAAGGGCGTCGGGCAGCTCCCCGTCGATCGCTCCGGAGCCCGCGGCGCCGGTGAGGCGGCGATCAGGGCGGGCATCCAGGTCGTCGAGAGCGGCGGCCTCTTCGGGATCTACCCCGAAGGCACCCGCTCGCCCGACGGCCGCCTCTACCGCGGCAAGCCCGGCGGTCTGGCCCGGGTGGCGCTGGCCACCGGCGCCCCCGTCATCCCGGTCGCGATGATCGACACCGAGAAGATCCAGCCACCCGGCCAGGTGATGCCCAAGCTGATGCGGCCCGGCATCAGGATCGGCCGGCCGCTGGACTTCAGCCGCTACCAGGGCATGGACGGTGACCGCTTCATCCTGCGCTCGGTGACCGACGAGGTCATGTACGAGATCATGAAGCTCTCCGGCCAGGAGTACGTGGACGTCTACGCCACCGCCGCCAAGCGCCAGCTCGCCGAGGAGGCGAAGGCCAGGGCGGAGGAGGCCAGGCGCGAGCGGAAGCAGGCCGCCGCGCGCGAGGAGAACGGATAGGGAACGGTCCGGCGCGTCACCGCGTCGTACACGGTCCGGGGGGTGGGTCATGGCCAGGCGTGAGCGGGTCGTACGGATGTCGGTCGAGCTGCCGCTGTGGCGTGCCCTGACCGGCTACCGCGTCCTGACGATGATCTACGCCGTGCTGCTCGCGGTCTTCGGCAAGGACCACCTCGGCCGGGACCGGTTCGAGCGGCCCTGGGTGGCCGTGGCCTATCTGGCGTTCCTCTGCGTCTGGACGCTCGCCACCCTGCCCAAGGTCCGCTCGGCGGCCGCCTGCACCAAGCGTTTCCTCGGCGCCGACCTCGCCGTCGCGCTGACCGGCATCCTGCTCACCCCGGTCGCCGACGTCCACTCCCAGACGTTCGACGGCCCCACGCTCCCCTCGATCTGGACGGCGGGCGCGGTCCTCGCCTTCGCCGTCAAGGGCGGCTGGCGGTGGGCGGCCTTCGCCTCCACGTTCGTCGCCGTCGCCAACATCGTCCAGCGCGGCGAGCCCAGCCGGGACACCTTCCACAACGTCCTGCTGGTCTGGGTCGCCTCCATCGCCATCGGGTACGTCGTCGAGGTGGCCCGCGCCAGTGAACGCACCCTGGCCCGCGCCCTGGAGATCGAGGCGGCCACCCGCGAACGCGAGCGCCTGGCCCGCGACATCCACGACAGCGTCCTCCAGGTCCTCGCCATGGTCCAGCGCCGGGGCACCGCGATCGGCGGCGAGGCGGCCGAGCTGGGGCGGCTCGCCGGGGAGCAGGAGGTCGCCCTGCGCACCCTGGTCTCCAGCGGCCTGGTCCCGACCACCCGGGTCTCCGAGGACGCCGCCGACGGGGCCGTCGTCCGCACCGTCGACGTCGACGAGACGGACCCCGCCGGGGACGACGGCACCCCCTGCGACCTGCGGGCGCTCCTCGCGCCCCACGCGGGTTCCCGCACCAGCTTCGCGGAACCGGGCGCCCCGGTGCTGCTGCCCGCCGAGGCCGCCCGTGAGCTGGCCGCCGCCGTGGGCGCCGCCCTGGACAACGTCCGGGTGCACGCGGGGGAGGGGGCGCAGGCGTGGATCCTGGTCGAGGACGAGCCGGACGAGGTGATCGTCACCGTCCGCGACGACGGGCCCGGCATCCCGGAGGGGCGGCTCGCCCAGGCGGAGGGGGAGGGGCGGCTCGGCGTCGCGCTGTCCATCCGCGGGCGGTTGCGCGAGCTGGGCGGCACGGCAGAGCTGATCTCGGTCCCCGGACAGGGCACCGAGGTCGAGTTGAAGGTTCCCAAAGCACCGAGGGTTTCCCGGGGGAAGGCAGGATCGGCCCGATGAGTACACAGAACACACCCGAGGACGAGGGGCGGGAGGGCCCGGACCGGCCCATCCGGATCATGGTCGTGGACGACCACCCGATGTGGCGCGACGCGGTCGCCCGCGATCTCGCCGAGGCCGGTTTCGAGGTCGTCGCGACCGCCGGGGACGGTCCGGGGGCGGTCCGCCGGGCCGGGGCCGCCCGGCCGGACGTCCTGGTCCTCGACCTCAACCTCCCCGGCATGCCCGGTGTCCAGGTCTGCAAGGAGCTGGTCGGCTCCCTCCCGGGCCTGCGCGTCCTGGTCCTGTCCGCGAGCGGCGAGCACGCCGACGTCCTGGAGGCGGTGAAGTCCGGCGCCACCGGCTATCTGCTGAAGTCCGCCTCCACCCAGGAGCTGGTCGACGCCGTCCGCTCCACCGCCGAGGGCAACCCGGTCTTCACCCCCGGCCTCGCGGGCCTGGTCCTCGGCGAGTACCGCAGGCTCGCCTCCGACCCGGCCCCCGCCGCGTCGAACGAGCCCAAGGCCCCGCAGCTCACCGACCGGGAGACCGAGGTGCTGCGCCTGGTCGCCAAGGGGCTCTCGTACAAGCAGATCGCCGAACGTCTGGTGATCTCGCACCGCACCGTGCAGAACCACGTGCAGAACACCCTCGGCAAGCTCCAGCTCCACAACCGGGTGGAGCTGGTGCGGTACGCCATCGAGCGCGGTCTCGACGACGTCTGACCGGCACCTCGGCGCCCCCGGCACCCCGGCGCCCCGGGACCCCCGCGCTCCGGGCGGAAGAGGACCGCCCGGACCCGCCGGCCGGGGCTTTCGGCCCGCGCGGGCCACGGGGCGGGGCCGTATATTCCGGCATGTACGGCCTTGTCCCGCGTGGACGGCCCCGCCCCGCGTCCGGCCCCAGATCGGGAGAACCCGTGGAAATCCTCGCCTTCGGTGTCCAGTCCGACGAGAAGCCCCTGATCGAGAAGGCCTTCCAGGGGCTGCACGAGGTCCGCTGTCTGGACGTCTTCCTGAACCGTGACACCGCCCCGATCGCGGCGGGCTACGAGATCATCTCCACCAGCGTCAACGCCGACCTCGGCGGCAAGGTCCTCCAGACCCTCGCCGCGGGCGGCACGCAGATGATCGCCCAGCGCTCCACCGGCTTCAACAACATCGACCTGGACGTCGCCGAACGCCTGGCCCTGCGCGTCGCCCGGGTCTCCTCCTACTCCCCGTACTCCGTCGCCGAGTTCGCCTGGACCCTGGCGATGGCCGTCAACCGCCGCGTCATCCGCGCCGCGAGCCGCACCCGGGACTTCGACTTCCGCCTCGACGGGCTCCTGGGCCGGGACATGCACGGCCGGACCGTCGGGGTGGTCGGCACGGGCAGGATCGGCGAGGCGTTCACCCGGATCGCCCACGGCTTCGGCATGAAGCCGCTCGGCTGGGACGTCGTGGAGAACCCGGCCTGCGTCGAGCTGGGCATGGAGTACGTCCGCAAGGAACGGCTCTTCGCGGAAGCCGACCTGATCAGCCTGCACGTCCCCCTGCTGCCCAGCACCCAGCACATCATCGACGAGGCCGCCCTGCGGACGATGAAGGACGACGCGATCCTCGTGAACTCCAGCCGCGGCGGCCTCATCGACACCGCCGCCCTGGTCACCGAACTGCGCGCGGGCCGCTTCCTCGGCGTCGGTCTCGACGTGTACGAGGCGGAGGCCGGGCTGTTCTTCCTGGACAAGTCCCTGGAGGGCATCGACGACGACACCCTGGCCCGGCTGGTGACCTTCCCCAACGTCATCGTCACCTCCCACCAGGCGTACTACACCGAGGACGCGGTGGGCCAGATCATCGACGCGACGGTCCGGAACGTCACCGACTACCTGGCCCGCCGCCCCAGCGAGAACGTCCTCGTCCCCAGGACCTGACCCCGCTCGGCCCGCCACCGGCGGCCTCGCCGGTCAGCCACTGGACCGGGATACGGAACCGCCGCGTCGACCGGCCCCGGCGGACGCCGGATCACCGCCGCAGCGGGTGAGGTTCACGTCTCATCTTTTGAGCGTTCGAATGGACGGCCCCCGGGACCCCTTAATGTTGTCTCCGTGACCGTGAACGCCAATACCTCCGCCGCCGGTGGCAACACCTGGCGAGACCTTCCCGCGGCGCAGCAGCCCGAGTACCCCGACTCCGAGGCCCTGCGCGATGTGCTCGCGGACCTCGCGTCGTATCCGCCGCTCGTCTTCGCGGGCGAATGCGACCAGCTGCGCGCCCGCCTGGGAGCCGTCGCCCAGGGCGAGGCGTTCCTGTTGCAGGGCGGCGACTGCGCCGAGGCCTTCGACGCCGTGTCCGCCGAGCACATCCGGGCCAAGCTGAAGACGCTGCTCCAGATGAGCGCCGTCCTGACCTACGCGGCCTCCGTGCCGGTGGTGAAGGTCGGCCGCATCGCCGGGCAGTACTCCAAGCCCCGCTCCAAGGGGACCGAGACCCGCGACGGCGTGACCCTGCCGACCTACCGCGGCGACTCGGTGAACGGCTTCGCCTTCACCGAGGAGGCCCGCATCCCGGACCCGCAGCGGCTGAAGCAGATGTACCACGCGTCCGCCTCCACGCTGAACCTGGTCCGCGCCTTCACCACCGGCGGTTACGCCGACCTGCGCCAGGTCCACGCCTGGAACCAGGACTTCGTGAAGTCCTCGCCCTCCGGCCAGCGCTACGAGGCCCTGGCCCGCGAGATCGACAACGCGCTGAACTTCATGAAGGCCTGCGGCACCGACCCGGCCGAGTTCAAGGCGGTCGAGTTCTACGCCTCGCACGAGGGGCTGCTGCTGGACTACGAGTCGGCCCTGACCCGTACGGACTCGCGCACCGGCGAGCTGTACGACACCTCCGGCCACATGGTCTGGATCGGTGAGCGCACCCGCCAGATGGACGGCGCGCACATCGAGTTCGCCTCGAGGATCCGCAACCCGATCGGGATCAAGCTCGGCCCGACGACCACCGTCGACGAGGCCCTCGGCTACGTCGAGCGCCTGGACCCCGAGCGCGAGCCGGGCCGGCTGACCTTCATCGTCCGCATGGGCGCCGACAAGGTCCGCGACAAGCTCCCCGCGCTGGTCGAGAAGGTCACCGCCTCCGGAGCGACCGTCGCCTGGGTGACCGACCCGATGCACGGCAACACCTTCGAGGCGGCGTCCGGCCACAAGACGCGCCGCTTCGACGACGTCCTGGACGAGGTCAAGGGCTTCTTCGAGGTCCACAAGGGCCTCGGCACCCACCCGGGCGGCATTCACGTGGAGCTGACCGGCGACGACGTCACCGAATGCGTGGGCGGCGGCCACGAGATCTTCGTGGACGACCTCCACCAGCGCTACGAGACGGCCTGCGACCCCCGGCTCAACCGCAGCCAGTCCCTGGACCTGGCCTTCCTGGTCGCCGAGATGTACCGCGACCAGTAGCCGTCCGCCGGACGCACCTGTGGGGCACGGATCCATGTGATCCGTGCCCCACAGTCCGTATCCGGGCTTTTCCCCGTCTCGCCGGACGGGTAAGGTTAGGTTAGCCTCACCGACTGAGAGCGGGGCGGCGCCAGAGACCGACCCGTAGGGAGGTGACCCGCATGTACGTCTGCTCCTGCTTCGGCATCACCGAGGCCCAGGTCAAGAAGCATGCGGACGCCGGCGCCTGCACCCCCCGCCAGATCGCCTCCGCCTGCAAGGCCGGGACGGACTGCGGCGGCTGTGTGCGCCGCATCCAGGCCCTGCTGGGTCGCGGCGACTGCCCGCGCCGCGACCTGCGCGAACAGCGGCAGGAGCCCGTCGTCGCCGTCGCGCACCCGGGCACCGCACCCGTCGCGGCCCCGGTCGGCGCGGCCGTCGCCGTGATCGGGGACGTGCGCCTCACCGACGCCGCCTGAGCGGTTCAGCTCTCCGGCTGCTCGATCAGCTGGGCGATGTAGAGGGGCTCACCGAGCTTCTCCACCAGCTCCAGCTGGGTGTCGAGATAGTCGATGTGGTGCTCCTCGTCCTCGAGGATCGACTCGAAGATGTTGGCGGACGTGATGTCGCCCTTGGCGCGCATCACCTCGATACCGCGCCGGAGCCGGTCGATCGCCTCCACCTCGACCTGGCGGTCCGCCTGGAACATCTCGGTGACCGTCTGGCCCACCCGGACGTGGAACAGCCGCTGGTAGTTGGGCAGTCCGTCCAGGAACAGGATGCGGTCGGTGAGGATCTCGGCGTGCTTCATCTCGTCGAAGGACTCGGCCCGGGTGTACTTGGCGAGCTTCGTCCAGCCGAAGTTCTCCTGCATCTTCGCGTGCAGGAAGTACTGGTTGATCGCAGTCAGTTCGGCGGTCAGCTGCTCATTGAGAAATTCAAGGACCTCGGGGTCGCCCTGCATGGCAGAGGCTCCTTCCAACCGGTGATCGATCTGGCAAGTTGGCC
Organism: Streptomyces sp. NPDC101181; assembly: GCF_044767975.1. Taxonomy (NCBI): domain Bacteria; kingdom Bacillati; phylum Actinomycetota; class Actinomycetes; order Kitasatosporales; family Streptomycetaceae; genus Streptomyces; species Streptomyces sp. NPDC101181. The sequence continues at coordinate 83,997 of NZ_JBIWOX010000011.1, read as the reverse complement.
AGATCCTCGCACCGCGCCCAGCGGCCGTCCAGTAAGTGCATGCTTAGTACGAGTTGCCCTGGTGGGGGTCCGTCCTGGTCATGACCACCACGGCCTGTCTGTCACCATGGAGACATGGGTCAGCCGGAGAACCGGGAGAGTCGCGCGGCGGAACAGTCGGAGCTTCCACCAGGACAGCGACTGCAGCGCGGATGGCCGGTCACCCACTACGGGCCCGTCCCCAGGTTCAAGCCCGACCGGTGGGAGTTCCGGGTCTTCGGGGCCACCGCCGACGGCGACAAGCACTGCTGGAACCACCAGGACTTCACCGCTCTGCCGTTCTCCTCGGTCGTCGCCGACCTGCACTGCGTGACGAAGTTCAGCATGCTCGGCGCCGAATGGGGCGGCGTCCTCGCCCGTACGGTCCTCGACCTGGCACCGCCCGCACCCGGCGTCACCCATGTGATGGTGTGGGCCGAGTACGGCTTCTCCTCGAACCTCCGGCTGGCGGACTTCGCCTCCGAGCGCACCCTCTTCGCCACCCACAAGGACGGCGAGCTGCTGACCGCCGAGCACGGCTTCCCGATGCGCCTGGTCGTCCCGCACCTCTACGCCTGGAAGGGCCCGAAGTGGGTCCGGGGCATCGAGTACATGACGGCGGACCGGCGCGGATTCTGGGAGGAGCGGGGATACCACAACATCGGCGACCCCTGGCGCGAGCAGCGCTACTCCTACCAGGAGGGACCCGGCGACGGCCCGGAGCTCTAGGGGGCGTCGTCCCGGAAGCTCTAGGGGGGGCGCTCCGGGCGACGACGGTGGTTCGACGACCGGTCCTAGGATCTGTCGTCCCGGAAGCTCTCCCGCAGCTCCTTCAGGCGGGCCACATCCGCCGCGTGCCCCTCCTTGCCGCCGGGCGTCTCGATGACCAGGGGCACGCCCTGGGTCGCCGGGTGCGCGAACAGCTCCCGGAAGGGCTCCGCCCCGATGTGCCCGGCGCCGATGTTCTCGTGCCGGTCCTTGTGGGCGCCCACCACGTCCTTGGAGTCGTTGGCGTGGATCAGCTTCAGCCGCCCCTCGCCGACCGTCCCCACCAGCAGGTCCAGCGTCTGCCGCATCCCGGCCGGGCCGGTCAGGTCGTGGCCGGCGGCGAAGATGTGACAGGTGTCCAGGCAGATCCCCAGCTTCGGGTGGGAGTCCAGAGCCTCGAAGTAGGGCCCGAAGTCCCAGGTCCGCGAGCAGAGCGAGGAGCCCTGGCCCGCGGTCGACTCCAGCAGCAGGTCCGGGTCGCCGTCCCGGGTCAGCTCGTCCAGCAGCGGCCGCATCCGCTCCCGCACCTGGGCCAGTGCCTCGGCGCGCGGCCGCCCGCCGGTCGCCGAGCCGGTGTGCACCACCACCCCCCGCGCACCGATCTCCCGGGCCCGGCGCAGCGAGTGGCGCAGCGACTCCACGGACCGGTCGACGGTGGCCTCGGTGTGCGAGCCGAAGTTGATCAGATACGGGGCGTGCACGTACGCCGGGACGGAGCCCGCCGCGCACGCGGCCCGGAACAGCTCGTCCTGGACCGGGTTCCCGGCCGGTGTCGCCCAGCCGCGCGGGTTGGCCACGAAGACCTGCACGGTCTCCGCCGCCAGCTCCCGGGCGTACTCCAGGCCGGTCTTCGCCAGGCCGCCCGCCACCGGGACGTGTCCGCCCACCGGATTGCGCATACCGCTCTACAGCCCCTTGGTCCTGATCGTGATGGTGGAGCCCTCGGGGGCCTGTTCGCCGCCCTGCACGGACTGGCGGGCGATGGTGTCGCTGAAGGAGAGGAACGGCCGCTCGACCTTGACCGCGAACCCCGCCTCCTCCAGGGCGGACCGCGCCGCGCCGACGTCCCGTCCGGTGACGTCGGGGACGTCCAGCATCCGGGGGCCCTGGGAGACGGTCAGCTCGACCGTGTCGCCCTCGGCGGCCTCGGCGCCCTTGCCGGGGGACTGCTCGGCGACGTTCCCCGCGTCCTCGGGGGAGTGGACCCGGCCGGGCAGCACCTCGGCCTTCAGCCCCTCGGCCGCCAGCTCGGCGGTGGCCTCCCGGGCGGAGAGCCCGGTGACGTCCGGGACGTCGACGGGGCTGCCCTTGCTGACGACGAGCGCCACCGCCGTGTCGGGGCGCCGGTCGGTGCCCGCGCGCGGGTCCGTGCGGATCACCTCGCCCCGCGCGACGTCCTCGCTGAACTCCCGGGTCACCATGCCCGGGGCCAGGCCCACCTCCTTCAGCGAGCGCCGGGCGTCGGCGAGGGAGCCGCCCGCCACATCGGGGACCCGCACGATCTCCGGGCCGCGCGAGACGACCAGCTGGACCGAGCCGTTGCCCCGGATGCGGTCGCCCGGGGCGGGGTCGCTGCTGACGACCTCGCCCCGTTCGACCGTGTCGCTGAAGACCCGCTCCACGCCCTTCAGCCCGAGCCCGGCGTCCGTGATCCGCTGCTCGGCGGCCTGCTGGGTCTGCCCGAGCAGCGAGGGGACCTGGGTGAACTGCCCGGAGCTGATGTACCAGACGCCCGCCCCGACGCCCAGGGTGAGCAGCACCGCGGTGAGCACGGTGATCAGTCTGCGGTGCGGACCGGCGAACGGCCCGCGGCGGCGCGGCCCGCGCCGCCGCGCGGGCTCCGCGGGCGGCATCTGGAGGCGGCTGGTGCGGTGCACTCCGCCGTCCTCGCCGGGCCCCTCCGCCGGGAGGGCCCGCGCGATCACGCTCGTACGGTCGTCCGCGCCGTCGTGCGCCTCCGACAGCGCCCGCGGCGGCAGGGCGTCCAGCTCGGCCTCGGTCAGCGCGGCACGGGCCTCCCGGGCTTCGGCCAGCAGCAGCACCGCGTCGTGCGGGCGCACCTCGGGGGTGCGGGCGGTCGCGCTCGCCACCAGGGAGTCCAGCGCCACCGGGAGCCCCGGCACGGCCGCCGAGGGGGCCGGGACGTCGGAGTTGAGGTGCTGGTAGATCACCTGGGCGGCGTTCTCACCGGTGTGCGGCTTGGCGCCGGTCAGCATCTCGTACAGCAGGACCCCGCAGGCGTACACGTCGCTGCGGGTGTCGGCCGAGCCGTGCTCGATCTGCTCGGGTGCCAGATACGACACCGTGCCCAGCAGCGAACCGGTGGTTTCCGTGGCCGTGCCGACCGCCCTGACCAGGCCGAAGTCGGCGACCTTGACCCGCCCGTCGTCCCCTATCAGGACGTTCTCCGGCTTCATGTCGCGGTGCACGAAACCCGCCCGGTGCGCGGCGCCGAGCGCCGCGAGGACCGGCTCCAGGATGTCCAGGGCCGCCCGGGGCTTGAGCGCCCCGCGCTCGCGCAGCACATCGCGCAGGGTGCAGCCCGCGACGTACTCCATCGCGAGATAGACGTACGCGCCCTGGGCGCCCTGGTCGAAGACCGCGACGACGTTGGGGTGGGCCAGGCGGGCCACCGACTTGGCCTCGCGGATGAAGCGCTCGACGAACGAGACGTCGACGGCGAGCGCCGGGTGCATCACCTTGACGGCGAGCACCCGGTCCAGACGGGTGTCCACGGCCCGGTAGACCGTGGCCATCCCGCCGACGGCGATGCGCGCCTCTATGCGATACCGGCCGTCGAGCAGCTGCCCGACGAGAGGGTCTTGGAGGGTCGTGTCCACCTGGAGATTCTACGAGCCGCCCCCGGCAGCGCGGGCGGGCCGGGGCACTCCCGGTGCCGTTCTGGAGCCGATCCGTGACAGGTACACGTCCCAGCTGGGGGCGGGGGAGGCCTCAGAACGCCGGGCGCTCCGGATCCAGGACCGCCCGCCCGGCCCGCGGTGAGGAGGGCTCGGCGAAGTGGCGGCGCGGAATCCGCCCCGCCCGGTACGCGAGCCGGCCGCCCTCCACCGCGTGACGCATCGCACCTGCCATCAGCTCCGGCTCCTGCGCCCGGGTCACCGCCGAGGCCAGCATCACCGCCGCGCAGCCCAGCTCCATCGCCTGCGCCGCGTCCGAGGCCGTCCCGGCCCCGGCGTCGAGGATCACCGGCACCCCGGCCCGCTCGATGATCAGCGCGAAGTTGTGCGGGTTGCGGATGCCGAGCCCGGAGCCGATGGGGGAGCCCAGCGGCATGACCGCCGCGCACCCCACGTCCTCCAGCTTCCGTGCCAGCACAGGGTCGTCGTTGGTGTAGGGCAGCACGGTGAACCCGTCGTCGACCAGGATCTCCGCCGCGTCCAGCAGTTCGACGGGGTCGGGCAGCAGGGTCCGCTCGTCGGCCACCACCTCCAGCTTCACCCAGTCGGTGCCCAGCGCCTCCCGGGCCAGCCGGGCGGTCAGGACCGCCTCGCCCGCGGTGAAGCAGCCCGCCGTGTTCGGCAGGACCCGGATGGAGAGCCGCTCCAGCACCGAGAGGACCGACCCCTGCACGGTCGGGTCGAGCCGCCGCATCGCGACCGTGGTCAGCTCGGTCCCCGAGGCGATCAGCGAACGCTCCAGCACCTCCAGGCTGGGCGCCCCGCCGGTGCCCATGATGAGCCGGGAGCCGAAGGTGGCCGGTCCCAGCGTGAAGACGTCGTCGGACATGGTCAGCCTCCCTGCACGGCGGTGAGCACTTCGACACGGTCGCCCTCGCCGAGCGGGGTCGTTGCCCACTCGCCGCGCGGGATCACGCTCTCGTTGACGGCGGCGGCGACCCCGGAGCGGGCCGGGGTCAGGGTGGCGACGAGGGTGTCCAGGGCGGTCCCGGCGGGGACGGCGCGCGCCTCGCCGTTCACCGATACGGAAACGGTGGCGGCGGTGGATTCCGGTCCGGTGGACTGCGGGGTCATACGGGCTGCTCCTGGGGTGCGGGGGCGGTGGGCTCGAAGCGGCCGGGGGTGAAGGGGCGGGCCACCTCGGGCAGCTCGCCGGTGGCCAGGGCCTCGGCCAGGGCGTCGCCGGTGAGAGGGGTCAGCAGGACGCCGTTGCGGTGGTGGCCGGTGGCGAGCAGGAGACCGGGCAGGGCGGTGGGGCCGAGGAGCGGCGCGTTGTCGGGGGAGGCGGGGCGCAGACCGGCCCGGGTCTCGGTGAGCGGCAGCTCGGTGATCCCGGGGACCAGCTCGTGGGCGTCGCGCAGCAGTTCGTACACCCCGCCCGCGGTCACCGTGGTGTCCCAGCCCATCTCCTCGCTGGTGGCGCCGACGACCAGCTCGCCGTTCTCGCGGGGGACGAGGTAGAGGTGACCACCGCGGACCACGGCGCGCACGGTGCGGCTGAGGAAGGGGGCGTACGCCGGGGGCACGGTGAGCCGGAGCACCTGGCCCTTGACCGGGCGGACCGGCGGCACGACGTCCGGCGGGAGCCCCGCGAGGCGGCCGCTGAGGCTGCCCGCTGCGAGCACCACCTGATCGGCCGCGCAGTCTGTGTCGTCGCCGAGCGCGGCCCCGGCGGCCCGGCCGCCGGACACCGTGAGCCGCTCGGCGGTCGCCCGGCGGAAGACCACCCCGGCCCGTTCGCACGCGGTCAGCAGGGCCGCGGACAGACGGCGGGGGTCCACCTGGTGGTCGCCGTCGACCCGCAGTCCGCCTCGGACGCCGGGGGCGAGCATCGGCTCCAGACGGCGGCACTCCCGGCCGTTCAGCCAGACCGACTCCAGGCCCGCGCGCTCCTGGAGGGCGTGCAGCTCGCGCAGATGCGCCCGGTCGTCGGCGTCCAGCGCGACGGCGAGGGTGCCGCAGGCCCGGAACCCGGTGTCCCGGCCGCTCGCCTCCTCCAGCTCGGCCACGAACGCCGGGAAGCGGGCGGCGGAGGCGAGGTTGAGGCCGAGCAGCGTCTCCTCGCCGTAGTGCAGCTCGGTGACGGCGGCGAGCATGCCCGCCGCGACCTGGGCGGCCCCGCCGCCCGGCTCGGGGTCGGCCACGGTGACGGCCGCCCCGCGCTGGGCGGCCCGCCAGGCGGTGACCAGGCCGATGACGCCGCCCCCGATGACGAGGACGTCGGACCCCGGGGCTCTCCCCGGGGCGCGTGAGGCGCCGCTGATGGCAGGCATACGTCTCCAGCCCCTCCCTTCGCCGGCATGACCCGGAGCAGGTTCGTACGGTCGGAGGCCGTCCAGCCTCCCTCTCAGCCCGGTGCGTCCGGGCTCCCGCGAGTGTTCTACCGTGCAGCCTAGACCCACCCGCCCACAGCCCAGTAGGGGAGCAGCCGTCATGGCCCGTTCGCTCGACGGACTCGTCCTCTCCCCCGTCGCCGACCAGACCCCGGGCCAGGTCGGCACCCGCACCCGCTTCTCGTACCACGAGCGGGAGGGCCGGATCTGGGCCGAGTACGCGGGCGGCGACGTGGAACGCGGCCACCTCGTCGGCACCCGCGAGGGCGACGTGCTCGACTTCCGTTACGTCCAGCTCACGCGGGACGGGACGACCTCGTCCGGGCACTGCGTCTCCACCGTCGTCGGTCTGCCGGACGGCCGGGTGCGGCTGGAGGAGCGCTGGGCGTGGGAGTCCCAGGAGGGCAGCGGGACGAGCGTGGTGGAGGAGACCCATTCCTGACGGTATGTCAGGTGATTAAGGTGGACGGGTGAGCGAGCAGCAGACGGAGAAGAGCCCGGCCCGCGACGTGGTGATCGTCGGAGCGGGCATGGCGGGCGTCCAGAGCGCCGTGGCCCTGCGGGAGGCGGGCTTCACCGGACCCGTCACCCTGATCGGCGCCGAGCCCCACCAGCCCTACGACCGCCCGCCGCTGTCCAAGGCGGTGCTGCTCGGCGAGGCCGGGGACTCCGCCTTCGACATCGACTTCGCGGCCCTGGACATCACCCTGCGCCTCGGCCTGGAGGTCACCGCCCTGCGCGCCGCCGACCGCGTCCTGGACACCGCGCGGGGCCCCGTCCCCTACGACGTCCTGGTCCTCGCGACCGGCGCGGAGCCCGTCACCCTGCCCGGCGCCGACGGCGTGCCCGGTGTCCATCTGCTGCGCACCCTCGACGACGCCGCCCGGCTGCGGCCCGTCCTGGACCGGCAGGACGACGTGGTCGTCGTCGGGGCGGGCTGGATCGGCGCGGAGTTCGCCACCGCCGCCCGCGCCGCGGGGTGCGCGGTCACCGTCGTCGAGGCCGCCGCCCGCCCGCTCGCGGGCGCCCTGCCCGCCGAGGTGGCCGCGCCCATGGCCCACTGGTACGCCCAGAGCGGCGCCGAACTCCTCACCGGCGTCCGGGTGAACCGTGTCGAGGAGGGGGCCGTGGTCCTCGCCGACGGCCGGACCCTGCCCGCCGGGGCCGTGGTCGTCGGCATCGGCGCCCGCCCCGCCACCGGGTGGCTCGCCGGGTCCGGGGTCGCGCTCGGCCCGGACGGCTCGGTCCTCGCCGACAGCGCGCTGCGCACCTCGCTGCCCGATGTCTACGCGGTCGGCGACTGCGCCTCCTTCCCCTCCGCCCGCTACGGGACCCGCCTGCTGGTCCACCACTGGGACAACGCCCTCCAGGGCCCGCGCACCGTGGCCGCCGCGATCCTCGCCGCCGGGACCGGCGAACCGATGCCCGTCCACGACCCCGTCCCGTACTTCTGGTCCGAGCAGTTCGGCCGCTTCGTGCAGTACGCGGGCCACCACACGGACGCCGACACCCTGCTGTGGCGCGGCGACGGGGACGACGCCGCCTGGTCGGTGTGCTGGCTGCGCGAGGGCGCGCTGGTCGCGGTGCTCGCCGTGGGCCGCCCGCGCGACCTCGCCCAGGGCCGCAGGCTCATCCAGTCGGGAGCCGCGCTCGACCCGGAGCGGGCCGCCGACCCCGCCGTGCCGCTCAAGTCCGCCGCCCTGTGACCACCCCGTACCGGGCCGGGCCCCGCCCCGTACGGCCGGGCCCGGGTACCGGCTGTCAGTCCCAGGTGGCACGCTTGTCCCTGTGACCGAGATTGACGCAAAGACCGATGCTCTCGTCCCCGCCTGGCTCCACCTTCCCGACATCGCGGAGATGCTCGATGTCGAGGTGACGCGTGTGCGGCAGCTGGTCAAGGAGGGCCAGCTCATCGCCGTACGCCGCGGTGAGAACCGGACGCTCCAGGTGCCCGCCGCCTTCATCGACGGCACCAAGGTGGTCAAGGGCCTGTCCGGCACCCTGACCCTCCTGAGGGACGACGGCTTCACCGACGAAGAGATGCTGGAGTGGCTCTTCACCCCCGACCCGACCCTGCCCGGCACCCCCGCGCAGGCCCTGAGCGAGAATCGCGGTACGGAGGTGAAGCGCCGGGCCCAGGCGCTCGCCGTCTGACCGGCACGACCGACAGGGGGGAGCGGGCCGCCGGACGCGGCCCGCACCCCGCCACGACCACGGGGGAGTCTCACCATGTCCACGCCGCGCGAGCAGCTGTCCGACGCCCGGCTCTACCTGTGCACGGACGCCCGCAAGCGCCAGGGGGATCTCCCGGCCTTCCTCGACGCCGTGCTCGCCGCCGGCGTCGACATCGTCCAGCTGAGGGACAAGGGCATGGAGGCCGCCGAGGAGCTGGACCACCTCGCGGTGTTCGCCGACGCCTGCCGCAGACACGGCAAGCTGCTCGCCGTCAACGACCGCGCGGACGTGGCCCACGCCGTCGGCGCGGACGTGCTGCACCTCGGGCAGGGCGACCTGCCGGTGCCCGCCGCTCGGGCCGTCATCGGCGCCGGCCCGCTGATCGGCCGCTCCACACACGCCGAATCCGAGGTCGACGCCGCCGTCGACCAGGACGGCGTGGACTACTTCTGCACCGGCCCCTGCTGGCCCACCCCCACTAAGCCCGGCCGCCACGCCCCCGGCCTCGGCCTGGTGCGCTACGCCGCGTCGCTGGACCAGCCCCGCCCGTGGTTCGCCATCGGCGGGATCGACGCGGACAACCTCGACGAGGTGCTGGACGCCGGAGCCCGCCGGATCGTCGTCGTCCGGGCGATCACCGGGGCGGACGACCCGGCCGCCGCCACCGCCGCGCTGGCACGACGCGTCCGGGCCCGCGCGCACTGACGTTCCGCACCCCGGCGGAGAAGATCGTGCACCCCGGACCGCTGATTCTCCCGCCGGTCGTCCGAGGAGTGGACAACAGTCCGGCAAAACAAGACAAACTCCTTCGCCCCGGTTGGGCGAGCGACCACCCCCTGGTTAACCTCGCCCTATGGCCCTCGGCACCCCCTCCACCAGGACGGACCACGCGCGCACGGTGCGTGACCTGCTCGCGTCCGGCAAGACCTCGTACTCCTTCGAGTTCTGGGCGCCCAAGACCGAGAAGGGCGAGCGGAACCTCTGGAACGCGCTGCGCCGGGTCGAGGCCGTGCGCCCGAGCTTCGTCTCGGTGACCTACGGTGCGGGCGGCTCCACCCGCTCCGGGACGGTCAAGGCCACCCAGGAGATCGCCGCCGACTCCACGCTCACCCCGGTCGCCCACCTCACCGCGGTCAACCACTCGGTCGCCGAACTGCGCAACATGGTCGGCCAGTACGCCGACGCGGGCATCAGGAACATCCTCGCGGTCCGCGGCGACCCGCCGGGCGACCCGATGGGCGAGTGGGTCGAGCACCCGCAGGGCGTGAAGTACGCCGCCGACCTCGTGCGGCTCATCAAGGAGGCGGGCGACTTCTGCGTCGGTGTCGCCGCGTTCCCCGAAATGCACCCCCGGTCCACCGACTGGGAGACCGACATCGGTCATTTCGTCGACAAGTGCCGCGCCGGAGCGGATTACGCGATCACCCAGATGTTCTTCCGCCCGCAGGACTATCTCCGGATGCGTGACCGGGTGGTCGCCGCGGGTTGTGAGACTCCGGTGATCCCCGAGGTGATGCCGCTCACCAGCGTGAAGCAATTGGAGAAGTTCTCCCAGCTCAGCAACGCGACCGTGCCCGAGTCGCTCAAAGAGCGCATCCACGCGGCCAAGGACGATCCGGCCGCTGTACGCTCCATTGGCATCGAGTTCGCAACGGAGTTCTGCGCGGAGTTGCTGGCCGAGGGTGTCCCCGGACTGCACTTCATCACGCTCAACAACTCGACGGCTACGCTCGAAATCTACGAGAAACTCGGACTGCACAAGCAGTCGTGACCGGCCGTACCCGCCCCCGAGCGGCTGCGGCCGAGGGAGGGGGCGGGCGTGGGCTGGACGGTCCTCTACATCGCGTTCGGGCTGGTGGCGCTGTGGCTGCTGGGCGAGGTGCTGCTTCAGTACAAGGCGCGGCTGCGCTGGCGCCTCCTCGCCTTCGCGGGATTCCTCGGCGTGGTCGTCGGGGTGCTGCTGGCCTCGGTTCCGGTCATCGTGGTCGGGGCGATCGCCTTCGCCACCGGCCAGACCTTCGTGACGCTGTCCTTCCGCCGCGGGTTCTCCACCGGCTGGGCGATAGGCGGCAGTCCGGGGGAGAGCCGCCGCCGCAAGCGCGGTGACCGGGCGGCCGTGACGCCGCCCACGCTGGAGGTCTCGGGCCTGGAGGTCGCCGACCCCGGCTACGACCGGCCCTCGGCGGCCCCCGCGGCGGAATCCGTCTACGAGCCGCAGCCGATGCCCGACGACACCGGCCAGTACGGCGTGTACGGGTCCACCGGCTACGACGGCGCCACCGGCCGGGAGGCGGACTCCCCGGCCCAGCCCCACTACGCCGCGTACGACCCGTCCATGGGCTACGACCAGCAGCCCGCCCCGGACCCGTACGCCGGAACGTACGACTACGGCACGGACCAGCAGAGCTACGCCGCCTACTCCGACCCGTACATCGGCACCACCAACCCCGGCCCCTCGTACGGCGGTTACCACGGCTACGGCACCGGCTACGACGGCCAGGGCGGGCAGATGGGCCAGGGCGGCCAGCAGAACTACGCCGACCCCTACGCCCAGGGCTACGACGCGGACGCGTACGGCACCGACACCCCGCCCGGGGGCGTCTGGGTCCCGCAGCAGCGCGACGCGGAGCGCTACCCCCCGATGCCTCCGGAGCAGCCCGCCCAGCCCGCGCCGTACGGAAACAACAGCAACAACAGCAACAACGGCAACAACGGTTACGACACCGGCCAGAACGAGCACTACCGCTACTGACCCGGCCGGGCACCGCTGCCGGGACCCGCTCCACCGGCAACGCCTCGCCCTGTCGGCACGGCCGCCCCGCCCGCCCCCCCCGGCACGCGACGGACAACGGCCGTCAGCTCACCACGACCCGCTCAACCACGAGCCGTTCAGCGCCAGCCGCCGTCCGCGAGCCGTTCAGCGCGAGCCGCGGAAGTCGTCGCCCTCCACGACGAGTCCGGCCACCAGCGTCCCCGACATCCCGGCGTGCGCGAGCCCGCCCCCCGGGTGCGCCCAGCCGCCCGCGAGATACAGGCCCGGCAGCCGGGTGCGGTTGCCCGGGTGCAGATACGCGCCCCCCGCCCCCGCCAGCGCGGGCGGCGGCACCGCGCCGCCCTCGGCCCCCGTCTCCGCCTCGGTCTCCGCGGGCGTCCGGATCTCCGTGTGCACGATCCGCTCCCGCAGCCGGGGGACGGCCGCCGCCGCCCGCTCGACCAAAACATCGGCGAACCGCTGCCGGATCCCCGCGTCCCTCCAGTCGACCGGACCTTGTGGGGCCACCGTCGCGGTGAGCGTCACCGCCTCGTGCTCCGCGTCCGGCCGGGTCGCCGGGTCGTCGGGCCGCAGCACCGTCACCGTGGGGTGTCCGGCGACCCGGCCCCCGAAGACCGCCTCCTGCTCCGCCGCCCCGTCCGCGCTGTGCACCACCGTCCGGTGTGCCGCGTCCGCCTCCCGGCCCCCGCGCAAGGACAGCAGCACCGAGAACCGGCCCGGCACCGGCCCCGCCCGGAGCGCCACGTCGTCCGCCGCCCACAGCGGCTGCCCCGGAACCAGCCCCGGGCGCGGCCGGACCCCCAGCACCACCCGGTCGGCCGCCGCGACCTCGCCGCCCGCCAGCTCCACGCCCGCCGCGCGGCCGTCCTTCTCCACGACCCGCACCACCTCGGCCCCGAAGACGAACTCCACCCGCCGGGCCAGGCACCGCTCGTACACCGCGCGGGCCAGCTCCCGCATCCCGCCCAGCACGTACCAGCTGCCGAAGGTCTGCTCCATGTAGGGCAGGAGCGCGGCGCTCGCGGGGGCGACGCGCGGGTCGAGACCGTAGGAGAGGGCGTATCCGTCGAGCAGGGCCGCCAGCCGCGGGTCCGCCAGCTCCTGGGCGCCGACCTCCGCGACGGTGCCCGCCTGCCGGACCCCGCGCAGCAGACGGCGTCGCCGCACCGCCGGATACGGGTCGCGCCCGAGCGCCTGGTGGTCCGCGCGCAGCGGCTCCTCCAGCAGCGGCCGCCGCGACCGGTCCCAGGCGTCCCGCGCCCGGTCCATGAAGTCGCTCCACCGCTCGCCGGCGCCCGCCCCGAGCGCCCCGTCCAGTGCCTCGGCGACCCCGGAGCGCGAGGCGTTGGGCAGGGACACCGCCGTGCCGTCGGCGAAGAGATGGCGGCTTGCCGGGTCGACCTGGGTCAGCCGGACGCACTGCTCCAGCGGCTCCTTGCCGGTCTTGACGAAGAGGTCGCGCTGCACGGCGGGCAGGTGCAGCAGCCCGGGGCCGGTGTCGAAGACGAAGCCCGCGTGGGCGTGGCGGCCGAGCGAGCCGCCGTAGCTCGCGGAGCGCTCGTAGACCGTCACCCTGTCGCCCGCGACGGCGAGCCGGGCGGCCGCCGTCATGGCGCCCGTCCCGGCGCCGATCACCGCAATTCGTGCCATGCCGGTGACTTTAGCGACCGGCACCGACAGCTCAGCCCGGAGGCCAGGGTCCACCGGTCCCGGCCAGGCGTTTCTCCTCGCGGCGCTGCGCCCGGCGGCGCAGGAAGCGGCGGATGCGCGAGGCCAGGAAGAGCACGACGACGATCCCCACGGCCAAGAGCACCGCCGCGACCACCGCGGCCGCGACCGGGTTGAACACGGCGAAGGTGATGACCCCCGCGACCCCGAGGTCCTCGGCGAGGCTCATCCCGATGTTGCTGAAGGGCTCGGGGGAGGTGTTGACAGCCATCCGCGTGCCCGCCTTCACCAGATGACTCATCAGCGCGGTGGACCCGCCGACGGCCCCGGCCGCCAGCTCCGGCAGCGAACCGCTCTCCCCGGCCATCAGCGCGGCCACCACCGCGCCGGCCACCGGCCGGATCACGGTGTGCGCGGTGTCCCAGACCGAGTCCACGTAGGGGACCTTGTCCGCGACCGCCTCGCAGAGGAACAGCACACCGGCCACGATCAGGACGTCGGTGCGCTGCAACGCGGCGGGCACCTCGTCGGAGACTCCGGTCGCGCCGAAGACACCGAGCAGCAGGACCACCGCGTAGGCGTTGATCCCGCTCGCCCAGCCGCTCGTGAACACCATGGGGAGTACGGACACGCAGGTGATCGTAACGACCCCGCGCCGCGGCGGGGCGCGGGCCGGGGAGCCCGGCTCTGAGTATCCGTACCTACGAGCACAGATGAGTAGCCGTGCGGATGGGCGCCCACCTGCGCGGACGGCAGAGTGGTGACCACGGGAGGGGCGCCGCGCCAGGACCGCCGGCACGGGGCGGCGGAACGGTGCGGCCCCCGCCGCAACGGGGGTGCGCGACGGAGACCCGGGGACCACGGGGGACATACGGGGTCACGGGGAACGGGTCTCCGCAGCACGGAAGACGCCGGTCCGATGGAGTTCACGGGGGACGCGAACTCCATCGGACCGGCGTCTTCGGCTTTCCCCGGCCCCCGACCCCGACCCCGGCCCCCGCCCCGGGGCTTCCGGATCCGCCGCCGGGCGCGCGGTCTCAGTGCCCGCTGACCCGCCCGTGCAGCAGCAGGGACAGCGCCGAGTGGACCTCGTCGATCGAGCGCTCCGGCTGGAACGCCTGCCAGTCCAGCGCCGCCACCAGCACCATGCCGACCAGGGCGGCGGCCGTCAGCGGGATGTCGATCTCCTCGCTCAGCTCACCGCTGCGCACCGCCTCCCGCAGCACGTCCTCCACGACGGCGACGGCCTCCTGACGCACCACCAGCAGGGTGGACTGCCAGGCGCGGTTGGTGCGCCACAGCTCGGCGACGTACAGCTGGGTGAAGGCCGGGTAGCGGTCGATGAAGTCGAGCCCGGCCCGGATCATCGCGTCCAGCGCCTCGACCCGGGTGCCGCCGCGTTCCGCGGACTCCTCGGCGGCGGTCCGCAGCGAGGCGGTGAGCAGCCCCACCCCGTGCCGCAGCAGCTCTTCGAAGAGTTCGGTCTTGCTCTTGAAGTTGTAGTAGACCGTGCCCTTGGCGACCCCGGCCCGTTCGGCGATCTCGTCCACGGTGGTCGTCGAGAAGCCCTTCTCGGCGATGAGGGTCACCGCCGCCTCATAGAGCTTCTGCCGGGTGGCCTGGCGGCGCGTCGTGCCACTGCTTTCCATGGCGTCGATTCTCCCAGGTGCCGGCGCGCTCACAGGCTCAGCTCCGGGTGCAGCCGGCTCAGACTCCACACCTGCTTGCGGCGCGCGGTGAACGCGGTCAGGGCGAGCGCGCCGACCGTGAAGGCCGCCAGCACCGCGCAGCCCAGCCACACCGGGGTGAGCGGACCGCCGGTGATCAGCCTGCGCAGCCCCTCGACGACGTATGTCATCGGGAGGTACGGGTGGACCGCGCCGAAGAAGCCGGGACTGGTCTGGACGGGGTAGGTGCCTCCGGCCGAGGTCAGCTGGAGCATCAGCACCACCAGTACCAGGATCCGCCCGGCCGCCCCGAAGCAGGCGTTGAGCCACTGCACGATCGCGGCGAAGCAGCACGTCACCAGGGCCAGGAAGCCGATGGTTCCGGCTGCGTGCGCCATCTGGAGGCCGAGGCCCCAGTGCAGGACGGCCATCAGGGCGCCCACCTGGAGGGTGCCGAGGGCGGCCACCGGCAGCCAGCCGGACAGGGCGATCCGCCACGAGGAGGCCCCGGCGGCGAGCGCGCGCCGGTTGAGCGGCTGGATCAGCATGTACGCCACCATCGCGCCGACCCACAGGGACAGCGGGATGAAGTAGGGGGCGAAGCCGGTGCCGTAATTGGGGGCCGCGTGCAGGGACTTGGAGGCCAGCTGCACCGGGTCGGCCATGACGCCGGTCCGCGCGTCGCGGTCCTTCTTGTCGTAGTCCGGGATCTTCGCCACGCCGTCGTTGAGGCCCTGGGCCAGCTCCGAGGAACCGTCGCCGAGCCGGAACAGCCCGCCGTCCAGGCTCTCCGCGCCGGTCTTCAGCTTGCCGACGCCGGTGTCCAGGTCGCTGGAGCCGGTCTGCGCGGTGCCGAGGCCGGTGTGCAGCGCCTGGGCGCCCTTGGCGACCTTCTGGGCACCGGTGTTGAGCTCGTTGACCTTGGCCACGGCCGCCGCCAGGTCGTCGTCCAGCGTCGGGGCGCGCTGGGCGAGCGCCTCGGCCTGCTTCTGGAAGGTGACCAGCTGGCCGCTCAGCTTTTTCAGGTCGCCGTTCTGGTCGGCGACCAGGGTGTTCACATCGGCGGCGATCTTCGCGACGTCCTCGGAGGTGACCTTGGCGCGCTCCAGCGGCGGGCAGGCCGTGGCGTCGGGCTCCGCGGCCTCCTCGCACCGCGTCCGGTGGATCTCCGCCAGCTCGTCGGCGGCCTTCCGGGCGCCGGTGGCCGCGGTGGGCGCGGTCCTCACCAGGGCGTCCAGGTTGTGCCGTACGGCCGCCGAGGTGTCGGCGACCAGCCGGGCGGTGTCCTGGAGGGACTTCCCGTTGTCCTTGAGGAACGGCCGCAGGTCCCCGGCGATCCCGTTCACCTTGTCGGCCAGGACCTGGGTCCCTCCGGCGACCTGCCGGGAGCCCGTGGCGAGGTCGCGGGAGCCCTGGTTCAGCTTGACGATCCCGTCGGACAGCTTCTTGCTGCCCGCCTTGGAGTCCTTGAGGCCGTTCGCGAGGTCCTCGGACCCCTTCTTGGCCTTCGATATGCCGCCCTTGAGGTCGTCGGCGCCCCGCGCCGCCTCGGCGGTCTTGTCGTGCAGACCGGAGAAGTTGATGAAGATGCGGTCCAGGAAGGACCGGGAGGCGTTCGTGGAGGCGGCTTTGCGCACCTCCCCGAAGACCGTTTTGGAGATCTGCCCGACGATGTAGTTGTTGGCGTCGTTCGTACGGACCTGGAGCGCGCCGGTCTCGGGGGAGTCCCCGCCGCTGGAGGCGATCTTCTCGCTGAAGTCGGACGGCATCGTCAGAGACAGGTAGTACCTGCCCTCCTCCACGCCCTCGCGGGCCTCGGCGGAGCCGACCTCGTGCCAGGCGAAGACCTTGGAGTCGAGCAGCTTCTCGCTGATCTCGTCGCCGGCGGCGACCCGCTCGCCGTCGTCGGTGGCGCCCTTGTCGTTGTTGACCAAGGCGACGGGCAGCTTGTCGAGCCTCCCGTAGGGGTCCCAGAAGGAGCACAGGTACAGGGCGCCGTAGAGCAGCGGCAGGAGCAGCAGGGCGACGAGCGCGGCGGCGGGCAGCCTGCCCCGGCCGAACCGCTTCAGCTCAAGCGCGGCCAGCTTCGGCGAACGCATCGGCCGTCTCCTCTTCGGTGGTGGGTTCCTGGGCGGCGGTGTCCCCGGTGGCGGGCGCGGTGCGCACGACCTGGGTGTTCTGCGGAGCCTCGCTGCACACGGCGAGCACGGTCGTCCCGGCCTCGGCCACGGAGCGCAGCAGCCCCCAGGCCTGGGCGCGTTCGGCGTCCGAGAGCTTGAGGTCGGTGTCGTCGACGGCCAGCAGGCGGGGCCTGCCGATGAGCGCCAGAGCCACGGACAGCCGCAGCGCCTCCAGGCGTTCGAGGTCCCTGACGGAGGTCCGCCCCGCCTTCGGCAGGGTGGCGGGGTCGAGCCCCGCGGCTTCGAGGGCCGCCTCGACCCGGGCCTCGGCGGTGGCCCGGCGCTCGGCGCGCGGGCGCAGCAGGGCGCGCGGTGAGGTGCCGTAGCGGCCCTGGAGGAGGGCGCGTTCGCCCAGGTGCTCGGCGACGGTGAAGGCGGGGTCGAGTTCGCTGACCATCGGGACCGGGCCCAGGGCGGCGATCCTCCGGACCGCGGCGGCCTGCCGCGGCAGCCGGAGCCCGCCGGTCTCCGCGTGTCCCTCGGTGGTGCGCATCCGGCCGGTCAGGGCGAGGAGGAGACAGGTGCGGCCCGTCCCCGAGGGCCCTTCGATCGCCACCAGCGCCCCTGGCTCGGCGCTGAACCCCACGTGCCGGAAGGCCCAGCCGCGCGGCCCCTTGAGTCCGAAGTCCTCGGCGCGTACCGCCGCGCCGTGCGGGCTCTCCACAGACCCTCCCCTAGTTGAACTGACCGGTCAGTTCAAAAAGGTAGCCCGAACGCGCACTCGAAAGCAAAGTGGCAGCTCAAAGTGGGTACACGGCCGATTGTCAGTGGTGGCCGCCACCATGGACACAGACGGCCATGGAGCCGTCACACGACGACAGGAGGTTCGTCATGGCCAGCTCGTCCGCAGCAGCCGCCCCGCGGCGCCGCGCAGTCAGCCCTGCCCCCTCACTGACCGGCGCCTCCAGTGATGTCCACCCCGTGCTGCGCCGCGCCTCCGCGCCGCCCGCCGCCCTCGATCTGCTCGCCAAGGCCCGCTCCGGCCTGGACGAGGCCGCCGCGCTCCCCGAGCCCAACGAGCGCTACGCCACCGCCCACCTCGCCGCCCTGCGCACCGCTGCGGCCGTGCTGGCCGCCCGTGGCCGCCCCGAGCCCCCCAAGCGCCGCCGCGAGCCCATCCGCAGCGCCTGGGAAGTCCTGCCGGAGACAGCCCCCGAGCTGACCGAGTGGAGCGCTCTGTTCGCCGCGGGCGCCGAGCGCCGGGCCCGCGCGGAGGCGGGCATGCCCGGGGCGGCCAGCGACCAGGACGCCGACGAACTGCTGCGCGACGCAGCCCTGTTCCTGCGCCTGGTGGAGCGGCTGCTGATGCTCCAGCCGGTCCTCCCGCAACCCCGGCAGGAGTCCCCCGGCGGCGGGTGAGCTGTCCGTCGGCGCGAGGCAATAGGGTGGTGACGCCCGCCCCACCACCCGCACTGTTCACGCCCCGCCGTCCCCGGCGGCACCGTGCCGAGGAGTCATCTGCCGTGTCGGAACAGCCGCGCCCCCGCGCCTCCCTGCGTACCGCCGTGGTCTGGGAGGTCCTCAAGGACGCTCTGGACCGACAGGCCGAGGCGGTCGGCAGGGATGCCCTGGACGTCCTGGACACCGGCGGCGGCACCGGCAACTTCGCGGTGCCCGTCGCCCGGCTCGGCCACCGGGTGACCGTCGTCGACCCCAGCCCCAACGCGCTCTTCGCCCTGGAGCGGCGCGCGGCGGAGGCCGGGGTCGCCGACCGGGTCCACGGGGTCCAGGGCGACATCCTCGGCCTGTTCGACGTCGTGGACCGCGACGGCTTCGACGCGGTGCTCTGCCACGGCGTCCTGGAGTACGCCGACGACCCCGCCGAGGGCGTACGCAACGCGGTCGACGCGCTGCGGGCCTCCGGCGCGCTCAGCCTGCTCGCCGCAGGGGTGGGCGGAGCCGTCCTCGCCCGCGCGCTCGCCGGTCACTTCACCGAGGCCCGCCACGCGCTCACCGACCCGGCGGGACGCTGGGGCGAGGGTGACCCGGTGCCCCGCCGGTTCACCGCCGAACAGCTCTCCGGCCTGGTCTCCGGCGCCGGTCTCGAGATCGGCGCGGTGCACGGCGTGCGGGTCTTCGCCGACCTGGTGCCCGGCGTCCTGGTGGACACCGAGCCCGGTGCTGTCGAGGCCCTTCTGAAGCTCGAAGCGGCCGTCGCCGAGCAGCCCGCGTTCCACTCCGTCGCCACCCAGCTGCACGTTCTGGGCGAGAAGCGGCGCTGATCAGCAACGCAAGCCGGGACGGAGTCCGGCTCAGGGCCCCCGTAAGGGTCGTACGCCCCGTATGATCGGGGGACACCATCCGGCATGACGGATCGGCTGTAGGGGAATCTACGCCTCAGCAGCCGAGCCGACGTGGCGGTCCGGACTGGCTGAAGGCTAGAGGGCGGGTTTCACGGGGGCGAATCCCTGCCTATCCTGGAAGGGCCGCATACCGGTCGCCCCCGCGGCCGACGACGAGGAGGATCCCGTGCCGCTCTCGGAGCACGAGCAGCGCATGCTCGAGCAGATGGAGCGAGCGCTGTACGCCGAAGATCCCAAGTTCGCGACAGCGCTTGAGGGAAGCGGGCTGCGTACGTACACCCGTAAAAGGGTCTACCAGGCGGTCGCTGGCTTCCTGGTGGGTATCGCGCTCCTCATGGCCGGAATGGTCGCCCAGCAGATCTGGATCAGCGTGGTGGGGTTCCTCGTCATGCTCGGCTGTGCCGTGCTCGCGGTCACCGGATGGCGTAAGGCGCCCAAACCCGGTGAACAGCAGCAGGCCGCCGCGGGTGGCGGGGAGAGCGGCGCGCGCCGCCGACCTAGACAACACCGGTCCGTGATGAACCGCATCGAGCAGCGGTGGCAGCGCCGCCGCGACGAACAGGGCCAGTAGTACGGCCTCGGGCCCCGCTCTCCGGGCGGGGCCGAGCTGACGGCCCGCCGCACGACACTGATGGCTGAGGGGCGCCCGCGTTTCTGCGGGCGCCCCTCAGCCGTGTGCGCCCTGGGGCCCGCCCGGTAGGCCGGGCCGGTCCCGCCCGGCCGTCGGCGGACGCGGCCCCGGCCCCGGTCCGGCACCGGTCCCGGACCCGGCCTCGGACGCGGAGCTTGGGCACGTCCGCGCTGCGGCGGCCTTCCGCGCCCGCCGTGGCCGACGGCGGGCGCGCCTCGCTGTCAGCCCTCGCAATCAGCCGTGCTGGCGCGAGAGGCGGCGCAGCCGGGCCGTCCAGCGGCCGTGCCCCGGACGGTTCACCCAGCGCTCCACGAGCGCCGTGCGACGGTCCGCGACCGCCCACACCACCCGGACGGAGGAGCGGGGCAGGAACATCGCGCGCAGCCGGGCCCCGCGGCCCGCCGACGCGCCCAGGCCCGCCCGTACCGCCAGGGCGTCCTCGGTCAGGCCGGACGCGGGACGCGGCTGCGGGGCGTACAGCACCTGCTCCACCGCGCCCGCGAGCCGGTGCACCGCTTCGGCGGCGGAGGTGTCGAGGCGGCCCAGCCGCACGATCCGCGCCGCTGCCTTGCGGGGCGTCAGCGACTCGTCGGGCGCGATGCCGTGATCCCAGGCCGTGTCGGTGACCTCCCGCCAGGCCGCCAGCGTCCGGTCGGCGGCGTCCGCGGGCGTCCGGCCCGCGGAGCCCAGCCGGCGGTTCCTCGTCCGCGTACGCCAGAGCAACGGCGCCAGGGGCAACGACAGCGCCAGGGCCACGCCGAGGACCACCAGCAGCACCGTGCCCGCCGGGGTGCCCCGGTCGGTCGGCGGTGCCGCGCCCGCCGACTCCGAGGGGCCGCACCCGCCTTCCTGGCGCAGCTGCGGCGGGCAGCTGCTGTCGGTGGTCGGGGCCTCGGTCGGCGCCTCGGAGGTGTCGGCCGAGGGCTGGGCCGGGTCGCTCGTGTCGTCCGTGGGGACCTGCGGCTGGGTGTACTCCGGAGCGGTGCCCCGGCTCGGGGTGGGCTCGAACCGGGTCCACCCCACCCCCTCGAAATACAGCTCGGGCCAGGCGTGCGCGTCGCGCAGCCCCACCGAGGTCGCCCCGTCCGCCTTGACCGTGCCCGGGGTGAAGCCCACCGCGACCCGGGCCGGAATGCCCAGCGTCCGGGCCATCGCGGCCATCGAGAACGAGAAGTGGACGCAGAAGCCCTCCTTGTCGCGGAGGAACCGGGCGATGGCCTGGGAGCCCGTGCCCGAGGTGACGGTCGTGTCGTAGGTGAAGCCGCCGTCCGAGGTGAACCAGTCCTGGAGCTTCACGGCCTGCTCGTAGGCGTTGCCCGAGCCCTCGGTGATCTTCTTCGCTGTCTCGGCCACCACACTCGGCAGCGAGTCGGGCACCTTGGTGTACTCCGCGGCCAGCTGCTCCGACGGCGGCCCGGCGGCGGCCAGCTGCTCCGCCGTCGGCTCGACGACCAGGCTGCCGACCTCGTAGCGCGCACCGCGGGTGGTCTGCCCGTCGTCGCCGACGAGGGTGCGGCCCTCCGGTTCGTACCGCCAGCGGCCCCCGACGCGGACCTCGCTCGCCGGGTAGGGGAGCGGCAGATAGGTCTGCTGGTACGAACGCGAGGCGGAGATGTTCGTCCGGATCTCGCTGACGGCGACATCCCCGCTGAGCCCGTTCGGCTGCGGGAGGCGGTCGGGAACGTCCGTCAACCGACGCGTGGAGGAGCGCCACTCACTGCCGTTGAACTCGTCCAGGGACAGGATCCGCAGATACATGCTCTGCGGGTCCTGGATGTTGCTGCGGTAGGTCATCACCTCCCGGTTCTCCGGCTGGTTGAGGTTGTTCTGCAACGACACCAGGGGGTTCACCGCGGAGATCGTGCCGCCCCCGCTGCCTTTGCCGCGCACGGGGCCGTCGCCGCTCAGCAGCCCGCTGTCCAGGGTGGGCAGGGCCAGCGGGACGGCCAAGGCGATACCGAGCGTCAGCACGCCGATCCGCCGTCCGGTGCGGACCGGTGAGGTCCCGCCGCCCGCCCCGGTCAGTCCGTCCGCCAGGCCGCCCGAGGAGCGTGAGGCGCCGCCGAAGACCCGCCCCCACTGGGAGAGCCGGTCCTTCCCCTCCGCGAGCAGGAGCAGCAGATAGCCGGAGGCGGCGAGGAGGAACCACGGCCAGCTCGCCCCGCCGTCGGAGAGCCCGGCCGCGACCGAGTAGAGGGCGAGCAGCGGCAGTCCGGCCGGCGCGGCGCTGCGGAAGGTGACCGCCAGGGCGTCCACCAGAAGCCCGATGAGCACCACTCCGCCGAGCATCATCAGCCGGATGCCGTCCGTCAGCGGGGCCGGGATGGCGTACGTGCCGATGTCCTCACCGCCCGCCACCAGCAGCTCGCCGAGCCGCATCACGGCCCCCGGCCCCGGCACCACCCCGGCCAGGGCGTGGTCCCGGGCGAACACCAGGGTCAGCAGCACCAGGGTGACCAGGACCTGGCAGGCGAGGGTCAGCGACCGCGCCAGCGGAACCCGGCGCGCGAGGGCGCCCACCCCGCTCTGCGCCCCGAGGAGCAGCGCCGCCTGCACCAGCCAGCCCACGCCCTCCACCAGCGGGACCAGGGCCCCCGCCGCCAGCAGCGTCGCCGCCCAGGCGCACAGCGTCAGCCGGGTCCGCCCGCTCATGACCATCCCCCCGCGAAACCTGTCGGACCGCCGCTCCCGGCGGACTGCGTATCCGTGCGCATCCGTCCCACCAGCTGCCACAGCGCCGTCAGCTCGGCACCCGGCTCCACCGCCACCGCGAGCCAGCCCGCCTCGCGCAGCTGCCGCAGCCGCTTCCCGGCCCCGGCCGCCCCTGGTTCGTCGCCCGCCCAGGCGGAACTGTCCAGGACGAAGGCGACCGCCGCCCCGGCCCGCTGCCGCATCCGGGCCGCGACCGCGGCCTGTTCCTCGTCGAGATCGCCGAAGAAGGCGATGAGCAGCCCCTCGTTGCCCCCGCGCAGCACGTCATGGGCGCGCGCCAAGCCCCCGCCCCCGGAGTGGCCGACGACCGCGAGGGTGTCGAGCATCAGGCCCGCCGAGTCCGCGGACTCCTGGGTCGAGCCCGCGAAGCCGCCCGCTCCTTCGCCGGGCACCACGTTCCCGTCGTCGGTGAGCAGCCGTACGGCGAAGCCGCGCTCCAGCATGTGCACCAAGGCGGACGCCGCCCCGGAGACCGCCCACTCGAACGCCGAGTCCGGCCCGGCCCCCTGATAGGCGACCTGCCGGGTGTCCAGCAGGACCGTGCACCTGGCCCGCTGCGGCTGCTCCTCGCGGCGCACCATCAGCTCGCCGTGGCGCGCGGTGGAGCGCCAGTGGACCCGGCGCAGGTCGTCACCGTGGCGGTAACCGCGCGGAATGATGTCGTCCTCACCGGCCAGCGCCAGCGAGCGCTGCCGTCCGTCTCCGTACCCGGAGGCCTCGCCCGCGAGTCGCAGGGCGGGCAGCGGCACCGTACGCGGGATGACGACGAGGGTGTCGTACGCGCTGAAGGAGCGGGTCAGCTCGCACATCCCGAACGGGTCGCTGAGCCGAAGCTGCAACGGGCCGAGCGGATAGCGGCCGCGCAGGTCGGAGCGGACCCGGTAGGACACCTCGCGCCGCCCGCCCGCCTCCACCCGGTCCAGCACGAAGCGGGGGCGCGGCCCCAGCACGTACGGCACGCGGTCCTGGAGCATCAGCAGGCCGGTGGGCAGCCGGGACACGTTGTCCATCCGCAGGTGCACCCGCGCCTCCGACCCGGCGGGCACCCGGGACGGCGAGAGCCGCCGGGTGGCCGTGACGCGGTAGCGGGTGCGGTAGAGCACCGTCACACAGACCAGGGGGAGCACGGCCAGCAGCAGCCCGACGCGCAGCAGGTCGCTCTGGCCCAGGACGTACGCGCAGACGGCGGCGGCCACCCCGGCGGCCAGGAACGCCCGCCCCCGGGTGGTCAGCCCGCCCAGAGCGGCCCGCAGGCCGCCCTTCCTGTCGCCGTCCTCCACGGCGCCGGGCTCCCCGGCCGCCATCACAGCCGCCGTGCCCCGGGCTGCTGCTGGTTGTACAGCGGGCGGCCCGGCTCGTGCGGACCCGGCGTCTGCGGCGGGGCGCCGCCCGCCGTGGCCGGGACCGGAGTGCGCTGGATGATGTCCAGGACCACCTGCTCCGCCGTGCGGCGGTTCAGCTGGGCCTGGGCGGTGGGCAGCAGCCGGTGCGCGAGCACCGGGGCGGCCAGGGCCTGGACGTCGTCCGGCAGGGCGTAGTCGCGTCCGCTGAGCGCGGCGGACGCCTTGGCGGCGCGCAGCAGGTGCAGGGTGGCCCGCGGGGAGGCCCCGAGCCTGAGGTCGGGGTGGCTGCGGGTGGCTCCGACCAGCTCCACCGCGTACCGCCTGACCGTGTCGGCCACGTGCACCGTCCGGACGGCGTCGATGAGCTTCACGATGTCGTGGGCGTGGGCCACCGGCTGGAGGTCGTCCAGCGGCGAGGGCCCGCCGTGCACGTCCAGCATCTGGAGCTCGGCGTCCGGGCTGGGGTAGCCGATGGACACCCGGGCCATGAAGCGGTCGCGCTGGGCCTCGGGCAGCGGGTAGGTGCCCTCCATCTCGACCGGGTTCTGGGTGGCCACCACCATGAACGGGTCCGGCAGCTCGTAGGTGTGGCCGTCGATGGTGACCTGGCGCTCCTCCATCGACTCCAGCAGCGCCGACTGCGTCTTCGGCGAGGCGCGGTTGATCTCGTCGCCGATCACGATCTGGGCGAAGATCGCGCCCGGCTTGAACTCGAAGTCCCGCCGCTGCTGATCGAAGATCGAGACGCCGGTGATGTCCGAGGGCAGCAGGTCGGGGGTGAACTGGATCCGTCGCACCGAACAGTCGATGGACCGGGCCAGCGCCTTGGCCAGCATGGTCTTGCCGACGCCGGGGACATCCTCGATGAGGAGATGTCCCTCGGCGAGCAGCACGGTCAGCGAAAGCCGTACGACCTCGGGCTTGCCCTCGATCACACCCTCCACCGACCTGCGCACCCGCTCCGCTGTGGTGGTCAGATCTGTGAGGCTCGCTCGGTCGTCATAGGTCGTCACCCGGCCCTCCTCGGCCCTTTGCGCAGGGACCGGCGCTTCCCGCCCGGCCACCGTGAAATCCGGACACCCTCCGGAAGGCCCGGAGGAGGTCACACCCGCATTCTTGTTGCCGTTACCGCTTCGTGTCACTCGCCTGTGGATAACTGGGTGTGAAAAGTCAGTGTCTGTCACGATTCCGGCGCCGCGCCGCGTGCGTGAGGTGGAGCGGAGGGCCGGGCAGACGCGGCGGAATCGTTCAGGACTCGGAGCGGATCTCGCGCAGCAGGCCGGTGGTCACGTCGAAGACGAACCCGCGCACGTCGTCGTTGTGCAGCAGGAACGGCGAGGTGCGGACCCGCTGCATGGACTGGCGTACGTCCTGGTCGGCGTCCGTGTAGGCCTCCACGGCCCAGGCCGGCCGCTGGCCCACCTCGCGCTCCAGGTCCTGGCGGAAGTCCTCGGTGAGGGACTCCAGGCCGCAGTTGGTGTGGTGGATGAGCACCACGCTGCGGGTGCCGAGCGCCCGCTGGCTGATGGTCAGCGAGCGGATGACGTCCTCCGTCACCACGCCGCCCGCGTTGCGGATGGTGTGGCAGTCGCCGAGTTCGAGGCCGAGCGCGGCGTGCAGGTCCAGACGGGCGTCCATGCAGGCGACCACGGCGACCTGGAGCACGGGGCGCGCGTCCATGCCCGGGTCGCGGAAGTCCTTCGCGTACTCGGCGTTCAGCGAGACGAGCCGGTCGGTGACCTGACCCCCCTCGTTGACCGCCGCGGTGGTCGGCGGCACGGACGGGGCGGGGGAGTGAGCGGGAGTCGACATGGCTATGACGTTAGCCTTCCGCCCTGGTGCGAACGGGCTGTGAGAGCGGACAAAGAACGACAACGAGGATTGTTGTGAGCTAACCCACAAGCCCCACGGGGCGCGCCCGTTCGGGTGAGATCGCCGCATCCGGACGGGTGGGACGACGCGCTGCCTGGTTCGTTGATCGCGAATCGATCGAGTGGCAGGGTGGACTAAAGTAACGCGAAGTCACCATCCCCCTTCCGTACCCACCCGCCCCGTCGCACCCCACCGCACCTCCCGCGCAGTCCGTTTTCCCCCCAGAGGTGCGGCGTACGTACGGCCCGGCCCTCTCCCGCTCCCGGCCGGCCGGCGCCCCTTCCCCGGCGCCGGCGGACCTCCCCTTCGGAGCGGGCGGGGACCAGGACGTACGTGCCGGCCGCGCGGGACAGAGCCTGAGAGGGCGCATTGAGCCAGACCCGACACGTCCCGGTGATGCTCCAGAGGTGTCTGGACCTGTTGGCCCCGGCTCTCCAGGACCCGGCCCACCCGGAGCCCGTGGTCGTCGACTGCACCCTCGGACTCGGCGGACACAGCGAAGCACTGCTGGAGGCCTTCCCCACCGCCCGGCTGGTCGCCCTGGACCGCGACAAGGAAGCGCTGCGCCTCTCCGGCGAACGGCTCGCCCCGTACGGAGAGCGGGCCACCCTCGTCCACGCGGTCTACGACGAACTGCCCGACGTCCTCGCACGCCTCGGCACCCCCCGGGTCCAGGGCGTGCTGTTCGACCTCGGCGTCTCCTCCATGCAACTCGACGAGGCCGACCGCGGATTCGCGTACGCCCAGGACGCCCCGCTCGACATGCGCATGGACCAGTCCACCGGCATCGGCGCCGCCGAGGTGCTCAACACCTACCCGGCGGGCGAACTGGTCCGCATCCTCCGGGCGTACGGCGAGGAGAAGCAGGCCAAGCGGATCGTCTCAGCCGTCGTGCGCGAGCGCGACAAGGAGCCCTTCAGCAACAGCGCCCGGCTCGTCGAGCTGATCCGCGACGCGCTGCCGCAGGCCGCCAAGCGCACCGGGGGCAACCCCGCCAAGCGGACCTTCCAGGCCCTGCGCATCGAGGTCAACGGCGAACTGGGCGTCCTGGAACGGGCCGTCCCGGCGGCCGTGGACAGCCTCGCCGTCGGCGGCCGCATCGCCGTGCTGTCCTACCACTCGCTGGAGGACCGGCTGGTCAAGCAGGTCTTCGCGGCGGGCGCCGCCAACACCGCCCCGCCCGGACTCCCCGTCGTCCCCGAGCGCTACCAGCCCCGGCTGAAGCTGCTCACCCGGGGCGCGGAGCTGCCCACCGAGGAGGAGGTCGCCGAGAACCGGCGCGCCGCCCCCGCCCGGCTGCGGGGCGCCCAGCGCATCCGCGAGGAGGAGCGGTGAGCGCCGCCCGCCGCGCGACGGATAGCGGCCCGGTGGCCGGTCCCAGGGGAGCGGCGCGGTGAGCGAACCGGCCGCACCGCTGAAAGGGCGGCTCGGGCGGCTCGCCCGGCTGATGCCGTCCACCGGGCCCAGCACCGCGGCCCGCACGCCCTTCGTCCTGCTGGTCGTCCTGCTGCTGGGCGGCGGGCTCATCGCCCTGCTCCTGCTGAACTCCGCGCTCAACGAAGGATCGTTCCGGCTCAGCGAGCTGAAGCGGGAGACCACCGAACTCACCGACGAGCAGCAGGCCCTCCAGCGCGACGTCGACGGCCGCTCCCAGCCCGACGCCCTGGAGCGCCGCGCCCGGCAGCTGGGCATGGTCCCCGGCGGCAACCCCGCCTTCCTCAACCCGGACGGCACGGTCCGCGGTGTTCCCACCGAGGCCACCGCCCCGCCGCCCAGCCCGAGCCCCACCCCCACGCCGAGCCCCAGCGCGTCGGCCGACGAGACTCCGGCCCCGGACGCCTCCGGGTCCGACGCCCCGTCCGCCGACGCCGCCTCCGGAGCGGTGGCCGGACCCTCCGGCTCCGCGTCGGCCTCCGAGCCCCCGCCCACAACGTCCGCGCCCGCGACCGCGCCGGACTCCGCGACCGCCCCCCGGGCCGAGAGCGGCCCGCCCCCGACCAGCCCCGGCAGGTGACGCAGTGCCGCCCAAGGAACCGCCGCGCCGCCGTGTACCCGGCCCGGCCCGCCCCCGTAACGGAGCGAACGGCTCCGGCCGGTCCCCCCGCTCCGGCGCACGCCCCCCGGCCCGCCGCCCCCGGCCCACCCAACGGCGCCCCGCCGCACGCGGCCGCGCGCCCCGGACCCTGCGGCTGGGCAGCCCGCGCCCCCGGCTCCGGCTGGTCAGCCTCGGGCTGACGCTGGTGATGCTGGCCTTCGTGGCCCGGCTGCTCCAGGTCCAGGCCGTCGACGCCAGCGCGTACGCGGCCAAGGCCGAGAAGAACCGCTACCTGGAGTACACGGTCGCCGCCGAGCGCGGCGAGATCACCGACCGCAGGGGCATCGCGCTCGCCACCAGCGTCGACGCGCACAACATCACCGCCGACCCCAAGCTGTTCACGCCCGAGGACAGCAAGGCCCCCGACGCCCCCCAGCAGGCGGCCGCCCTGCTCGCCCCGATCCTGGACAAGGACGCGGACGAGCTGGCCAAGAAGCTCTCCACCCCCAAGAGCCGCTACACCGTGCTGGCCTACCGGCAGACCCCCCAGGTCTGGAAGCAGATCAAGGACCTCAAGGCCGCGTTCGCCGAGAAGGCCGACGAGGACCGGGCGAAGGGCGGACCGGGAGCCAACGTCCTGGCCGGGGTCCTCCAGGAGCCGACCACCAGGCGGGTCTACCCCAACGGGGACCTCGCCGCCGGGATACTGGGATTCGTCAGCGCCGACGGCAAGGGCGGCGGAGGTCTGGAGTCGCAGCTCGACAAGGAACTCGCGGGCGAGGACGGCAAGATCCGCTACGCGCAGGCGGGCGGCCGCCGCGTGCCGACCGCGGGCACCCGCGAGATCCCGGCCGTACCCGGCTCCGACATCGAGCTGACCATCGACCGCGACATCCAGTGGGCCGCGCAGAAGGCCATCAGCGACCAGGTGGAGAAGTCCAAGGCGGACCGCGGTTACGTCATCGTGCAGAACACCCGGACCGGCGAGCTGCTGGCCATGGCGAACGCCCCCGGCTACGACCCCAACGACCTCTCCGAGGCCACCTCCGCGTCCCTGGGCAACGCCGCCCTCCAGGACGTCTACGAGCCCGGCTCCACCAGCAAGGTCATGTCGATCGCCGCCGTGCTGGAGGAGGGGGCCGCCACCCCCGGCACCCATGTCACCGTCCCCAACCGGCTGCACCGGGGCGACCGGCTCTTCAAGGACGACGTCGACCACCCCACCTGGTACCTCACGCTCAACGGCGTCCTCGCCAAGTCCAGCAACATCGGCACCATCCTGGCGACCGGTCAGCTCGGCAAGAACCAGGCCGAGTCCAACCAGGTGCTCTACGACTACCTCCGCAAGTTCGGCCTCGGCAAGAAGACCGGGCTCGGCTACCCGGGGGAGTCGCCGGGTCTGCTGGCCCACCCCAAGGACTGGTCGACCTCGCAGCAGTTCACGATCCCCTTCGGCCAGGGGCTCTCCATGAACGCCGTCCAGGCCGCGTCGGTCTACTCCACCGTCGCCAACGGCGGAGTACGGGTCGCCCCCACCCTGGTCCGCGGAACCAAGGGCTCCGACGGCCGCTTCACCCCGGTCGAGACCCCCGAGGAGAACCGGGTGGTCAGCGAGAAGACCGCCAAGACCCTGGCGAGGATGCTGGAGTCCGTCGTCGACGACACCGAGGGCACCGGCACCAAGGCCGCGATCCCCGGCTACCGGGTCGCGGGCAAGACCGGCACCGCCAACCGGGTCGACCCGGTCCGCGGCGTCTACCAGGGCTACACCGCCTCCTTCGCGGGCTTCGCCCCCGCCGACAACCCGCAGATCACCGTGTACTGCGCGATCCAGAACCCCACCAGGGGCAGCTACTTCGGCGGTCAGATCTGCGGCCCGATCTACAAGCAGGTCATGGAGTTCGCGCTCAAGTCGCTCCAGACCCCACCGTCCGGCAGCAAGCCGCCCCGGCTGCCGGTGTCCTTCAAACCCGGCGAGTGAACACGGGGATGCGCGAGCATCCCCTCCAAGGGAACCCTCAGTGACAACCATCACCCCCGATCCCGGGAACCGGAACGACAACCACCGCAACGCGGGTCCCTCGCTTCGCGAGACGCCGCACCGGCCCGGTACGCTCACCGCCGTGCCCCACGCTGATCAGTCCCAAACCACCCAGAAGGACGCGCCTGTGACCTACCCGGGAGCGCCTCGCCCCGACCGGCTCCGGCCCACCCCCCTCGGCGAGCTGGCCGGCCGGCACGGCATCGAGGCACCGGCCTCCGGTGAGGCCACCGGCATCACCCACGACTCCCGGGCCGTGCGACCCGGGGACGTGTACGCCGCCCTGCCCGGCGCCCGGTTCCACGGCGCCGACTTCGCCGCCCAGGCCGCGGGCCTCGGCGCCGCCGCCGTCCTCACCGACCCCGCGGGCGCCGAACGCGCCGCCGCCACCGGACTTCCGGTCCTGGTCACCGAGGACCCGCGCGCCGTCATGGGCGAGCTGGCCGCCGACATCTACGGGCGGCCCGGCATCGGCCTCCTCCAGATCGGCATCACCGGAACCTCCGGCAAGACCACCACCGCGTACCTGGTGGAGGGCGGACTGCGCGCCGCCGGACGCGCCACCGGGCTGATCGGCACCGTCGAGATGCGCATCGGCGACGAGCGCATCAAGTCCGAGCGCACCACCCCCGAGGCCACCGACCTCCAGGCCCTGTTCGCCGTCATGCGCGAACGCGGCGTCGAGGCCGTCGCGATGGAGGTCTCCAGCCACGCCCTGGTGCTCGGCCGGGTCGACGGCTGCGTCTTCGACGTCGCCGTCTTCAACAACCTCAGCCCGGAGCACATGGAGTTCCACTCCGGCATGGAGGACTACTTCCAGGCCAAGGCCCAGCTCTTCACCCCCGAACGCAGCCACCGCGGCGTGGTCAACTTCGACGACGAGTACGGCCGCAGGCTCATCACCGAGTCCGGCGTCCCCGTCACCACCTTCTCCGCCGAGGGCCACCCGGACGCCGACTGGCACGCCGAGGACGTCGAGGTCGGACCGCAGGACAGCACCTTCACCGCGGTCGGCCCCAAGGGCGAGCGGATCACCGCCCGCGCCCCGCTGCCCGGCCCGTTCAACGTCGCCAACTCCCTCGCCGCGATCGTCACGCTGGCCGTCGCGGGCGTCGACCCGCAGATCGCCGCCGACGGTGTCGCCGCCGTCCCCGGGGTCCCCGGCCGGCTGGAGCGGGTGGACGCCGGACAGCCCTACCTCGCCGTCGTCGACTACGCCCACAAGACCGATGCCGTCGAGTCCGTCCTGCGCTCCCTGCGCAAGGTCACCGAGGGCCGGGTGCACATCGTCCTCGGCTGCGGCGGCGACCGCGACACCACCAAACGCGGCCCGATGGGCGCCGCCGCCGCCCGCCTCGCCGACACCGCCGTACTGACCTCCGACAACCCCCGCTCCGAGGACCCCCTCGCGATCCTCGCCGCGATGCTCTCGGGCGCCGCCGAGGTCCCCGTCCACGAGCGCGGCGACGTCCTCGTCGACGCCGACCGCGCCGCCGCCATCGCGGCCGCCGTGGCCCGCGCCGAACCGGGCGACACCGTCCTGGTGGCGGGCAAGGGCCACGAACAGGGCCAGGACGTCCACGGAGTGATCCGGGCCTTCGACGACCGCGAGGTCCTGTACGCCGCCATCGAGCGGTCCCGGCGCACCGAAGCCGCGGACCGTGTCCCGCACCACGAGAACAACAGTCAGGGATGACCAAGTGATCACCCTTTCCCTCGCCGAGATCGCGGACATCGTCGGCGGGCGGCCCCACGACATACCGGACCCGGCAGTCACCGTGACCGGCCCCGTCGTCATCGACTCCCGCGAGGTCGCGCCCGGCAGCCTGTTCGCCGCGTTCGCGGGCGAGCGGGTCGACGGCCACGACTACGCGCGGCGCGCCGTCGAGGCGGGGGCGGCAGCCGTCCTGGCCGCACGCCCCGTCGGCGTCCCGGCGATCGTGGTGGACGACGTCGTCGCCGCCCTCGGCGCGCTCGCCCGTACCGTCGTGGAGCGCCTCGGCACCAGCGTCGTCGGCCTCACCGGCTCCGCGGGCAAGACGTCCACCAAGGACCTGATCGCCCAGCTCCTGGAGCGCAAGGCCCCCACGGTCTGGACGCCCGGCTCCCTCAACAACGAGATCGGACTGCCTCTCACCGCCCTGACCGCCACCTCCGAGACCGAACACCTGGTCCTGGAGATGGGCGCCCGCGGCATCGGCCACATCCGCTACCTCGCCGAGCTGACCCCGCCCCGCATCGGCCTGGTCCTCAATGTCGGCTCCGCCCACCTCGGCGAGTTCGGCAGCCGGGAGGCCATCGCCCAGGCCAAGGGCGAGCTGGTCGAGGTGCTGCCCGAGGACGGCTGCGCCGTGCTCAACGCGGACGACCCGCTGGTACGGGCCATGGCCTCCCGTACCAAGGCCCGCGTGCTGCTCTTCGGGGAGGCCCCGGAAGCGGACGTACGGGGCGAGAAGGTCCGGATGACCGCGGACGGCAGGCCCGCGTTCGTGCTTCACACACCCACCGGGTACAGCGACGTGACCTTGCGCCTGTACGGTGAGCACCACGTGTCGAACGCGCTCGCCGCGGCCGCCGTCGCCCATGAGTTGGGCATGTCCGTGACCGAGATCGCCGAGGCGCTCTCGGAGGCGGGCACCCTCTCCCGCTGGCGCATGGAGGTCACCGAGCGCGGGGACGGTGTGACGGTGGTCAACGACGCCTACAACGCGAACCCCGAATCCATGAGAGCCGCACTGCGTGCGCTGGCCGCCATGGGCCAGGCCCGAGCGGCCGACGGGGGGCGCACCTGGGCGGTGCTCGGTCAGATGGCCGAGCTCGGTGACGCGTCGCTCGCCGAGCACGACGCGGTCGGGCGGCTCGCCGTCCGGCTCAACGTCAGCAAGCTCGTCGCGGTCGGGGGCAGAGAGGCCTCCTGGCTGCAACTGGGCGCATATAACGAGGGTTCGTGGGGTGAGGAGTCGGTGCACGTGTCCGACGCACAGGCGGCCGTCGACCTGCTGCGCAGTGAACTGCGCCCGGGAGACGTCGTGCTGGTGAAGGCGTCCCGGTCGGTCGGCCTGGAGAAGGTCGCCCAGGCACTGCTGGAGAGCTCGACCGAGGGCGAGGTCTCCGGCCGATGAACCAGATCCTCTTCGCGGGGGCCATCGGGCTCTTCCTGACCCTGGTCGGTACCCCGCTGCTGATCAAGCTGCTGGCCCGCAAGGGCTACGGGCAGTTCATCCGGGACGACGGCCCGCGTACCCACGGCAGCAAGAAGGGCACGCCCACGATGGGCGGCATCGCCTTCATCCTGGCGACGCTCATCGCGTACGTCCTCGCGAAGATCATCACGGGCGAGCAGATGCGCTTCTCCGGCATCCTCGTCCTGTTCCTGATGGCCGGGATGGGCCTCGTCGGCTTCCTCGACGACTACATCAAGATCGTCAAGCAGCGGTCGCTCGGACTGCGGGCCAAGGCGAAGATGGCCGGACAGCTGATCGTCGGCGTCGCCTTCGCCGTCCTCTCGCTCCAGTTCGCGGACTCCCGGGGCAACACCCCCGCCTCCACCCGGCTCTCCTTCGTGGAGGACTTCGGCTGGTCGATCGGACCGGTGCTGTTCTGCGTCTGGGCACTGTTCATGATCCTCGCCATGTCCAACGGCGTGAACCTCACCGACGGCCTCGACGGACTGGCCACCGGCGCCTCGGTGATGGTCTTCGGCGCCTACACCTTCATCGGCCTCTGGCAGTTCCAGGAGTCCTGCGCCAACGCGGACAAGCTGACCAACCCCAGCGCCTGTTTCGAGGTACGCGACCCACTCGACCTCGCCGTCGTCGCCGCCGCGCTGATGGGCGCCTGCTTCGGCTTCCTGTGGTGGAACACCTCGCCCGCCAAGATCTTCATGGGCGACACCGGCTCGCTGGCCCTCGGCGGCGCCCTCGCGGGGCTCGCCATCCTCTCCCGCACCGAGTTCCTGCTCGCCATCCTCGGCGGCCTCTTCGTGATGATCACCATGTCCGTGGTCATCCAGGTCGGTTCGTTCAAGATGACCGGGAAGCGGGTCTTCCGCATGGCGCCGCTCCAGCACCACTTCGAACTCAAGGGGTGGTCCGAAGTCCTCGTCGTGGTCCGCTTCTGGATCATCCAGGGCATGTGCGTGATCGTCGGACTCGGCCTCTTCTACGCGGGATGGGCAGCCAAGAAGTGAGCAGCGTGGACTGGCAGGGCAAGCACGTCACCGTCGCCGGGCTCGGCGTCAGCGGTATCCCCGCGGCCCGCGCCCTGCACGAGCGCGGCGCGGTCGTCACCGTCGTCAACGACGGCGACGACGAGCGCGCCCGCGCGCAGGCGGCCGAACTGGAGGCGCTCGGCGTCACCGTGCGCCTCGGCGACGGCGCCACCCTGCCGCCGTCCACGGAACTCGTCGTCACCGCCCCGGGCTGGCAGCCGGACAAGCCGCTGTTCCTGGCCGCCGCCGAGGCGGGCGTCGACATCTGGGGCGACGTCGAACTCGCCTGGCGGCTGCGGGGCACCGACGGGCGCGAGCCCGCGCCCTGGCTGGCCGTCACCGGAACCAACGGCAAGACCACCACCGTACGGATGCTCGCCTCCATCCTGGAGGCCGCGGGCCTGCGCACCGCGGCCGTCGGCAACATCGGCGTATCGCTGCTGGACGCCGTGCTCGGCGAGCAGGAGTACGACGTGCTCGCCGTCGAGCTCTCCAGCTACCAGCTGCACTGGGCCTCCTCCCCGCGCGCCCACTCCGGCGCCGTCCTGAACCTGGCCCCCGACCACCTGGACTGGCACGGCTCGATGACGGCGTACGCCGCCGACAAGGGCCGGGTCTACGAGGGCAACACCGTCGCGTGCGTCTACAACGTCGCCGACCCGGCCACCGAGGACCTGGTCCGCGCGGCCGACGTCGAGGAGGGCTGCCGGGCCATCGGCTTCACTCTCGGGGCCCCCGGCCCCTCGCAGCTCGGCGTCGTCGACGGCATCCTCGTCGACCGGGCGTTCGTCCCCGACCGCCACCAGCAGGCGCAGGAGCTGGCGGAGGTCACCGACGTCCACCCGCCGGCACCGCACAACATCGCCAACGCGCTGGCCGCCGCCGCCCTGGCCCGCGCCTTCGGCGTCGGGGCGGCCGCCGTACGCGACGGGCTGCGGGCCTTCCGCCCGGACGCCCACCGCATCGAACACGTCGCGGACATCGGGGAGGTGGCCTACGTCGATGACTCCAAGGCCACCAACACCCATGCCGCCGAAGCCTCGCTGGCCGCCTACGACTCCGTCGTCTGGATCGCCGGGGGCCTGGCCAAGGGCGCGACCTTCGACGCCCTGGTCACCGGCGCGGCCAAGCGGCTGCGCGGAGCCGTGCTGATGGGCGCCGACCGGGCCCTGATCCGGGAAGCCCTGACGCGACACGCCCCCGAGGTCCCGGTGGTCGAGCTCGACCGCACCGACACTGGAGCGATGTCCGAGGCGGTCGCGCGGGCAGCCGCGCTCGCCCGGCCGGGCGATACGGTACTGCTGGCCCCGGCCTGTGCCTCGATGGACATGTTCGTCAACTACAACAAGCGCGGCGAGGCGTTCGCGGACGCCGTCCGCGCGCGCGCCGACGAGAGCGCCTGACCGACCGGGCCTCCGCGCCCGGGGCCGCGCGCCCCGGGCACGAGCAGTGGAGGGGACAGCGACAATGCCGGCCGACGAGAGATTCGCCGTACGGCGAGAGCGCGCACGGGCGCAGGTCCCCCGTCCCTTCACCGCACCGCCCGCCTCCGGCCGCCGTGACCGGCGCGGCGGCGGGCCGCGCCGGACCTTCGAGCGGGCACGACGGGCCTGGGACCGGCCCCTGACCGCCTACTACGTGATCCTCGGCTCCAGCCTGCTGATCACCGTGCTGGGCCTGGTGATGGTCTACTCCGCCTCGATGATCAAGGCGCTGGACATCAGCAAGCCCTCGACGTACTTCTTCGGCAAGCAGTTCCTCGCGGCCGTCATCGGCGGCGCCCTGATGCTGGTCGCCGCCCGGATGCCGGTCAAGCTCCACCGGGGTCTGGCCTATCCGATGCTGATGATCACCGTCTTTTTGATGGTCCTGGTCCAGGTGCCGGGGATAGGGATGTCGGTCAACGGCAACCAGAACTGGATCTATCTGGGCGGCCCGTTCCAGCTCCAGCCCAGCGAGTTCGGCAAGCTGGCCCTGATCCTGTGGGGAGCGGACCTGCTGGCCCGCAAACAGGACAAGCGGCTGCTGACGCAGTGGAAGCACATGCTCGTGCCGCTCGTGCCGGTCGCCTTCATACTGCTCGGACTGATCATGCTCGGCGGCGACATGGGCACCGCGATCATCCTCACGGCGATCCTGTTCGGGCTGCTGTGGCTGGCCGGAGCCCCCACCCGGCTGTTCGCCGGGGTCCTCGGCTTCGCCGCCGTCATGGCGTTCCTGCTGATCTGGACCAGCCCCAACCGGATGTCCCGGCTCTCCTGCATGGGCATCGTCGGCGAACCCGATCCGGAGGGCGGTTGCTGGCAGGCGGCCCACGGGATCTACGCTCTGGCGTCCGGCGGATGGTTTGGTTCCGGGCTGGGTGCGAGTGTGGAAAAATGGGGTCAACTCCCTGAACCTCACACCGACTTCATCTTCGCGATCACCGGTGAGGAGCTGGGGCTGGCGGGGACGCTGTCCGTGCTCGCCCTGTTCGCGGCTCTAGGCTATGCGGGTATCCGCGTGGCCGGACGCACGGAGGACCCCTTCGTGAGGTATGCCGCGGGAGGCGTGACCACCTGGATCACGGCCCAGGCCGTGATCAACATCGGTGCGGTGCTCGGCCTGTTGCCGATCGCCGGTGTCCCGCTCCCGCTGTTCTCCTACGGGGGGTCGGCCCTGCTGCCGACGATGTTCGCGGTCGGGCTGATGATCGCCTTCGCGCGGGAGGACCCCTCCGCGAAGGCGGCCCTGGCTCTGCGGAGGCCCGGGGTGAGATGGAAGACGATGAGACGGCGCGTCACCAGGCGTCCGTCCGGAGAGCGGTGAATTTCGGTGCATGTCGTACTCGCCGGCGGGGGGACCGCCGGACACATCGAGCCCGCGCTTGCCCTCGCAGACGCCCTGCGCAGGCAGGACCCGACCGTGGGAATCACGGCGCTGGGCACGGAACGCGGACTGGAGACCAGGCTCGTACCCGAGCGGGGATACGAACTGGCCCTCATCCCCGCCGTACCGCTGCCCCGCAAGCCCACGGCCGAACTGATCACCGTCCCGGGGCGGCTGCGCGGCACCATCAAGGCGGCCGAGCAGGTCTTGGAGCGCACCAAGGCGGACTGCGTGATCGGCTTCGGCGGCTACGTCGCCCTGCCCGGCTACCTGGCCGCCAAGCGCGTCGGCGTCCCGATCGTCGTCCACGAGGCCAACGCCCGTCCGGGCCTGGCCAACAAGATCGGCTCGCGGTACGCCCACGGGGTCGCCGTCTCCACCCCCGAGAGCAAGCTCCGCGGCGCCCGTTACATCGGTATCCCGCTGCGCCGCACCATCGCCACCCTGGACCGCGCCCGGGTGCGCCCGGAGGCCCGCGCCTCCTTCGGCCTCGACCCCAACCTGCCCACCCTGCTGGTCTCCGGCGGCTCGCAGGGCGCCCGGCACCTCAACGAGGTCGTCCAGCGGGTCGCGCCGCTGCTCCAGCGCTCGGGAATCCAGATCCTCCATGTGGTCGGCCCGAAGAACGAATTGCCGCGAATCGACAACATGCCCGGGATGCCGCCCTACGTCCCGGTACCGTACGTGGACCGGATGGACCTCGCGTACGCCGCGGCCGACATGATGCTCTGCCGCGCGGGCGCGATGACCGTCGCCGAACTCTCCGCCGTCGGGCTCCCCGCCGCCTACGTCCCGCTGCCCATCGGCAACGGCGAACAGCGGCTCAACGCCCAGCCGGTGGTCAACGCGGGCGGCGGTCTGCTGGTCGACGACGCGGCGCTCACCCCGGAATGGGTGCAGTCCCACGTCCTGCCGGTGCTGGCGGACCCCCACCGGCTGTACGAAATGTCCCGCGCCGCCGCCGAGTTCGGCCGGCGCGACGCCGACGACCTGCTCGTCGGCATGGTGTACGAAGCGATCGCCTCGCGCCACTAGGCGTGCGGCGCCGATGTGGTACGGGCCCGGGGCGCGCGCCCCGGGCCCGGTGAAGGAGCGAGCGTGGCCGGACCGACGACCGCCCAGCGCGGCGCCCCCGGGCGGACGGACGCGCCGGCCCGCGCGCCGCGCACCGGCCCCGAGCGGCCCCGGCTCGGCCGCCGCGCCCTGCTGGTCCTGATCGCCGTCGCGGCGGCCCTGCTCACCGCGTTCACCGTCTGGGTGCTCTACGGCTCCTCCTGGCTCCGCGTCGAACAGGTCCGCACCAGCGGCGTCGACGTGCTCACCCGCGCCGAGGTGGAGGAGGCCGCCGCCACCCCGGTCGGCGCCCCGCTGGTCTCCGTGGACACCGGCGCGATGGAGCGCCGGTTGCGCCAGAAGTTGCCTCGTATCGACACGGTGGATGTCGCTCGCTCCTGGCCGCACGGCATCAGTCTTAAGGTGACCGAGCGGAAGCCGGTCCTGCTGGTGGAGAAGGGCGGACGGTTCGTGGAAGTGGACGCCGAGGGCGTCCGTTTCGCCACCGTGGACCGGGCCCCGAAGGGCGTGCCCCTGCTGGAGCTGACCCCCGACCCCTCCGCGAGCCTGCGCCGCTTCGGCGAACAGGGCCTGCTGCGGCAGGCGGTCCGGGTCGCCGGAGACCTTCCGGCGGGCGTCGCCAAGGACACGAGGGTCGTACGGGTCAGCTCGTACGACGCGATCTCCCTGGTGCTCACCGGTGACCGTGAGGTGCTCTGGGGCAGCGGGGAGGACGGGCCCGCGAAGGCCCGGGTCCTGACCGCGCTGATGAAGGCCGCCCCCAAAGCGGGACAGTTCGACGTAAGCGCTCCCAGCGCCCCGGCGGAGTCGGGTAGTTGACGGGTATTTGCCCTGGCCAGCACCCTGGTTGGTCAGCGCTACGGGTGATCACATAGGGTGAAAAGAAAAACGGGAGGTTCGGCGTGTTCGTTGAACGTGCGCCACTTGTCGACTTAGTGTCCTGTTCGGAAGAGTCCAGGAAGCAGACACACTGGTAACCCTAAACTTCAGCGTTAGGGTTTGGGTCGGCGTTCGGACCGTCCCCATCGACATCAGTCGTCGCCGCGGGCCACCGCAGAGCGACGACACGTAAATCGAGGCGAGAGGCCTTCGACGTGGCAGCACCGCAGAACTACCTCGCAGTCATCAAGGTCATCGGTGTCGGCGGCGGTGGTGTCAATGCCATCAACCGAATGATCGAGGTCGGTCTCAAGGGCGTCGAGTTCATCGCGATCAACACGGACGCACAAGCCCTGTTGATGAGCGACGCCGACGTCAAGCTCGACGTCGGCCGCGAACTCACCCGTGGCCTCGGCGCCGGGGCGAACCCGGCCGTCGGTCGCAAGGCGGCAGAGGACCACCGTGAGGAGATCGAGGAGGTCCTCAAGGGGGCCGACATGGTCTTCGTCACCGCAGGAGAGGGCGGCGGCACCGGCACCGGCGGCGCCCCCGTCGTCGCCAACATCGCGCGCTCTCTGGGCGCCCTGACGATCGGCGTGGTCACCCGCCCGTTCACCTTCGAGGGCCGGCGACGCGCGAACCAGGCGGAGGACGGCATCGCCGAACTCCGCGAAGAGGTCGACACCCTCATCGTCATCCCCAACGACCGCCTGCTGTCCATCTCGGACCGTCAGGTCAGCGTCCTGGACGCCTTCAAGTCGGCGGACCAGGTCCTGCTCTCGGGTGTCCAGGGCATCACCGACCTCATCACCACCCCGGGGCTGATCAACCTCGACTTCGCCGACGTCAAGTCCGTGATGTCCGAGGCCGGATCGGCGCTCATGGGCATCGGCTCGGCGCGCGGCGACGACCGCGCGGTCGCGGCCGCGGAGATGGCGATCTCCTCGCCGCTCCTGGAGGCGTCCATCGACGGCGCCCGCGGCGTGCTGCTCTCCATCTCCGGCGGCAGCGACCTCGGTCTCTTCGAGATCAACGAGGCCGCTCAGCTGGTGAGCGAGGCGGCCCACCCCGAGGCCAACATCATCTTCGGCGCCGTCATCGACGACGCCCTGGGCGACGAGGTACGGGTCACGGTGATCGCGGCGGGCTTCGACGGCGGACAGCCGCCGGCCCGCCGGGACAACGTGCTCGGCGCGAACACCGCCAAGCGGGAGGAGTCCGCCGCTCCGGCCAGGACCGCCACCCCCGAGCCCGCGCGCCCGACGGGCGGACTCGGTTCCGTGCCCCCGCGCGAGGAGAGCCCGGCCCCGGCCGAGCCCGCCCCCGTGTCGGCTTCGAGCGAGAGCACCACGCTTCCCCCGGTCTCTCCGCCGCACGTCCCGCCGGCCCGTCCCTACCAGGACACCCAGGCCGAAGAGCTGGACGTACCGGACTTCTTGAAGTGATAACCCGGCATCGGACGGAACCCGTCACGGGCAGCGCTCACTTCGCCTTCACCGACCGGTGGGGCGGAGTGAGCGCCGCTCCGTACGGGGAGCTCAACCTCGGCGGCGCGGTCGGCGACGACCCCGCCGCCGTCGGCGCGAACCGCGGGCGGGCCGCCCGCGACCTGGGCCTCGACCCGGCGCGGGTCGTCTGGATGAACCAGGTCCACGGCCGCGACGTCGCGGTGGTGGACGGGCCCTGGGGCGCGGACGCGGAGATTCCGTCGGTGGACGCGGTGGTGACCACGCGTTCCCGGCTGGCGCTCGCGGTCCTCACCGCCGACTGCACCCCCGTCCTGCTGGCCGACCCGGAGGCCGGGGTCGTCGGAGCGGCGCACGCCGGGCGGCCGGGACTGGTCGCCGGAGTGGTGCCCGCGGTGGTCGGGGCGATGACCGCGCTGGGCGCACGACCCGACCGGATCACCGCGCACACCGGGCCCGCCGTCTGCGGGCGCTGCTACGAGGTGCCGGCGGACATGCGGGCCGAGGTCGCGGACGCGGTCCCCGGCACCTGGTCCGAGACCAGCTGGGAGACCCCGGCGGTGGACGTCACCGGCGGAGTCCACGCCCAGCTCACCGCTCTCGGCGTGCGGGACCTGCACCGTTCGCCGGTCTGCACCCGGGAATCGGACGACCACTTCTCCTACCGCCGGGACCGCACCACCGGGCGGCTCGCCGGATATGTCTGGTTGGACTGATAGGGCATGACGGACCGTAAGGCTCAACTCGCCGCGAATCTGGCGCGGGTGGAGGAAAGGATCTCCTCCGCTTGCGCGGCGGCCGGTCGCGCGCGCGACGAGGTGACCCTGATCGTGGTCACCAAGACCTATCCCGCGAGCGATGTACGCGCCCTGTACGACCTGGGAGTGCGCCACGTCGCGGAGAACCGGGACCAGGACGCGGCCCCCAAAGCCTCCGCTTGTGCGGATCTTCCTCTGACCTGGCACTTCGTCGGACAGTTGCAGACGAACAAGGTTCGCTCGGTGACGAGTTACGCCGACGTCGTGCAGTCGGTGGACCGCGCCAGGCTGGTCACCGCCCTCTCGTCCGCCGCGGTCCGCGCGGAGCGTGAGCTGGGCTGCCTGATCCAGATCGCGCTGGACGCGGAGAGCGGTGAGCGCGGCGAGCGGGGCGGCGTCGCGCCGGACGGGGTCGCGGAGTTGGCGGCCGCGGTGGACGCGGCCGACGGTCTGCGGCTCGACGGTCTGATGACCGTGGCGCCGCTGGCGGGACCGTTCGCGGGACGGCAACGTGCCGCTTTCGACCGCCTGGTGGAAATCTCATCCCGCCTGCGCGTCGGCCATCCGGCTGCGAGCATGGTCTCCGCAGGTATGAGCGGGGACTTGGAGGACGCGGTGGCGGCCGGAGCGACACATGTACGCGTCGGTACGGCGGTGCTCGGAGACCGACCCCGGCTCGGGTAACGTCGCGAAGCAGGTCGGACCACAGCAGAAAATATGGTCATTCCCACATAAAGCGGGTAGGCCACCGTGGATCGCGGGCACTTGGTGACGAATGCCGATCCACCACAGAGCGGAGGACTCGGAGCATGGCCGGCGCGATGCGCAAGATGGCGGTCTACCTCGGCCTCGTGGAGGACGATGGGTACGACGGTCCGGGGTTCGACCCCGATGACGAATTCGAACCTGAGCCGGAGTCCGAGCGCGACCGGCGCCGGCATCAGCCCCCCCACCAGGTGGAGCGGGACCGCGAACGGGAGCGCGAAAGGGACGAACCGGCACGAGTGGTGACACCTCCCGCTCAGCGCGAGCCGGTTCAGCTCCCCGCGGAGAGCGGGCGACCCGCCCGGATCGCACCCGTGGCATCCATCACACCTGAACGTCCGAGCCTGGAGAAGAACGCACCGGTGATCATGCCCAAGGTCGTGTCCGAGCGGGAGCCCTACCGCATCACCACACTGCACCCCAGGACCTACAACGAGGCCCGTACCATCGGGGAACACTTCCGCGAAGGCACTCCGGTGATCATGAATCTCACGGAGATGGACGATACGGACGCGAAGCGACTTGTCGACTTTGCCGCAGGACTCGTCTTCGGGCTCCATGGCAGCATTGAACGCGTGACGCAGAAGGTGTTCCTGTTGTCGCCTGCTAACGTCGATGTCACGGCGGAGGACAAGGCCCGCATCGCAGAGGGCGGATTCTTCAACCAGAGCTGAGAACACGACACCGGGAACGACCCGGCCGCGAGGCCGGAACCGGCCGAGCGGCCGGAGCTATGAGAGCCAGGGGAGAGGGAAGCGCGGGACATGGGCGTCGCACTGGATGTGGTCTATATCGCGCTGATGTGTTTCCTCATCGTGCTGATCTTCCGGCTGGTCATGGACTACGTCTTCCAGTTCGCACGTTCATGGCAGCCCGGCAAGGCGATGGTGGTCGTACTGGAGGCCACCTACACTGTCACCGATCCACCGCTCAAGCTTCTGCGGCGGTTCATCCCGCCGCTGCGTCTCGGGGGCGTGGCACTCGACCTGTCCTTCTTCGTTCTGATGATCATCGTCTACATCCTGATCAGCGTTGTGGTCAGGTTGTGAGCGATACGGTCTTGCCGACTGCCGACGACTACGTAGAGGTGAAGAAGAGATGCCGTTGACCCCCGAGGACGTGCGGAACAAGCAGTTCACGACCGTCCGCCTCCGAGAAGGCTATGACGAGGACGAGGTCGATGCCTTTCTCGACGAGGTCGAATCGGAGCTGACCCGTCTGCTCCGCGAGAACGAGGACCTGCGCGCCAAGCTGGCCGCCGCGACGCGCGCCGCCGCGCAGAACCAGCAACAGCAGCAGGGTATGCGCAAGCCACCGGAGCAGCAGGACCGGCCCGGCGCGCCTGTTCCCGCCGCCATATCCGGACCGCCGCAACAGCAGCAGCCTCCGCAGATGGGCCCGCCCCAGCTGCCCGGTGGCGCGCCGCAGCTGCCCGCCGGTCCCAGCGGCCACGGCCCCCAGGGCGGTCACGGCGGCCCGCAGGGTCCGCACGGCCCCGGCCCCATGCAGGGCGGTCCCATGGGAGGCCCCATGGGCGGTCCGATGGGTCACAACCCCCAGCAGCAGATGCAGCAGCAGCAGATGCAGCAGATGCAGCAGCAGGGACAGGGACCCGGTGGCGACAGCGCCGCCCGTGTTCTCTCGCTCGCGCAGCAGACCGCCGACCAGGCGATCGCGGAGGCTCGTTCCGAGGCCAACAAGATCGTCGGCGAGGCGCGCAGCCGCGCCGAGGGCCTGGAGCGCGACGCGCGGGCCAAGGCCGACGCCCTGGAGCGGGACGCGCAGGAGAAGCACCGCGTGGCGATGGGCTCGCTGGAGTCGGCCCGCGCGACGCTGGAGCGCAAGGTCGAGGACCTGCGGGGCTTCGAGCGCGAGTACCGCACCCGGCTGAAGTCGTACCTGGAGAGCCAGCTGCGTCAGCTGGAGACCCAGGCGGACGACTCCCTCGCCCCGCCGCGGACCC
Source organism: Streptomyces sp. NPDC101181 (assembly GCF_044767975.1). Lineage (NCBI taxonomy): Bacteria > Bacillati > Actinomycetota > Actinomycetes > Kitasatosporales > Streptomycetaceae > Streptomyces > Streptomyces sp. NPDC101181. Next base: position 40,577 of record NZ_JBIWOX010000011.1, on the reverse strand, counting down.
CGGCGACGGCCTCGCTGCCGCCGTCCCCCTCGCTGGCCCCGGCCGGCGCGGGTGCGATGGGTCACTCCATGGGGAGCTCCAACCACGGTGGCCACGGCGGTCAGCAGATGGGCGGCGGCCAGTCCATGGGCAACGGACCGTCCTACGGCGGCCAGCAGCAGATGTCGCCCGCGATGACGCAGCCGATGGCTCCGGTGCGGCCGCAGGCGCCGCAGCCGATGCAGCAGGCGCCGTCGCCGATGCGGGGGTTCCTGATCGACGAGGACGACAACTGATCGGTTCGCGCTCGCTGAGCGCGTAGCCGTCGGCAGTCGAAGGGCGGGGCCCCGGGTTTTCCCGGGGCCCCGCCCTTTGGCGTGGGTGTGGCCGGGCGGGTGCGCCGAAGGGCCCGCCGGGATGCTCTCCGGCGGGCCCTTGGACGTCGTTCCGCTCGCCGCTACCGCTTGCGCAGGCGGAACGTGAGCGCCAGGCCCTCGTCCTCGAACGGGGCGCCGTAGGTGGCGTCCGCCTCGCCCTGTGCGTAGTCCTCGGCGAGCACCTCATCGGAGATCAGCGGGGTGTGCTCCGTGAGGGCCTCGACCGTCGCGGGGGACGTGGAGGTCCAGCGGACGGCGATACGGTCCGCGACGTCCAGGCCGCTGTTCTTGCGGGCCTCCTGGATCAGGCGGATCGCGTCACGGGCCAGGCCCGCGCGGCGCAGTTCGGGGGTGATCTCCAGGTCCAGGGCGACCGTGGCGCCCGCGTCCGAGGCGACCGACCAGCCTTCGCGCGGGGTCTCGGTGATGATGACCTCGTCGGGGGCGAGAGCGATCTGCTCGCCGTCCACCTCCACCGACGCCGTGCCCTCGCGCAGGGCGAGGGAGAGCGCGGCGGCGTCCGCCTCCGCCACCGCCTTGGCCACCGCCTGCACGCCCTTGCCGAACCGCTTGCCCAGGGCCCGGAAGTTGGCCTTGGCCGTCGTGTCGACCAGCGAACCGCCCACCTCGGAGAGGGAGGCCAGGGACGAGACGTTCAGCTCCTCGGTGATCTGGGCGCGCAGTTCGGGAGAGAGGTCATCGAAGCCGCTCGCCGCGACCAGGGCGCGGGACAGCGGCTGGCGCGTCTTCACACCCGACTCGGCCCGCGTGGCGCGGCCCAGCTCGACCAGGCGGCGCACCAGCGCCATGTGGGAGGAGAGCGCCGGGTCGGTCGCCGTGGCGTCCGGCGTGGGCCACGAGGACAGGTGGACCGACTCCGGGGCCCGCGGCGTGACCGGGACGATCAGGTCCTGCCAGACCCGCTCCGTGATGAACGGGACCAGCGGGGCCATCAGCCGGGTGACGGTCTCGACGACCTCGTGCAGCGTGCGCAGCGCCGCCTTGTCGCCCTGCCAGAAGCGGCGGCGCGACCGGCGTACGTACCAGTTGGACAGGTCGTCCACGAACGCCGAGAGCAGCTTGCCGGCGCGCTGGGTGTCGTAGCCCTCCATCGCGACGGTCATCCGGTCGACCAGCGCGCCCAGTTCGCTCAGCAGCCAGCGGTCCAGGACCGTGCGGTCCGCCGGGGCCGGGTCGGCCTCGGAGGGGGCCCAGCCCGACGTACGCGCGTACAGGGCCTGGAAGGCGACCGTGTTCCAGTACGTCAGGAGGGTCTTGCGGACGACCTCCTGGATCGTGCCGTGCCCCACGCGCCGCGCCGCCCACGGAGAGCCGCCCGCGGCCATGAACCACCGCACGGCGTCAGCCCCGTGCTGGTCCATCAGCGGGATCGGCTGGAGGATGTTGCCCAGGTGCTTGGACATCTTGCGGCCGTCCTCGGCGAGGATGTGGCCGAGGCAGACCACGTTCTCGTAGGACGACTTGTCGAAGACCAGGGTGCCGACCGCCATCAGCGTGTAGAACCAGCCGCGGGTCTGGTCGATGGCCTCCGAGATGAACTGCGCCGGGTAGCGGCTCTCGAAGATCTCCTTGTTCTTGTACGGGTAGCCCCACTGCGCGAACGGCATCGAACCCGAGTCGTACCAGGCGTCGATGACCTCCGGGACGCGGTAGGCCTCCAGCTGGCAGCTCTCGTGGGTGCAGGTGAAGGTGATCTCGTCGATGAACGGGCGGTGGGGGTCCAGCCCCGACTGGTCGGTGCCCGTGAGCTCCGTCAGTTCGGCGCGGGAGCCCACGCAGGTGAGGTGGTCGTCCTCGCAGCGCCAGATCGGCAGTGGCGTGCCCCAGTAGCGGTTGCGGGAGAGCGCCCAGTCGACGTTGTTGTTCAGCCAGTCGCCGAAGCGGCCGTTCTTGACCGAGTCCGGGAACCAGTTGGTCTTCTCGTTCTCCTGGAGCAGACGGTCCTTGACGGCCGTCGTCCTGATGTACCAGGAGGGCTGCGCGTAGTAGAGCAGCGCGGTGTGGCAGCGCCAGCAGTGCGGGTAGCTGTGCTCGTAGGGGACGTGCCGGAAGAGCTTGCCGCGGGCGTCCAGATCGGCGGTGAGCGCCTCGTCGGCCTTCTTGAAGAAGACCCCGCCGACCAGCGGGACGTCCTCCTCGAACGTGCCGTCCGGACGGACCGGGTTGACCACGGGGAGCCCGTAGGAGCGGCAGACCAGCAGGTCGTCGGCGCCGAACGCGGGGGACTGGTGGACCAGACCCGTACCGTCCTCGGTGGTGACGTACTCGGCGTTGACCACGTAGTGGGCCTCGGCCGGGAAGTCGACGAGCGTGAAGGGGCGCTCGTAGGTCCAGCGCTCCATCTCGGCGCCGGTGAACGACTGGCCGGTCACCTCCCAGCCCTCGCCGAGGGCCTTCTCCACGAGGGGTTCGGCGACGACGAGCTTCTCCTCGCCGTCCGTCGCGACGACGTAGCGGACCCCGGGGTGGGCGGCGACCGCCGTGTTGGAGACCAGCGTCCAGGGGGTGGTCGTCCAGACCAGGAGCGCCGCCTCGCCGGCCAGCGGACCGGAGGTGAGGGGGAAGCGGACGAAGACCGAGGGGTCGACGACCGTCTCGTATCCCTGGGCCAGCTCGTGGTCGGACAGCCCGGTGCCGCAGCGGGGGCACCAGGGGGCGACGCGGTGGTCCTGGACCAGCAGGTCCTTGGCGAAGATCTCCTTCAGGGACCACCACACGGAGTCGACGTACTCCGGGTCCATCGTGCGGTAGGCGTCGTCCAGGTCGACCCAGTAGCCCATGCGGGTCGTCAGCTCGGCGAAGGCGTCGGTGTGCCGGGTCACGGACTCCCGGCACTTGGCGTTGAACTCGGCGATGCCGAAGGCCTCGATGTCCTTCTTGCCGTTGAAGCCCAGCTCCTTCTCGACCGCCAGCTCGACCGGCAGGCCGTGGCAGTCCCAGCCCGCCTTGCGGCCGACGTGGTAGCCCTGCATGGTGCGGAAGCGCGGGAAGACGTCCTTGAAGACGCGGGCCTCGATGTGATGGGCGCCCGGCATGCCGTTGGCGGTGGGCGGGCCCTCGTAGAAGACCCACTCGGGGCGGCCCTCGGACTGCTCCAGGCTCCGGGCGAAGACCTTGCTCTCCCGCCAGAAGTCGAGCACGGCGTGCTCCAGGGCGGGCAGGTCGACCTGGGCGGGCACCTGGCGGTACTGCGGCGATGTCATGTGCGGCTTCCTCCGGCGGACGTCTTCCACTTCCGTCGGAGGGACGAGAGCTCCCGGCTCCCGCGGTACCACCCTCCTTGGCCCCGGGCGTGCGCCCGTGGCCCCCTCATTGGGGTCGCGATGCCGGGTCTAGTGGCCTGGTGCCGGGGCTGGGCCCGCGGTCCACGGCGTTCTTCCGGCGGCTCCGGGGTGATCTTCACGACGCGCTCGCCCCCGGGCTCCCACCGTCCCCGGGTCGCTGCTGGCCGCGTACGACGCTACTCGTCCCATCCACGCCTCTCGCTGGCCCCAGTGTACGGGCCCGTACGGCCGACGGCCGACCCGATATCGGGAGGGTGCGGGAGTGACCCGAGTGGACGGACGGGGGGCGGGGACTTCTCCGCGGGCCGCGGAGGCCGGATTACCCGGCGGGGAGCTGGGAACAACCGATGCAGGCGCGTCACCAGCGGGTGCCGGGAGGGTGGAACGGCGGCGTGCCCCGTTGCCGCGGGGCTGGGGTCGATTTATCGTCCCAGCACGAATCGCGAGCAAGATCACTATATGTGAAGGGGCCGCGGCCATGGTGGCGAAGAAGACGGCGGAAGAGACCGCGGCCGAGCACGACGGCCCCCAGGAGCCACCGGCCGGGTCCGCGCCGAAGACGGTGAGGAAGACCGCCGCCAAGAAGGCGCCCGCCGGGAAGACCGGCAAGAAGGCGGCCGCGAAGGAGACCGCCGACGGGCCGGGCGTCGCGGGGAAGAGCACCGGCAGGAAGACCGCGGCCAAGAAGGCCACGGGGAAGGCCGCCACGGCGGCCACGGGGGCGGCCGAGGCCGCCGAGGAGACGGGAGCCCACACGGTGGTAGCCAAGAAGAGCGCTAGTCGCCCCGCAGCAGGCGCGCAGGCCACGGCCCCGGTGCCGCCCGCCCGCGCGGCCGCCCCCGGCGAGCTGGCCGTACGACCCGGCGAGGACCCCTGGACGTCCGAGGAGGTCGACGAGGCGCGCACGCTGCTGACCAGCGAGATCCTGCGGCTGCGCACCGAGCTGGAGACCTCGGGCGCGGCGCTCGCCGGGCTGATGCGGGACTCCGGCGACGGCGCGGGCGACGACGAGGCCGACACCGGCACCAAGAACATCACCCGTGAGCACGAGCTGGCGCTGGCCGCGAACGCCCAGGAGATGCTGGAGCAGACCGAGCGGGCGCTGGCCCGGCTGGAGGCGGGGACGTACGGGCTCTGCGAGATCTGCGGCAAACCGATCGGCAAGGCCCGGATGCAGGCCTTCCCCCGGGCCACGCTGTGCGTCGAGGACAAGCAGAAGCAGGAGCGGCGCGGCTGATCCGCACAGGTGTGTCGTACCCTCATCCTCAGTCAGGCATCTAGGTTGAGGGACTCACGTGGCAGAGGCGGAGCGCATCATCGGTACGCCGGACAACCCCGAGGCCCAGCAGCCGGACGAGAGCGGTTCCACCGCGGCCGACGCCGCCGGCAGGGGGACGGGCAAGCGCAGGATTCTCGTGCTCATCGGCGTCGCCGTCGTCGCCTACCTGCTGGACCTGGTGAGCAAGCTGATCGTGGTCGCCAAGCTGGAGCACCAGCCGCCGATCGACATCGTCGGCGACTGGCTCCAGTTCCGGGCGCTGCGCAACCCGGGGGCCGCCTTCGGGTTCGGCGAGGCGTTCACGGTGATCTTCACGATCATCGCCGCCGGGGTGATCGTGGTGATCGTCCGGCTCGCCCGCAAGCTCTACAGCCTGCCGTGGGCCATCGCGCTCGGACTGCTCCTCGGCGGTGCGCTCGGCAACCTCACCGACCGGCTCTTCCGGGCGCCCGGGGTGTTCGAGGGCGCGGTGGTCGACTTCATCGCCCCCAAGCACTTCGCCGTCTTCAACCTCGCCGACTCCGCGATCGTGTGCGGCGGCATCCTCATCGTGATCCTCTCCTTCAAGGGCCTGGACCCCGACGGGACCGTCCACAAGGACTGACCGGGCTGTACGGGGAGCGTGCCGCGCAAGGCATACTCGACTGGTGAGTACGCACCCCGAGATCCGCACCCTGCCCGTACCGGACGGCCTGGAAGGCGAGCGTGTCGACGCCGCCATCGCCCGTATGTTCGGCTTCTCCCGCACCAAGGCCGCCGAGCTGGCGGCCGCCGGGAAGGTCCAGGTGGACGGTTCGGTGGCCGGGAAGTCCGAGCGGGTGCACGGCGGGGCCTGGCTGGAGGTGGAGATGCCGGGGGCGCCCGCCCCCGTCCAGATCGTCGCCGAGCCCGTCGAGGGCATGGAGATCGTCCACGACGACGAGGACATCGTGGTCATCGTGAAGCCGGTCGGCGTCGCCGCCCACCCCAGCCCCGGCTGGAGCGGCACCACCGTCATCGGCGGTCTCGCCGCCGCCGGGTACCGGATCTCGACCTCCGGCGCCGCCGAGCGGCAGGGCATCGTGCACCGCCTCGACGTCGGCACCTCCGGCCTCATGGTCGTCGCCAAGTCCGAGCGCGCCTACACCCTGCTCAAGGCGCAGTTCCGCGACCGGGTCGTCGAGAAGAAGTACCACGCGCTCGTCCAGGGCCACCCGGACCCGATGAGCGGCACCATCGACGCCCCCATCGGACGTCACCCCCAGCACGACTACAAGTGGGCGGTCACCGCTGAGGGCAAGCCGTCGGTGACCCACTACGACCTCATCGAGGCCCACCGCGCCGCCAGCCTCCTGGACATCAAGCTGGAGACCGGCCGCACCCACCAGATCCGGGTCCACATGTCCGCCCACCGCCACCCCTGCGTCGGCGACCTCACCTACGGCGCCGACCCGACCCTGGCCGGGCGGCTCGGGCTGACCCGGCAGTGGCTGCACGCCGTACGCCTGGGCTTCGAGCACCCGGCCGACGGCTCCTGGGTGGAGTTCGCCAGCGACTACCCGGCCGACCTCCGAAAGGCCCTCGACACCATCGCCGCGGAGAGCCGGTGACCGCCGCCCCGGGGTCGTACACCACCCGCAGGGCCCTGGCCGAGAGCGACCTCGCCGCCTGCTTCCAGGTGCGCAAGAACGTCTTCGTCGGTGAGCAGAACGTGCCGGAGGAGATCGAGTACGACGCCTACGACGCGACCGCGGTGCACGTCATCGCCGTCGCCGCGGACGGCACTGCGCTTGGAACGGGGCGGCTGCTGCACGGCGCGGACGCCGCCGGGAAGACCGGCGGGGACCGTACCGTCGGCTCGCTGGGCCGCCTCGCCGTGACCCGGGAGGCGCGCGGCCTCGGCGTGGGCGCGGCGCTCGTGCGGGCCATCGAGGACGAGGCGCTGGCGCTCGGCCTGGCCGCCGTCGACCTGCACGCCCAGACCCAGGCCCTCGGCTTCTACGAACGGCTCGGATACCTGGCGTACGGCCCCGAGTTCCCCGACGCGGGCATCCCGCACCGGGCGATGCGCCGGGACCTCCGTCCCGCCTGAGCGCCGCAGGAGTCCTGAAGCGGGGGGTATCGACCGAATCGTCCCCGGTGCGTGGCAGGGTGGACGCCGGAAACCCCTCTGTTCGGCGGCCGTGGGCGGCGGCCCGGACCCGCACGCTCCGGAAGGCTCACCGTGGAACAAATGGCACTGCTGCTCCTGCTGCTGCTCGGAGCCGTGGTCACGGTGCCCCTGGGGGAGCGGCTCGGGCTCCCGGCACCGGTGCTGATGACCCTGGCGGGCATCGCGATGGCCTTCACCCCGTTCGTGCCGAACGTCGCCGTCCCGCCGGAGATCATCCTCCCCGCACTGCTCCCGCCCCTGCTCTACGCCACCGTGCAGCGCACCTCCTGGCGGCAGTTCGCCGCCAACAAGCGGCCCATCTTCCTGCTCGCGGTGGCCCTGGTCTTCGTCACCACGGCCGCCGTCGCCGCCGTCGCCAACTCGATCGTGCCGGGGCTGCCCATCGCCGCGGCCGTCGCCCTCGGCGCGCTCGTCGCCCCGCCCGACCCGGTCGCGGCGACCGCCGTGGCGGGCTCCGTGGGGCTGCCGCGGCGGCTCGTCTCCATCCTGGAGGGCGAGGGGCTCTTCAACGACGTCACCGCCATCGTGCTCTACCACGTGGCGATCGCCGCCGCCGTCAGCGGCACCTTCTCCCTGCCCCAGGCCTTCGGGCTGCTCGTCCTCTCCGCCGTCGTCGCGGTCGCCGTGGGCCTCGCGCTCGGCTGGCTCACCATCAAGCTGATGAACCTGCTCGGCGACGCCACCCTCCAGGTCGGGCTGACCCTGCTGGTCCCCTTCGTCGCCTACGTCCTCGCCGAGGAGCTGGAGGGCTCCGGCGTCCTGGCCGTCCTGACGGTCGCCCTGTTCCTGGCCGAGCACACCGCCGACGCCGACGACGTGCTGGGACGGCTCACCGGACGTACCTTCTGGGACATCGTCGACACCCTCGTCACCGGCGTGGCCTTCGGGCTCATCGGCCTGGAACTGCACAGCGTGTTCGGCACGGCGGACGGGCGGGCGCTGGAGATGACCGGCTGGGGGCTCGCGATCGTCGCCGTCGTCGTCGGCGTACGGCTGCTGTGGCTGCTGCCCGCGACCTGGCTGGCCAAGCGGCTGCACACCCTGCGGGACGTGAGCGAGGAGATCCCCACCAGCTGGCGGGAGACCGTCGTGATGTGGTGGGCCGGGATGCGCGGGGTCGCCTCGGTCGCCCTGGCGCTGGCGATCCCGCTGAAGACGGACGACGGGCAGCCGTTCCCCGGCCGCGACGAGATCATCTTCATCGCGTTCGCCGTGATCATGGCCACCCTGGTCTTCCAGGGGCTCACCCTGCCCTGGCTGGTGCGGAAACTGAGGGTCCGTGCCGACACCGACGCCGAACAGGCCCTGGAGCGGGACCTCGCCATCCGGGCCGCCAAGGCCGCGAAGTACCGGCTCAAGGAGATCCAGGAGGTCGAGGACTTCCCCGAGGAGGTCGTCGAGCGCCTCCATCGCGCCGCGTACGACATCGGCGCGAGGATCAGCCCGGACATGATCGACGAGGAGCGGCGCGAGGCGTACGCCAAGCGCGTCGACCGGTTCAAGGCCGTCAGCCGCGTCCAGCGCGAGATGATGTCGGCCGCCCGCCACGCGGTGCTCTCCGCGCGCAGCGAACCCGGGTCCGACCCGGAGGTCGTGGACCGGGTGCTGCGCTACCTGGACTTCCGCTCGCTGCGCTGAGACCGCGGGGACGTCAGCCGCGGCCGGTGCGCGGGGCCCTGGAGTCGCCCGGGTCGGCGGCCGGGGAGCTGCCGTTGCGGCCGCGGCCGTTCCGCGGGTCCGCGGCGCCGGTCAGCTCCGACCACTGCTCGCCCGGCGGGAGCGCGGAGGGCGCGGTGACGATCCGCGGCAGCGCGTAGGGGTGGTGGTCGCGCAGCCAGCCCACCAGCTGCTCGCGGACCGCGCAGCGCACCGTCCAGATGTCGTCGGCGTCCTTCGCCGTGACCACCGCCCGCACCTGGATCGTGGACGGGGTGGTGTCGGTGACGGCGAGGGACCAGTCCCGGCCGTCCCAGGCGGCGATGTCGCCGAGGATGTCCCGCAGCTTCTCGCGCATCGCCGCCACCGGTGCCGAGTGGTCCAGGTGGAAGAAGACCGTCCCGGTCATCTGGACCCCGCCGCGCGACCAGTTCTCGAACGGCTTGCTGGTGAAGTACGAGACGGGCATGGTGATCCGCCGCTCGTCCCAGGTCCGGACCGCCAGGAACGTCAGGGTGATCTCCTCGATCGTGCCCCACTCCCCGTCCACCACCACGGTGTCGCCGATCCGGACCATGTCGCCGAAGGCGATCTGGAGCCCGGCGAAGAGGTTGCCGAGCGTCGACTGGGCGGCGACACCGGCGACGATGCCGATCAGGCCGGCCGAGGCCAGCATCGAGGTGCCGATCCCGCGCATCGCGGGGAACGTCAGCAGCATCGCCGCGATCGCGACGACCGTCACCACCGCGATGACCACCCGCTGGATCAGCGTCACCTGGGTACGGACCCGGCGCACCCGGGCGGGGTCGCGGGTGGCCGTCGCGTAGCGGGCGTAGGTGGCCTCCACGATCGTCACGGCGATCCGGACCACCAGCCAGGCGGACGCGCCGATCAGGACGAGCGTGAGGACCTGGCCGATCCCGACCCGGTGCTCCCACACCCAGTCGAGCCTCGTCTGACGGTAGGAGCCGCGCAGCAGCGCCGCGATGATCACCACCTGCAACGGGAGACGGCAGCGCCTCAGCAGACCCCACAGCGGGGTCTCGTGGTGACGGTCGTCCGCCCGCCGCAGCAGCCGGTCCACCAGCCAGCCGACCAGCAGCGTGATCACCACGGAACCGCCGATCACGATCAGCGGGCGCAGCACGTTCTCCATCGCCTCGTCCTCCCAGTTGTCAGGCCCGGATGCGGGGCGGCCTCCGGGGCGCGGATGGCACCATGGGCCTCATGAACATCATGCTGTTCCACTCGACCTACGGGCTCCGGCCCGCCGTGCACGCGGCGGCCGCGCGGCTCAGGGACGCCGGCCACGAGGTGCGCGTGCCCGATCTCTTCGACGGGCACACCTTCGACACGGTGGAAGAGGGCATGGCCTTCCAGGACGAGGTCGGCAAGGAGGAGCTGCTCAAGCGCGCCGTACTGGCCGCCGCGCCCCACTCCGACCAGGGGCTCGTCTACGCGGGCTTCTCCCTCGGGGCGGCGACCGCGCAGACTCTCGCCCTCGGTGACGCGAAGGCCCGCGGACTGCTGCTGCTCCACGGCACCTCGGACATCGCCGAGAACGCGACGGTGGACGAACTCCCCGTCCAGCTGCACGTCGCGGACCCGGACGCCTTCGAGTCCCACGACTGGCTGAACAGCTGGTATCTCCAGATGCAGCGGACCGGCGCGGACGTGGAGATCTACCGCTACCCCGGGGCCGGGCACCTGTACACCGACGCCGATCTGCCCGACTACGACCAGGGGGCCGCCGAGCAGACCTGGAAGGTCGCGCTCGGCTTCCTGGCCACCCTGTAGCCGCGCCGCCGGGACCGGGAACCACGTGCGGGTCTCCGGACCCGGGGATCCGCGTGCTGCTCCCGGGCAGGGGACGTGCTGCTCCCGTGCCCGGGAGCGCCGGGGCGTCAGGCCTTCAGCGCCTTGTCGACCGCCGCCGTGAACTCGGCCGCCGTCATCGGGGCGTTCTCGCTGCCCTCGGCCGTGATCTTCTTGTCGCCCATCTTCAGGGTCGGCGTGCCCTGGACGCCGCTCTTGTCGAACGCCTTCGACATCTTCATCGCCCAGGCGTCGTACGTGCCGTCCTCGACGTCCTTCTTGAACGCCGCGTTGCCCTTCAGGGCGTCGACCGAGTCCGCCACCTCGATCAGGTAGCTGTCCTTGGCGAACTTGTCCTCGCTCTCCTGCGGGTGGAACTTCGCCGAGTAGAGCGCGGCCTTGTAGTCCAGGAACGCCTCGGGGCTCACGTTCAGCGCCGCGCCGAGGGCGCTCAGGGCGTTCTTGGAGCCCTCGCCGTTGTCGGTGTTGTCGATGAAGGTCGCGCCGACGTACCGGACCTGGTACTTGCCCGCCTCGACGTCCTTCGCGAGGGTCTCGCCGACGCCCTGCTCGAACGTGGCGCAGACCGGGCAGCGCGAGTCCTCGTACAGCTCCAGGGTCTTCTTGGCGCTCGACTTGCCGATCACGACCGTGGTGCCGTCGGTGCCCGAGGTGTTCTTGGGCACGGAGACGCTCTTCGCGTCGGCGGCCGCCTCCCAGCCGGACGGCTTGTTCAGCTGGGTCACGCCGTAGCTGATGCCGCCGACCACGGCGATGGCCGCGACGACCGAGACGCCGACGACGATCTGCTTGCGGGTCTTGTCCTTCTTGGCCTGGGCCTCACGCTCGGCCCGCAGCCGCTCGCGGGCCGCTGCCTTGTTGGCCTGGGTGTTGCGCTTGCTCATGATCGTTCTCCGTGAATGCGGGGTACGTGTGGGGAAGGGGCGGTGCGCCCAGCGCGGGTGCGCCGTGCCTCAGGCAGCGGCGTACAGGGCGGGCGGCGGGCCCCGGCGACCCAGACAGTGCACGAGGAGGCGGGCTGCCGGGAGCGGGTGCGGGCGCCCGGCGGGGCGCGGGCGGCGGCCCGGCGAGGGCACGCTCGCGCGCACCACGGCGACCGCCACGAGCAGCGGCCGGAACGTCAGGAGCGCCGCCGCCCGCAACAGCCCGGCCAGGGCCGCCTCGCCGCGCCGCAGCCAGGCCGCGGCGAGCAGTCCGACGGCCACATGGGCGGCGAGCAGCAGCCACGGGACGGCGGGTCCGGGCTGCGCCAGCAGCGCCGCCGCACGGTCGCCCGCACCGGCCACCCCGGCCAGGGGGGTGCCCACCGCGCCGACGCCCGCGATCCGGGCCCCGCCCGCGCCGACCTCACCGCCGCCGCACAGGACGTCGAAGCCCACCGCGCGCAGCGGACCGGCGACCGGGCCGCCCGCGGCCCCGTAACAGAGGTGCTGGCCGGTGGTGAAGAGCGTGTCGGCCGCCAGCTCCAGCGGGACCAGCAGCCCGGCGATCGGCCGGAAGCCGCGCTCCCGGCCGGCCAGGGCGTACGCCACCGCGAAGACCGCGGCGGCCAGTAGCGCGACCGCCGTCAGCGGCAGCGGGACCCCGGAGAGCAGCACATGGGACGCGGTGGACAGGGTGACGACGAGCGCGGTGAAGAGCGCCGCGCGCGCCGTCCTGAGGTGCGTCCCTGAGATGTCCATCGCCGGAAAGTGTGTCATGTGCGGAGGTAAGGGGGTCTTAAAAGAGGGTGAGAGTCGGCCCCGCCCCACGGGCAGGCCGGTGGGGGAGGGACCGGGACCACAGCCCCGGGACAGGGCCGGGACCGCGGCCCCGGGGCGCGGCCGGGGCTACAGCCCCGGGATGCGGCCGTTGCGGAAGAGGTCCACGAAGATCTGGTGGTCGGCGCGGGCCCGGGAGCCGTAGCTGTGGGCGAAGTCGACCAGGAGCGGCGCGAAGCTCTCCTCGTCGGCCGCGATGGCCGCGTCGATCGCCCGCTCCGTGGAGAACGGCACCAGCGAGTGACCGCTCTCGTCGTCCGCCGCCGCGTGCATGGTGGCCGTCGCCCGGCCCAGATCCGCGACGACCGCCGCGATCTCGTCCACCTCGTCGAGGTCGGACCAGTCCAGGTCGACCGCGTACGGCGAGACCTCGGCGACCAGCTGGCCGGTGCCGTCCAGCTCGGTCCAGCCCAGCCACGGGTCCGCGTGCGCCTGGAGCGCGCGCTGCGAGATCACCGTGCGGTGCCCCTCGTGCTGGAAGTAGTCCCGCACGGCGGCGTCCGTGATGTGCCGGGCGACCGCCGGGGTCTGCGCCTGCTTGAGGTAGATCACCACGTCGTTCTCCAGGGCGTCGCTGTTGCCCTCCAGCAGGATGTTGTACGAGGGGAGCCCGGCCGATCCGATACCGATGCCCCGGCGCCCCACCACATCCTTGACCCGGTAGGAGTCGGGGCGGGCCAGACTCGACTCCGGCAGCGTCTCCAGATAGCCGTCGAAGGCGGCCAGCACCTTGTAGCGCGTCGCGGCGTCCAGGTCGAGGGCCCCGCCGCCCTCCGCGAAGCGGCGCTCGAAGTCCTGGATCACCGTCATCGAGTCCAGCAGCGCGAAGCGCGTCTGCGCGCGGGCGACCCGCAGCGCGCCCAGCAGCGGCCCCTCCGCCGTGTCCAGGGTGAACGGTGGCACCTCGTCGTTCTTCGCGCCCGTCGCCAGCGCGCGGATCCGGTCGCGGTAGGACGTGGCGAAGATCCGGACCAGCTCGCTGATCTGCTCGTCGGCCAGGGCCTTGGCGTAACCGATCAGGGCCATCGACGCGGCGAAGCGCTTCAGGTCCCAGGTGAAGGGGCCGACGTACGCCTCGTCGAAATCGTTGACGTTGAAGACGAGGCGGCCGTTGGCGTCCATGTAGGTGCCGAAGTTCTCCGCGTGGAGGTCGCCGTGGATCCACACCCGGCCGGTGCGCTCGTCGAGGAACGGGCCGCCGTGCCGCTCCCGCTCCAGGTCCTCGTAGAACAGGCAGGCGGTGCCCCGGTAGAAGGCGAAGGCCGAGCCCGCCATCTTGCGGAACTTGACCCGGAAGGCCGCCGGATCGGCGGCCAGCAGCTCCCCGAAGGCGGTGTCGAAAACGGCCAGAATCTGCTCCCCGCGCCGCGCCGCGCCGGTCTGCGTCTCCGACATCTCTTACTGCCTCCTGAAGGTGTTGGCGTGTCTGGCCGGACCCGGGACCCGCATGACAGAGTGCATGACAAAACGGACACGGGCTCCGACCTCTCCAACGCTCGGCGGAGGCCGGGAGTGCCCGTCGTCCGTCTCCGTCACGACGTAGACTTCCACGCTGTCCCCCCGTCCGTCATCGCCCGACTTCCCGGAGGCCCGACGCCGTGACCAAGCCGCCCTTCACGCACCTGCACGTTCACACCCAGTACTCGCTGCTGGACGGTGCCGCGCGGCTCAAGGACATGTTCGAGGCGGCCAGTCAGATGGGCATGACGCACATCGCGATGACCGACCACGGCAACCTCCACGGGGCGTACGACTTCTTCCACTCGGCGAAGAAGGCGGACGTCACGCCGATCATCGGCATCGAGGCCTATGTCGCCCCCGAGTCGCGCAAGCACAAGCGCAAGGTGCAGTGGGGGCAGCCGCACCAGAAGCGCGACGACGTGTCCGGTTCCGGTGGGTACACCCACAAGACGATCTGGGCGTCCAACAAGACCGGGCTGCACAACCTCTTCCGGCTCTCCTCCGACGCGTACGCCGAGGGCTGGCTCCAGAAGTGGCCCCGGATGGACAAGGAGACCATCTCCCAGTGGTCCGAGGGGCTCATCGCCTCCACCGGCTGCCCCTCCGGCGAGGTGCAGACCCGGCTGCGGCTCGGCCAGTTCGACGAGGCGGTCCAGGCCGCCTCGGACTACAAGGACATCTTCGGCGAGGGCCGGTACTTCCTGGAGCTGATGGACCACGGCATCGAGATCGAACGCCGGGTCCGCGACGGGCTGCTGGAGATCGGCAAGAAGCTCGGCATCCCGCCGCTGGTCACCAACGACTCCCACTACACCTACGCGCACGAGGCCACCGCCCACGACGCCCTGCTCTGCATCCAGACCGGCAAGAACCTCTCCGACCCCGACCGCTTCCGCTTCGACGGCACCGGCTACTACCTGAAGACGACGGAGGAGATGTACGCCGTCGACTCCTCCGACGCCTGGCAGGAGGGGTGCGCCAACACCCTGCTGGTGGCCCAGCAGATCGACACCTCCGGCATGTTCGAGGCGAAGAACCTCATGCCGAGGTTCGAGATCCCGGACGGTTTCACGGAGGTCACCTGGTTCCAGGAGGAGGTCCGTACCGGGATGCAGCGCCGCTTCCCCGGCGGCGTTCCCGACGACCGGCAGAAGCAGGTCGAGTACGAGATGGACATCATCATCCAGATGGGGTTCCCGGGGTACTTCCTGGTCGTCGCCGACTTCATCATGTGGGCCAAGAACAACGGCATCGCGGTGGGCCCCGGCCGTGGTTCGGCGGCCGGTTCGATCGTGGCGTACGCGATGGGCATCACCGACCTCGACCCGATCGAACACGGGCTGATCTTCGAGCGGTTCCTCAACCCCGAGCGCGTCTCCATGCCCGACGTCGACATCGACTTCGACGAGCGCAGGCGCGTCGAGGTGATCCGGTACGTCACCGAGAAGTACGGCGCCGACAAGGTCGCCATGATCGGCACGTACGGCAAGATCAAGGCGAAGAACGCGATCAAGGACTCCGCCCGCGTGCTGGGTTACCCGTACGCCATGGGCGACCGTCTCACCAAGGCGATGCCCGCCGACGTCCTCGGCAAGGGCATCGACCTCAACGGCATCACCGACCCCAAGCACCCGCGCTACAGCGAGGCGGGCGAGATCCGGGGGATGTACGAGAGCGAACCGGACGTCAAGAAGGTCATCGACACCGCCAAGGGCGTCGAGGGCCTGGTGCGGCAGATGGGCGTCCACGCCGCCGGCGTCATCATGTCCAGCGAACCGATCGTCGACCACGCCCCGGTCTGGGTCCGGCACACCGACGGCGTCACCATCACGCAGTGGGACTACCCGCAGTGCGAGTCGCTCGGCCTGCTGAAGATGGACTTCCTCGGCCTGCGCAACCTGACGATCATGGACGACGCCATCAAGATGGTGAAGTCCAACAAGGGCATCGACCTGGAGATGCTCTCCCTGCCGCTGGACGACCCCAAGACCTACGAACTGCTCTGCCGCGGTGACACGCTCGGCGTCTTCCAGTTCGACGGCGGGCCGATGCGCTCCCTGCTGCGCCAGATGCAGCCCGACAACTTCGAGGACATCTCCGCCGTCTCGGCCCTCTACCGGCCGGGCCCGATGGGCATGAACTCGCACACGAACTACGCGGAGCGCAAGAACGGCCGCCAGGAGATCACCCCGATCCACCCGGAGCTGGAGGAGCCCCTCAAGGAGGTCCTCGGCCTCACCTACGGTCTGATCGTCTATCAGGAGCAGGTCCAGAAGGCCGCCCAGATCGTCGCCGGGTACTCGCTCGGCGAGGCCGACATCCTGCGCCGCGTGATGGGCAAGAAGAAGCCCGAGGAACTGGCCAAGAACTTCGTCCTCTTCGAGAAGGGCGCCAAGGACAAGGGCTTCTCCGACGAGGCGATCAAGGCGCTGTGGGACGTCCTGGTGCCGTTCGCCGGATACGCGTTCAACAAGGCGCACTCCTCGGCGTACGGCCTGGTCACCTACTGGACCGCCTACCTCAAGGCGAACTACCCCGCCGAATACATGGCCGCCCTGCTGACCTCGGTCAAGGACGACAAGGACAAGTCGGCGGTCTACCTCAACGAGTGCCGCCGCATGCGCATCAAGGTGCTCCCGCCGAACGTCAACGAGTCGCTGTCCAACTTCGCGGCCCAGGGCGACGACGTGATCCTCTTCGGCCTGACCGCCGTGCGCAACGTCGGCCAGAACGTCGTCGACTCGATCATCCGGTCCCGCAAGGCGAAGGGGAAGTACAGCAGCTTCCCCGACTTCCTGGACAAGGTCGAGGCGGTCGTCTGCAACAAGCGCACCGTCGAATCGCTGATCAAGGCCGGCGCGTTCGACGAGATGGGCCACACCCGCAAGGGTCTCGTCGCCCACCACGAGCCGATGATCGACAACGTGGTGCAGGTCAAGCGCAAGGAGGCCGAGGGGCAGTTCGACCTCTTCGGCGGCGGCGAGGAGGAGAGCGGCGAGCCCGGCTTCGGGCTGGACGTGGAGTTCTCCGACGTCGAGTGGGAGAAGGCCTACCTGCTCGCCCAGGAGCGGGAGATGCTCGGCCTGTACGTCTCCGACCACCCGCTCTTCGGCCTGGAGCACGTGCTGTCCGACAAGGCCGACGCCTCCATCTCCCAGCTCACCGGCGGGGATTACGGCGACGGCGCCATCGTCACCGTCGGCGGCATCATCTCCGGCCTCCAGCGCAAGATGACCAAGCAGGGCAACGCCTGGGCCATCGCCACCGTGGAGGACCTGGCGGGCTCCATCGAGTGCATGTTCTTCCCCGCCACCTACCAGCTGGTCTCCACCCAGCTCGTCGAGGACACCGTCGTCTTCGTCAAGGGACGGCTGGACAAGCGCGAGGACGTGCCCCGGCTGGTCGCCATGGAGATGCAGGTCCCCGACATCTCCAACGCCGGGACCAACGCTCCGGTCGTCCTCACCATCCCCACCGTGAAGATCACTCCGCCGATGGTCTCCCGGCTCGGCGAGGTGCTCAGCCACCACCGGGGCGACACCGAGGTGCGCATCAGGCTCCAGGGCCCCAGCAAGACCACCGTGCTCCGTCTGGACCGGCACCGGGTCAAGCCCGACCCGGCCCTCTTCGGCGACCTGAAGGTGCTGCTCGGACCGGCCTGCCTGGCGGGCTGAGCCCGCGGCGGTCTGCGAGCAGCGGCGGTCTCCGCGCGACAACGGCCTCCGCGTGACGGCGGTCTCCGTGCGACAACGGGAGGGGCGTCCCGCACCGGCGGGACGCCCCTCCCGTTTCGCGACCGCGAACGGCCGACGCCTCGGTGGCGTACGTCAGTTGTGGCCGAAACGCCGCTGGTGCTTGCGCGCCACGTCGGCGGGGCTGCCCTGCGCCTGCGACGAGGACGTGCCCTGCGACTCGTACGCCGTCGACTTCGCCTGCTCCGCACCACGCTCCGACGCGGACGCGCGGTCGGACCGGCTGTCCTGCTTGCGGTTCTTGTTCTTGGCCATGGTGAATGCCTCCTGTGGGGAATCCTGGGGGCCAGGATCGGTGTCAGACTCACATAGGCCCACAAAAGCCGCATGTTGGATCATTACCGTGCGTAGCGATATCCGCGGTGGTTCCGTTGCGCCGCCGTCCGCCCCGGACCTTTTCCAGGTCTGCCCCGATCCGCCACGCCGATGATCCAGTTCCGGCCGTTAACCCTTGCGCGGTCGGGCAGACTCGAAGGAAACCCTGGGTAAGCGGACCCGGTCATCGAGGGACGGGTGCCGCTGAACCGTTCCCGAATTCTCGAAGTGGAAGAGGGTGGAACGCGTGGACCGTTGCGTCGTCCTGGTGGACGCCGGCTACTTGCTGGGCGCAGCCGCGAGTCTGCTGGCCGGAGAGCCCGCCCGCTCCCGCATCACCGTCGACCACACGGCCCTCATCCAGGGGCTGCGGGAACGCGCCGAGGCCGACACCCAGCAACCCCTGCTGCGCATCTACTGGTTCGACGGAGCTCCCGACCGGGTGCCCCAGCCCGAACACCGCCGACTGCGCGTCATGCCGCGCGTGACCGTACGGCTGGGCGCGCTGACCCGGAGCGACGGGCGGTGGGCGCAGAAGGGCGTCGACGCCGCGATGCACGCCGAGCTGACCGAACTGGCCAGGAACCGGGCCTGCTCGGACGTGGTCCTGGTGACCGGCGACGGCGATCTGCTGCCGGGCCTGATGTCCGCCAAGGAGCACGGGGTGGCCGTCCACCTCTGGGCCGTCCAGGCCGCCGACGGCGACTACAACCAGTCCGAGGACCTGGTCGCCGAGGCGGACGAACGCCGGGTCCTGGACCGGGCCTGGATCACCAAGGCCGTCCGCGCCAAGGACATCGCGGGCGCCTGCGCCCCGCAGCCCGCCCCTCGCCCCGAGATCGCCGCGATCCTCTCCGCGCCGCTGCCCGAGGCCGCTCTCGCCGCCTCCGCCGAGCGCGCCTCCGAGGCCCAGGCGGCAGCCGCCCGCACCGACCCGGCCGGCCCCGCCGAGGAGACCGGGCGCCCCGCCGCCCCGCCCGCTGCCGGTCACAAGGGCGTCCCCACCCCCAAGGACCTGGCCGCGCTGCGGGCCCAGGCCACCCACCCGGACCGGCAGCAGCCCGCCCAGCCCGCCGGCGCCACCCTGCGCTGGTCCTCCGAGAAGGGCTGGGCCGAGCGCGGGCCCGTCGGCGAACCGGCGGAGACCGCGTCCCTGCCGACGCTCGCCCAGCTCACCAGCGCCGAACAGCGCTGGGCCGACCGGGAGGAGGACATTACCACCGTCGGCGGCGACCCCTTCGAGGTCGGCCAGGTCTTCGCCCGCCGCTGGATGGAACGCCTCCCGGAGACCGCGCACCTCCAGAAGCTGTCGACCATGTACCCGCGTGTCCCGCACCGCATCGACGGCGAACTCCTGCGCTACGCGGCCCGCTTCGGCCTCCTCGCCCACAAGGACGACCAGATCGACGAGCACGACCGCTACGCGATCCGGGCGGGCTTCTGGCGGGAGATCGACGTACGCGCCGCCCCCGAACACGTCCCCGCCGGGGAGTAGGACGCCCGGCGGTGGCCCCGGCCCGGTCGCGGGGGCCGTGAGCAGGCGCGCGGCGGGGCCCCGCGACGCGGGGTGGCCCCGGGCGCAAACCGGGGCGTGTGACCCCGTACCCTCGTACCTCGTGAGTACGGGCACAGCACAGGCGCAGCGGGACACCGGCACCGTGTGCGCGGTGCGGGACCTGGTCAAGACCTATCCCGCCGTCCGGGGCCGCCGCGGCGCCCCCGCCACGCCCGAGGTCCGCGCCACCGACGGGATCAGCCTGGACGTCGAGCGCGGCGAGATCTTCGGACTGCTCGGCCCCAACGGCGCGGGCAAGTCCACCCTGGTCCGTCAGCTCACCGGGCTGATGCGGCCCGACTCCGGCAGCGTCGAGGTGCTGGGGCACGACCTCGTACGCCACCCCGAGCGGGCCTCCCGGCTGATCGGCTATCTGGGCCAGGAGTCCACCGCGCTCGACGAGCTCACCGTCGCGCTGGCCGCCGAGACCACCGGACGGCTGCGCGGGCTCGCGGCCCGCGAGGCCCGCGCCGAGCGCGACGGTGTCCTGGAGGAGCTGGGCCTCACCCCGCTGGCCGGCCGGCCCCTGAAGAAGCTCTCCGGTGGTCAGCGACGGCTCGCCTGCTTCGCCGCCACGCTCGTCGGCGACCGCCCGGTGCTGGTCCTGGACGAGCCGACCACCGGCATGGACCCCGTCGCCCGCCGCGCCGTCTGGGCCGCCGTCGACCGCCGCCGCGCCGAGCGCGGCGCCACGGTCCTGCTGGTCACCCACAACGTCATCGAGGCCGAGACCGTCCTGGACCGGGTCGCCGTCCTGGAGCACGGCCGGGTCATCGCCTGCGACACCCCCACCGGGCTCAAGGAGCAGGTGGCCGGGGAGGTCCGCGTCGAGCTGGTGTGGCGCGAGCGGGCTCCGCTGGACGTCCCCGAGGTGGCGGCGCTGCGGCCCTCCGCCCAGGAGTCCGGGCGGCGCTGGGTGCTGCGGCTCTCCCCGGACGAGGCACGGGCGGCGGTCGCCGCGGTGACGGGCGGCGCGGCCTTCGCGGCGCTCGACGATTTCACCCTGGCCACCCCCAGCCTGGAAGATGTCTATCTCGCCCTCGGGGGAGACGCGGCCAATGCGACCAAGGGGCTGGTGAAGGCGTGAGGACGCACGGACGCGGGACGCGGGCGCCGGACACCGCGCGGCCGCCGTACGCGATCGGGGTACGGGACGCGGCGGGCGCGCTGCCGGGACCGGCGAGCTGTAAGGGGAGCGGCCACAGGTGACGAGCATCATTCCGGCCAGGACCGCGCCCTCGCGCGTCCGGCACGCTCCCGGCCCCTCCGGCGCGGCCCCCGCCCGTACCGTCCCCGCGCCGCTCGCGCCGCGTGCCCGGCTGCTGCCCTCGCTGGCCGCCGTCTACCGGGCCCAGCTGTCCCGGGCCCGGGTCGCCCGCATCCCGCTGCTCTTCGTGGCGACCTTCCAGTCCGTCGGGATCATGGTCCTGATGCGGGGCGTCGTGGACGGCGGGTCGGAGGCCCGTGCGGTGGTCGCCGGGTCCAGCGTCCTGGTCGTCGCGTTCGTCGCGCTCAACCTCCTCGCCCAGTACTTCGGCCAGCTCCGGGCGGGCGGCGGGCTCGACCACTACGCCACCCTGCCGGTGCCGCCCGCCGCCGTGGTGCTCGGGGCGGCCGCCGCGTACGCCTCGTTCACCGTGCCCGGCACGATCTTCACCGCGATCACCGGAAGCGTGCTGTTCCAGCTGCCGCTGACCCACCTGTGGGTCCTGGCCGCCGTCATTCCGCTCTCGGGGGCGGCACTGGCCGGTCTGGGGGCGGCCCTCGGGCTGCTCGCCCCGCGCCAGGAGCTGGCCACCCTGCTGGGGCAACTGGGCATGTCCGCCGCGCTGCTCCTCGGGGTGCTGCCCGCGGACCGGCTGCCGGAGCCGGTGGGCTGGGCGCGCGACCTGCTTCCCTCCACGTACGGGGTGGAGGCGCTGGCCCGCTCCTTCGACGCCCGCCCGGACTGGGGGCTGATCGCCTTCTTCCTCGCGGTCTGCGCGGCGGTGGGGGTGCTGTCGCTGGCGGTGGCCACGTGGGCGTACCGGCGGGCGGCCGTACGGTAGGTCCCTCTCGGGGCGGGCGGACCCCGGGCGCGGCAGCCGGTGAGGCGGCTCACAGGGTGGCCTGGCACGATGGCACGGTGACCGCACCGTTGACGCCGCCGCACCAGCCGAACCCCCACGATCCGTGGCAGACCCCGCCCGCGGGCTCCCGCCTCGCGCCCTCCTCCGGCTCGCCGGACGACCCGGACACCGCGACGGAGCTGCGGCAGGCCGCCGTGGTCCTGGTCCTGGTCGCCCTCACGGGCGTCGTGCTCGGGCTGCTGTGGCTGTGGCTCGCGCCGCGGGTCCCGCTGGTCTCCGACGACACGGCCGTCTTCCTGAAGAACACCGAGGGCGAGGAGGCGATCGGGGCGGACGGAACGTTCGTCCTGCTGGCCATCGGCTTCGGCGTGCTGTCGGCCGCCGCCGTGTTCTGGCGGCTGCGCCGCGGGGGCGTCCTCGTGGTCGTGGGCCTGGCCCTGGGCGCGCTGCTCGGATCGCTGCTGGCGTGGCGGGTCGGCGTCTGGCTGGGACCCTCCTCCGACGTGGTGGGCCGGGCCCGGGAGGCGGGCCGGGGCGTGACGTTCGACGCGCCGCTGGAACTGCACGCGGTGTGGGTGGCGGCGCTGGTGTGGCCGTTCGCGGCGATGGCGGTCCACCTCCTGCTCACGGCGGCGTTCGGGCCGCGGGACGTCGAGCCGGACTGGGAGGGGTCGCAGTACTACGGAGGACCGGTGCAGGGGCCGCTGGCGGGCCCGCCGTCGGCTTCGGGACCGGCGTCCCCGGGTGAGCCTTCGTCCTCACCGTCCGCGGGGGGCGGCGGGGCGGGCTAGGACCTGTCGTTTGCCGTCTTTCGGGCCCGGCGTCCGCCGCACGGCGTACGGCAGGCCCGCTCATGGGCCACGGAGTGGCGGGGCCCGCTCAGGTGCGCGCGATCTCCGCGAACACCGCCCCCGTCAGCTCCGCCAGGTCCGCCGCCGACAGCTCCACCTCCAGGCCCCGTCTCCCCGCCGACACGCAGATCGTGGCGTGCGAGCGCGCCGATGCGTCCAGGACCGTGCGCAGACGCCTGCGCTGGCCCAGCGGCGAGATGCCGCCCCGTACATAGCCCGTCGTGCGTTCCGCGGCCGCCGGGTCCGCCATCGTGGCGCGCTTGCCGCCCGCCGCGGCGGCCAGGGCCTTGAGGTCCAGGGAGCCCGCCACCGGGACCACCGCGACGGTCAGTTCGCCGTCCACGTCCGCCACCAGGGTCTTGAAGACCCGTTCGGGGGAGACGCCCAGGGCTTCGGCGGCCTCCTCGCCGTAGGAAGGGGAGGCCGGGTCGTGGTCGTAGGCGTGCACCGTGAAGGCCGTGCCCGCCGCGGTCAGGGCGACCGTGGCGGGGGTGCCGCCCGGCTGCTTCCTGGTCTTCTTCGCCACCGGGTCCGCGTCCTCGTCAGTTGGGGTGGGTGGGGGCCAGGGTCAGGTCGGCCGCGGGCAGCGAGGGCAGGTGCCGGATGACCGCGGTCTCCTTGCGCAGCAGCGACAGCTCCTCGCGCAGCCGGGTCGCGGTGTCCGGGGCCTGGAGGAGGCGCTGTTTGGTGGGGAGGTCCAGGACGGTGGCCGCCGCCACCAGGTACGAGACGACGGACGGGTCGTCGGGGAGGTCCGCCCCGGTGCTCAGCGAGCGTTCGCTGGCTCCGGCCAGCCGCTTCTGGTACGAGCGGAACGCCCGCAGGACGCCCTCGGCGAGCGCCCCCGCCTCGTCGGCGTCGGCCTCCTCCTCCGGCGTCTCCTCATCGATCTCCTGCACCTCGGCGGTGAGGTAGGGGCCGTCGGCCTCGACGGAGAGCAGCTTGACCCGCGTGGTGCCGGTGGCCAGGACCTCGAAGCTGCCGTCGGCGCGTTCGCGGATCGTCGCCGCGTCGGCGACGCAGCCGACCCGGTGGAAGGTCTGGATCGGATCGGGGCCGAAGCCCTCCGCGGGGGCGCGTTCGACGGGTTTCGCGACCGCGAGGGTCCCGGGCATGCCGGTGCCCGTCGGGGCCGTCTCGCGGCCGTCGCGGATCGCGACCACGACGAAGCGGCGAGGTTCGTCCTCGTCGCTCTTCAGCAGCTCCCGCATCAGGGCGCGATAGCGCTCCTCGAAGACGTTGAGCGGCAGCACCAGGCCGGGAAACAGCACCGCGTTCAGCGGGAAGAGGGGAAGGCGTGCGGTGGTCACAGCGCTCAAGCGTAATGGCCGCGGGGACGACGCCGGTCGGCCCGGTCGCGCAACGGGGTCAGCGAGGCCACCTGGAGGCGCGCTCCGTCGCGTGCGTCGAGGAACCGGCCCAGCGCGTCCTCGGAGACGGAGGACCACGGGAACGACGTCGCGTACAGGCCGATCATCGTGAACTGGTCCAGTGCCTCGGCCCAGCGGCCCCGGGCCAGCAGGACGTACGCGGTGAGGTTGCGGATCTCGGCGGGCCACGGGTCGCCGGGCCGGTAGGCGGCCGACAGCTTGATCGCGAGGTCGGCCGCGGCGTCGATCCGCTCCTCCAGGACGGAGGTGGTGCGGCCCGCCGCCTGGCCGTCCAGGAGCAGGGCGAAGGCCGCCCGCACCGGCAGCGCCTGCACCAGCGAGTCGGGCAGCGCGTCCTCGGCGGCCCGCTCGGCGAAGTCGAAGCACTCGCGGTGCGAGCCGTACCAGGCGGCGGAGAGGTAGCGCAGGGCCGCGACATGGCAGCCGTAGTGGTGCGGGGAGCGGCGCACCGCCTGCTCCCACAGCGTCCCGAAAGCGGTGTGCGTGGCATGGGTGCCGCGCGCGTGGTCCAGGGCGAGCCGCCAGGGCACCGGGTCGCGCGGGTCCGCGTCGGCGGCCGCGGTGATCAGCGGGGCGACCTCGCGGAGCCGTTCCGCGCGGGCGGGCGAGTCCCAGGCCCGGCGCACCGCCAGTTCGGCCTTGACCAGCAGCGCGTCCGGGTCGCGCGGGGCCGCGGCCAGCCAGTCGTCGAGCCAGCCGTCCCGGCTGCGGGCGAACGCGACGAGCCGGGTGAGGTAGCGGTCGCGGTTCTCCCACTCGGCGTCCTCCCGGGTGGTGGCGAGCAGCCCCGCGGCCGGTTCGAAGTCGCCGAGGGCAGCGGCGACCAGCGCGGGAGAGAGCCGCTCGTCGGGGGCGTCGAGCAGCACCGCGTCATCCGCGGACAGGCCGGACGACAGCGGAGGACTGTGCCGGACCATGCGCGCGGTACTGAGCAGAGCGCGAAGGAAAGCCATGGTGCAGACCATTAGAAAAGCGCTGGTGAGGGCCGCGCCAGGGGGGCGCTGTGAAACTTCTGTGCCGAGTGGAGGGGTTGTATCGAGCCAGGTCAAGAAAGGGCAAAGGAAATCCCCGTCATTGGCTTGAATCAGCCGTCCCGCCGCACGCGTGGCTCCATCCCGCCCACCGTGCCGGAGCGCGTCGGAACGCCGGTCCCGGCCGCCCGGGACCGGTTCGACCAGGCCGTTCGGTCAGCCCCTGCGCAGCAGCCGGGACGCCCCGGCCGCCACCGTGGTGGCCAGAACCCACCCTGCCAGCACCAGACCGGCCGCGACCCACTGCCAGGGGCCCTCCATCCGCCAGTAGCCGTCCTGGCCGAGGTCGACCACCGGGATCAGCAGGTCCAGGGAGTAGAGCGCCGGATTCCACAGCGGGGACTCGTCGCCCTTGAGCGTCGGCGGGTGGTGCTGGGCGAACGCCGCCGTGCTCGCCGCCCACAGCACCGCCATCCACACCGCCGCCCGCCCCGGCCGGTAGCCGTACGCCACCGTCCAGTCCTGGAGGAACCCCCACGCCTTCGCGGCGGGCGGCAGCGTCTCCCGGCGGCGGCGCTGCTTGGCCAGCAGCACCACCCGCGCGTCCGCGTCCTCCCCGCAGCCCCGCAGCACCGTCGCCAGGCGCTCGTACGGCTCCGGGACGTACTCCGGGGTCGCCGCCGCCACCCACTCCAGCCGCCGGGAGAGCGGGAAGTGGCCGTAGGGGACCAGGTTCTCGTAGACGAAACCGCCCATCGCCAGACCGCCCGGACCCGGCCAGCTGGTGGACAGGTCGATCAGGGTCACCACCTTCGCCCCGTTCAGCACGACCCGCCCCTCCTCCGGGCGCTCCGCGTTGAACCGCAGCTCCGGCGTGACGATCCGGCGCAGCGACAGCTCCTGCTGCCGGGTCATCGTGAACCGGGCCTTGTGCAGGTCCACCGCGTCCCCGAACCGCCCGTCGTCCAGCCGCACCCCGCCCCTGCACTCGAAGATCTGCGAGCGGGTGCCGTGCGCCGGGGTCGGGGCGTAGACCACGCCGTACGGGGGAGTGGCGCCCTGGTCCCCGGTGTCGACGCTCACCCACGCCTCGGTCATGTACAGCGTGCGCTCCACCGTCAGCTGCGGGGCGTTCAGCGCGCGGCGGCCCGCCCCCGCGCGCAGCCTGCTGCCGCGCAGGCTCAGCGAACCGCCCACCGTCGCCCCGCGCAGGCTCAGCTCGCCGTCCGTCTCGATCATCTCCGCCTGGAGGTCCTGCGCGACCGCCAGGCCGTCCCCCGCGAAGGCCCGCCCGTGCCGGTCGGGGCCCACGCTGAGCTGGTTGAGCAGCAGATCCGTGCCGATCCGGGCGTCGGTCAGCCGGATGCCCCGGGCGATCCGGCAGCGCGGCAGATGCAGATCGCCCTCCGTGTGCAGCCGCGCCGCCTCCAGCCGGGGCAGCGCGCACCCCACCAGCCGCAACGTCGTGAAGTGGGACTCGGGCAGCACCACCTCCTGCTCGAAGCGGCAGCCGGTCAGCTCCACGTACGGCGACACCCGCCCGCCCGCCAGATCCAGCTTCCCGGTGATCCGCACCCCCCGGAGCTTCAGCGCCGCCACCCGGCCGGGCCGGGCGGGCGGCCCGTCCAGCAGCAGTCGCGCCACGGTGCGCGCGCCGACACTGCGCTCGGGGCCCCAGGGGTGCGGGGCGAACGGATCGTTGCGGGCCGTGTCCCAGCTGCGTAAGTCGTAGGTGGTTCCGTTGCGAAAGGACTGCCACATGCCCAGCTCCGCCGCGCTGAGGCCGTCCGGGATGTCTCCGTCGTGCGGCTCGGTCACGGCCGCTCCCTCCGTGCACACATGCCGTAGAGCCGTTATGCCCTCGTGTGACGCGGTGGAAGCCCCTGGTCAGCAGGGACGGCCGGACATGGCCGAGACACGTATCAGCCAGTGGTGCGGACGGCGGGTATCAGCCAGTGATACGGGCGACCGGGCGCCCGTCGCGGTCTGCGAGAATTGCCGGGTGATCTCTCGAATCGACCTGCGCGGCGACGCCCTCCCCGAGGGCGCGGCCCTGCGCGACCTGCTGCCCCGTGCCGAGTTCGACGTGGAAGCCGCCCTGGAGACGGTGCGGCCGATCTGCGAGGACGTGCGCCATCGTGGCTCCGCGGCAGTGATCGAATGGGGAGAGAAACTCGACGGCGTCCGGATCGCGTCCGTCCGGGTGCCCGCCGACGCGCTGACCCGGGCCCTTGAGGAGCTGGACCCGGCCGTCCGGGCCGCGCTGGAGGAGTCGGTCCGCCGCGCCCGCCTCGTCCACCGCGAGCAGCGCCGCACCACCCACACCACCCAGGTCGTCCCCGGCGGCACCGTCACCGAGAAGTGGGTCCCCGTCGAGCGCGTCGGGCTCTACGTCCCCGGCGGCCGCTCGGTCTACCCCTCCTCCGTCGTGATGAACGTCGTCCCGGCCCAGGAGGCGGGCGTCGCGGGCGTCGCCGTCGCCTCCCCGCCGCAGAAGGACTTCGACGGGCTCCCGCACCCCACCATCCTCGCCGCCTGCGCCCTGCTCGGCGTGGACGAGGTGTACGCCGCGGGCGGCGCCCAGGCCGTCGCGATGTTCGCGTACGGCACCGAGGACTGCGCCCCGGTCAACCTGGTCACCGGCCCCGGCAACATCTACGTCGCCGCCGCCAAGCGCCTCCTCAAGGGCCGTATCGGCATCGACGCCGAGGCCGGGCCCACCGAGATCGCGATCCTCGCCGACGCCACCGCCGACCCGGTGCACGTCGCCGCCGACCTGATCAGCCAGGCCGAACACGACCCGATGGCCGCCGCCGTCCTGGTCACCGACTCCGAGGAGCTGGCCACCGCCACCGAGGCGGAGCTGATCCCGCAGGTCGCCGCCACCAAGCACGTCACCGACCGCGTCGAGCCCGCCCTCGCCGGCCGCCAGTCCGCGATCGTGCTGGTCTCCTCGGTCGAGGACGGCCTCAAGGTCGTCGATGCCTACGCGGCCGAGCACCTGGAGATCCAGACCGCCGACGCCGCCGCCGTCGCCGACCGGGTCCGCAACGCCGGAGCGGTCTTCGTCGGCCCCTGGGCCCCGGTCTCGCTCGGCGACTACTGCGCCGGGTCCAACCACGTGCTGCCCACCGGCGGCTGCGCCTGCCACTCCTCGGGCCTGTCCGTGCAGTCCTTCCTGCGCGGCATCCACATCGTCGACTACACCCGCGACGCGCTCGCCGAGGTCACCCACCACGTGGTGGCCCTCGCCGAGGCGGAGGACCTCCCCGCCCACGGCGCCGCGATGAAGGCCCGGTTCGGATGGAAGGTCCCCCAGCGGTGACGAACGACAGCACCACCCACGGCGACGCCCGGGACGACCTCCCCGTCCGCGACGAGCTGCGCGGCAAGTCCCCCTACGGAGCGCCCCAGCTCGACGTCCCCGTACGCCTCAACACCAACGAGAACCCCTACCCGCTGCCCGAGGCCCTGGTCGACCGGATCGCCGAGCGGGTCCGCGAGGCGGCCCGCGGGCTGAACCGCTACCCCGACCGGGACGCCGTAGAGCTGCGCACCGAGCTGGCCCGCTACCTCACCCGCACCGCCGGACACGAGGTCACCGCGGCCAACGTCTGGGCCGCCAACGGCTCCAACGAGGTCCTCCAGCAGCTGCTCCAGACCTTCGGCGGGCCGGGCCGCACCGCGATCGGCTTCGAACCCTCGTACTCGATGCACGCCCTGATCTCGCGCGGTACCGGCACCGGCTGGATCTCCGGCCCGCGCGGCGAGGACTTCACCATCGACGTCGAGGCCGCCCGCGCCGCCATCGCCGAGCACCGCCCCGAGGTCGTCTTCATCACCTCGCCCAACAACCCCACCGGCACCGCCGTCGACGCCGACACCGTCCTCGCCCTGTACGACGCCGCCCAGGCCGCCGGGCCCTCGATCGTCGTCGTCGACGAGGCGTACGGCGAGTTCAGCCACCAGCCCTCGCTGCTCCCGCTCATCGAGGGCCGCCGCGATCTGATCGTCTCGCGCACCATGTCCAAGGCGTTCGGCGCGGCCGGACTGCGCCTGGGCTACCTCGCCGCCGCCCCGGCCGTGGTCGACGCGGTCCAGCTGGTGCGGCTGCCCTACCACCTCTCCTCCGTCACCCAGGCCACCGCGCTCGCCGCCCTGGAGCACACCGATACGCTGCTGGGGTACGTCGCGCAGCTCAAGAGCGAGCGCGACCGGCTGGTGGCCGAACTGCGCGCCACCGGCTACGAGGTCACCGCATCGGACGCCAACTTCGTCCAGTTCGGCCGCTTCGACGACAGCCACGCCGCCTGGCAGCGGATTCTCGACCGAGGGGTCCTGGTCCGGGACAACGGCGTACAGGGCTGGCTGCGGGTCACCGCGGGAACCCCGGCGGAGAACGACGCGTTCCTCGATGCGGTACGCGAAATGAAGAAGGAGCACGACGCATGAGCCCCCGCGTAGGCCGCGTGGAACGCACCACGAAGGAAACGTCCGTGCTGGTCGAGATCAACCTCGACGGCACCGGCAAGGTCGATGTCGCCACCGGGGTCGGCTTCTACGACCACATGCTCGACCAGCTCGGCCGCCACGGCCTCTTCGACCTCACCGTCAAGACCGAGGGCGACCTGCACATCGACACCCACCACACCATCGAGGACACCGCGCTCGCGCTCGGCGCCGCCTTCCGGCAGGCCCTCGGCGACAAGGTCGGCATCTACCGCTTCGGCAACTGCACCGTCCCGCTGGACGAGTCGCTCGCCCAGGTCACCGTCGACCTCTCCGGCCGCCCCTACCTGATCCACACCGAGCCGGAGACCATGGCCCCGATGATCGGGACCTACGACACGACGATGACCCGGCACATCTTCGAGTCCTTCGTCGCCCAGGCGCAGATCGCCCTGCACATCCACGTCCCGTACGGGCGCAACGCCCACCACATCGTGGAGTGCCAGTTCAAGGCGCTCGCCCGCGCCCTGCGCTACGCCTCCGAGCGCGACCCGCGCGCCGAGGGCATCCTGCCCTCCACGAAGGGCGCCCTGTGAACGGTCTCAGCACCATCCTGATCGTCGTCGGCCTCTTCCTGGCCGGCGGCGTCTACTCCTTCGCGAAGCAGGGGATGCCCAAGGGCGTCATCGTGCTGCTGTCGATCGGCTCCGTGATGTGCCTGGTGGCGGGCATCATGCGGATCCAGGGCCTGTGGGACTGAGGGGCGCGCTGTGACGGACACGAAGAAGGTCGTCGTCTTCGACTACGGCTTCGGCAACGTACGCTCCGCCGAGCGGGCCCTCGCCCGCGTCGGCGCGGACGTCGAGATCACCCGCGACTTCGACCGCGCGATGGCCGCCGACGGGCTGCTCGTCCCCGGCGTCGGCGCGTTCTCCGCCTGCATGGAGGGGCTGAAGCGGGCCCGCGGCGACTGGATCGTCGGCCGCAGGCTGTCCGGCGGCCGCCCCGTGATGGGCATCTGCGTCGGGATGCAGATCCTGTTCGAGCGCGGCATCGAGCACGGCGTGGAGACCGAGGGCCTGGACGAGTGGCCCGGCACCGTCGGCCCGCTGAAGGCCGACGTCGTGCCGCACATGGGCTGGAACACCGTCCAGGCCCCCGAGGACTCCCGGCTCTTCGCGGGCCTGGACCCCGAGGCCCGCTTCTACTTCGTGCACTCCTACGCGGCGCACGAGTGGTCCCTCGAAGTCACCAACGCCAAGATCCGTGCGCCCAGGGTCACGTGGGCCACCCACGGTGAACGGTTCGTGGCCGCCGTGGAGAACGGCGCGCTGTGGGCCACCCAGTTCCACCCCGAGAAGTCCGGCGATGCCGGCGCCCAGCTGCTGACCAACTGGATCGAGACGCTGTAATGCCGAAGCTTGAACTGCTCCCCGCCGTCGACGTCCGTGACGGGCAGGCCGTCCGCCTGGTCCACGGCGAGTCCGGCTCCGAGACCTCCTACGGCTCCCCGCTGGAGGCGGCCCTGGCCTGGCAGTCCGCCGGGGCCGAGTGGCTGCACCTGGTCGACCTGGACGCCGCCTTCGGCACCGGGGACAACCGGGAGCTGATCGCCGAGGTCACCGGGGCCATGGACATCCAGGTCGAGCTGTCCGGCGGCATCCGCGACGACGCCTCCCTGGAGGCGGCCCTCGCCACCGGCTGCCGCCGCGTCAACCTCGGCACCGCCGCCCTGGAGACCCCCGAGTGGGTCGCCAAGGTCATCGCGGAGCACGGCGACAAGATCGCCGTCGGCCTGGACGTCCGGGGCACCACCCTGCGCGGCCGCGGCTGGACCCGCGACGGCGGCGACCTCTACGAGACGCTGGCCCGGCTCGACGCCGAGGGCTGCGCGCGTTACGTCGTCACCGACATCGCCAAGGACGGCACCCTGGAGGGCCCCAACCTGGGCCTGCTGCGCGACGTCTGCGCGGTCACCGACCGCCCGGTCGTCGCCTCCGGCGGGGTCTCCTCGCTGGACGACCTCCGGGCGATCTCCCTCCTCGTCCCCGAAGGCGTCGAGGGCGCGATCGTCGGCAAGGCGCTGTACGCGAAGGCGTTCACCCTGGAAGAGGCCCTCAAGGCGGTCGCCTCATGACGGACGCCGCCGCCCCCGCCCCCGGCGTGCGCCGGATCTCCACCGGCGCCCCCTGGGAGGAGAAGTTCGGCTACTCCCGCGCCGTCGAACTCCCCAACGGCCTCGTCCTGGTGGCCGGTTGCACCTCCGTGGTGAACGGCCAGATCGCCGCGGGCTCCCCGTACGAACAGGCCGTCACCTCCTTCGACGTCGCCTTCGCGGCGCTGGAGCAGGTCGGCCTGGGGCGCGAGGACGTCGTCCGCACCCGGATGTACCTCACGCACGCCCGGGACGTGGACGAGGTCGGCCGCGCCCACAAGGAGCTGTTCGACGCGGTGCGCCCCGCCGCCACGATGCTCATCGTGTCCGGGTTCGTCGACCCGAGCCTGGTCGTCGAGGTCGAGGTCGAGGCCTACCGGGGAGGCGGGCGGTGACCCTCGCCGTACGGGTCATCCCCTGCCTGGACGTCGACAACGGCCGGGTCGTCAAGGGCGTCAACTTCCAGAACCTGCGCGACGCGGGCGACCCCGTCGAGATGGCCAAGCTCTACGACGCGGAGGGCGCCGACGAGCTGACCTTCCTCGACATCACCGCCTCCAGCGGCGACCGCGAGACGACGTACGACGTGGTCCGCCGCACCGCCGAGCAGGTCTTCATCCCGCTCACCGTCGGCGGCGGCGTCCGCACCCCGGGGGACGTGGACAAGCTGCTGCGCGCCGGGGCGGACAAGGTCGGCGTCAACACCGCCGCCATCGCCCGGCCCGACCTCATCCGCGAGATCGCCGAACGCTTCGGCCGTCAGGTCCTGGTGCTCTCCGTCGACGCCCGCCGCACCCCGGAGGGCACCTTCGAGGTCACCACTCACGGCGGCCGCAAGGGCACCGGCATCGACGCCGTCGCATGGGCGCAGCGGGCCGCCGAGCTGGGCGCGGGGGAGATCCTGCTCAACTCGATGGACGCCGACGGCACCAAGGACGGCTACGACACCGAGATGATCGAGGCGGTACGCGAGCGTGTCGGCGTCCCCGTCATCGCCTCCGGCGGTGCGGGCCGGCTCGCCGACTTCGCCCCGGCGATCGAGGCCGGTGCCGACGCGGTGCTCGCCGCGTCCGTCTTCCACTTCGGGGACCTGCGGATCTCCGAGGTCAAGGGCGCCCTGCGCGAGGCGGGCCACCCCGTCCGCTGACCGGACGGCCCGGTGTCCCGCGGGACACCGGGCCGCCGCACGCCCGGTGCCGTCCGGCGGCCGGAGGAGTTCCCCACCGTCCGACCGGACACGAACGACGACTCCGACGCCACCCGACAGAAGCACAACTTTTCTTGCGCAAAAAATATTGCGCAAGAAAAACTGTGCGTCTACGGTGGCGGTCATGCCCAGCAGAGAAACCCGCCGCGTCTCCGACCTCGCCACCCTCAAGGTCTTCGGCCACCCCCTGCGCATGAGGCTCTACCGGGCCCTGTTCATCGCCCGCCGTGCCACCGCCTCCCAGCTGGCCGCCCAGGTCGACGAGGCCGTCTCCCTGGTCAGCTACCACCTGCGTCAGCTGGCCGACCACGGGATGATCGAACCGGCCGCGGGCGGGAGCACGGACGGCCGTGAGCGCTGGTGGCAGCCGGCCTCCCAGGGGTTCAGCTTCCGGGACGAGGACTTCAACGACGCCCCGGAGAAGAGCGCCACCTACGCGGCCGTCGGCCGGCTCTCCTTCGACCAGCACACCGAGCTGTACCGCAGCTTCCTCGACGCCTACCAGAGCTGGTCGGCCGAGTGGCGCGGCGCCGCCTTCCGCTCCGAGTACCTGGCCCGCCTCACCCCCGAGGAGCTGGCCGAGCTGGGCCGCGAGATGCACGAACTCGTCCGGCGCTACGAGACCGCGGGCCGGGAGCGGGAGGAGACCGGCGAGAGCGAGGGCCGCGAGAACGTCGCCCTGCACCTGTACGGCTTCCCGTTCCGCACCTGAGCCCCCGCCACCCCGGAAGGACACGGCCTTGACCGCCACGGCGCCGACAGCGTCCGAAGCCCCCGAACGCCCCGCGCACCGCGACCCGAACGTCCTGCGCTGGCTCGGTGCGTACACCGCGTCCATGGTCGGCGACAGCATCTACTTCATGGCGCTGGCCTGGGCCGCCGCCCGCACCGGCAGCGCCTCCGGCGCCGGTCTGGTGCTCGCCGCGGGCTCGATACCCCGGGCGCTGCTGATGCTCGGCGGGGGAGTGCTCGCCGACCGGCTCGGGCCCCGCCGCGTCGTCATCGGCAGCGACGCCGCCCGCGCGCTCCTCGTCCTCGGTCTGGCCGCCACCCTGGTGCTCACCGCACCCTCGGTGGTCGTCCTGGTGGTCGTCGCCCTCCTCTTCGGCGCGGTCGACGCCCTGTTCCTGCCCGCCGTCGGAGCGCTCCCGCCCCGGATCAGCCCGCCGGGACAGCTCGCCAGGATCCAGGGGCTGCGCGGACTCGCCGCCCGCGGTGCCTCGATCGTCGGGGCGCCCCTGGGCGGGGTCGCCGTGGCCACCGGCGGGCCCTCGCTCGCCTTCGCCGCCGCCGGGCTGCTCTTCGCCCTCTCGCTGCCGCTGCTGCTGCGCGTGAGGACGCGCCCGCTGCCGGAGCCGGCGGCCCCCGAGGGGGCGCACACCACCCGGGCGGTCGCGAGACCGACCGCCCGGCAGGAGCTCGTGGACGGGCTCCGCCACATCCGCCGCCACTCGCTGCTCGGCCCGCTGATGCTGGTCATCGCGCTGAGCGAGCTCGGCTTCGTCGGGCCGCTCAACCTCGGGCTGATCCTGCTCTCCGAGGAGCGCGGCTGGGGTGCGGCGGGCATGGGCTGGATCGTCGCCGGGTTCGCCGCCGGAGCGGCGGCCGCCGCGCTCCTCCTCGCCGTCCGGGGCCGGATCGAACGGGCCGGTCTCGTGCTGGGCCTGACCGCCCTCCTCGGCGCGACCGGCATCGCCGCCCTGGCCCAGGTGCCCTCCGTCGCCCCGGCCGCCGCGGTGGCCGCGTGCGTCGGCGCCTCCCTGGGCCTGGCCGGGTCCCTGTGCGCGGCCCTCGTCCAGACCGCGGCCGACCCGGCGTACCTGGGCCGGGTCACCTCGGTCTCGACGCTGTTCACGTACGCGGTCGTCCCGCTCAGCTACCCCGTCACCGGGGCGGCCGTCGCCGCCTGGGGCACCGGACCGGTCTACGCGGTCAGCGCGGCCGTGTGCGCGACGGGCGGTGCGCTGGGCCTCGCCGTCACCGCCCTGCGCCGCGCCGAACTGCCCCGCTGACCGGAACGGCCGCCACCCGCAGGAACGCCGGAGCGCCGCACGGGACGCCGGAGCTCCGCGCCCCGTACGCCACCCGGTGACCGGGCGCACGCCGCCCCGGTCACCGGTCGCGCACCGGCCCCTACATCCCCAGCTCGGCCGTGGTCACCCGCTCCACCGCCTCCTTGTCGCCCTCCACCTGGACGTCCGCCGCGGCCTGCCGCCCGTACGCGAACAGCAGCAGCTCGGCGGGCTCACCGGTCACCGTCACCACCGGGGTGCCCTTGCGGGCCACCGCCGTCCGGCCGTCCGGGCGGCGCAGCACCAGCCCCACCGGGGAGCGGCGGCCCACCAGCCGGGCGGTCTTCTCGACGTTGGACCAGAGCACATCGGCGAAGACCGGGTTCAGCTCACGGCGCGACCAGTCCGGCTGGGCCCGGCGCACGTCCTCCGCGTGGACGAAGAACTCCACGGTGTTGGCCGCCTCGTCGATCTGCTTCAGCGACATCGGGGAGAACCGGGGCGGCCCGGTGCGGATCAGCTGGATCAGTTCCTCGTACGGCTTCGCCGTGAACTCCGCCTGCACCCGCTCCAGCCGGGCCTTCAGGGGCTTCACGTTCCCCAGGAACAGCCCGCCCGCGGCGTCCGCCCGGCGCTCCCGGACCACCACATGGGCGGCCAGATCACGGGACTTCCAGCCGTCGCACAGGGTCGGGGCCTGCGGACCGGCCGCCTCCAACAGATCGGCGAGCAGAAGACGTTCACGCTTCGCATGGGTCGACATGACCGCCAGCGTACGACCGTCACCCCGGGTCCGCCCAGTGGACGTCCGCCCGGGAGGCGCTCGCGACCACGGCACAATGGGCCCATGACCAGCACGCCCGGCCCCACCCCGCCCGCCAGCAGCCTCGACCCGGCCATCGCCGCCCGCCTCCGGCGCGGCGCCGACGGCCTGTTCCCGGCCATCGCCCAGCAGTACGACACCGGTGAGGTGCTGATGCTGGGCTGGATGGACGACGAGGCGCTGCACCGCACCCTCACCACGGGCCGCTGCACCTACTGGTCGCGCAGCCGCCAGGAGTACTGGGTCAAGGGCGACACCTCCGGCCACATCCAGCGGGTGAAGTCGGTGGCGCTGGACTGCGACGCCGACACCGTCCTGGTCAAGGTCGACCAGACGGGCGCCGCCTGCCACACCGGCGACCGCACCTGCTTCGACGCCGACGTCCTCACCCTCCACGACAGCTAAGGTCCGGCCATGGATCTCGACACCTTCCGCAAGCTGGCCGTCGACCGGCGCGTCGTCCCCGTCAGCCGCCGCCTCCTCGCGGACGGCGACACCCCGGTCGGCCTGTACCGCAAGCTCGCCGCCGAGCGACCCGGCACCTTCCTGCTGGAGTCCGCGGAGAACGGCCGGACCTGGTCGCGCTACTCCTTCATCGGGGTACGCAGCGCCGCCACCCTCACCTCCCGCGACGGCGCGGCCCACTGGGTCGGCACCCCGCCCGTCGGCGTCCCCCTCGACGGGGACCCGCTGGACGCCCTGCGCGCCACCGTCGAGACCCTGCACACCCCGCGTGACCTGATGAGCGACCTGGGCCTGCCGCCGTTCACCGGCGGCATGGTCGGCTACCTCGGCTACGACGTCGTGCGCCGCCTGGAGAGGATCGGCGAACACGGCGGCGACGACCTGAAGCTGCCCGAGCTGACCATGCTCCTCACCTCGGACCTCGCCGTCCTCGACCACCAGAACGGCACCGTCCTGCTGATCGCCAACGCGATCAACCACAACAACCTGGAATCCGGCGTGGACGAGTCCCACGCGGACGCCGTGGCCCGCCTCGACGCCATGGAGCGCGACCTGCGCCGCCCCGTCGAGAACGCCCCCGCCCTCCTGCCCCCGTCCGAGCTGCCGCCGTACACCGCGCTCTGGGGCGGTAAGGCCTACCAGCGGGCCGTCGACGACATCAAGGAGCGCATCCGCGCGGGCGAGGCCTTCCAGGTCGTCCCCTCCCAGCGCTTCGAGACCCCGTGCACCGCGAGCGCCCTGGACGTCTACCGGGTCCTGCGGGCCACCAACCCCTCGCCGTACATGTACCTCTTCCGGTTCGACGGGTTCGACGTCGTCGGCTCCAGCCCCGAGGCCCTGGTCAAGGTCGAGGACGGCCGGGCGATGGTCCACCCCATCGCCGGGACCCGGCACCGCGGCGCCACCCCGCAGGAGGACCAGGCGCTCGCCGAGGAACTGCTCGCCGACCCCAAGGAGCGCGCCGAGCACCTTATGCTCGTCGACCTCGGCCGCAACGACCTGGGCCGGGTCTGCGAACCGGGCAGCGTCGAGGTCGTCGACTTCATGTCCGTCGAGCGCTACTCCCACGTGATGCACATCGTCTCCACCGTCACCGGCCGGGTCACCGAGGACCGCACCGCCTTCGACGTCCTCACCGCCTGCTTCCCCGCGGGCACCCTCTCCGGCGCGCCCAAGCCCCGCGCCATGCAGATCATCGAGGAGCTGGAACCGACCCGCCGGGGCCTGTACGGAGGCTGCGTCGGCTATCTCGACTTCGCGGGGGACTCCGACACCGCCATCGCCATCCGCACCGCCCTGCTCCGCGACGGCACCGCCTACGTCCAGGCCGGGGCGGGGGTCGTCGCCGACTCCGACCCGGTCGCCGAGGACACCGAGTGCCGCAACAAGGCCGCCGCCGTGCTCCGCGCCGTCCACACCGCCAACCGCCTGCACGGGCGCTGAACCGCTGACGGCCGACCGGCTCGACGGGCGCCGGGGGCGGTAGGGGATAGTGGAGGGCGTGAGTGCTGTACCCGTACCCCAGCCCCGTGCCCGGACCGCCGCCGCCGCGCCCGACTCCGCCGCGAGCCGCCGCTCCCTCGCGGCCGCTCTGCTCCTCGGCGCGGCGGGCGCGACCGTCGTCCTCCTCGCCTCCGGACAGACCTGGGCCGAGGGGCGGGCGGCCACCGGTGGCGGCGCCCTGCCCCTTACCGCCGACGGCCGGGACGTCACGGGCGTCCCCGCCGCCCTGGCCATCGTCGCCCTCGCGGCCCTCGTCGCCGTCTTCGCCGTACGCGGCGCCGGCCGGTGGACCGTCGCCGCCCTCCTCGCCCTCAGCGGCCTCGGAGCCGGGCTCAGCGCCTGGGCCGGGGCGGGCGACCGGACGGCCCTCGACGAGGAGGCCGCCCGCACCACCGGCGACGCGGCGGCCACCGTCGACGCCCTCAGCCACACCGCCTGGCCCTACGTCACGGCCGCGGGCGGGCTGCTGATCCTGCTCGCCGGGCTCCTCGCCCTGCGCTACGGCAGCCGGTGGCCCACCATGTCCGCGAAGTACGAACGCGACGGCACCCCCCGCCCCCGCAAAGCCGCCCGCACCGCGCCGGACCCGGAGCGGCCCGAGGAGCTGTGGAAGGCCCTGGACCGCGGCGAGGACCCGACGCGCGAGACGTGACCCCACGCTCACGACCTGCCACCCCGTACGGGACAATGGAGGCGAGCCGCCCCCGGGCGGCGGCCCCAGTCACCGCGACACCCAGCGCAACACCACCAAGGAGCAACTCATGGCGGGCAGCAGCCACGGACACACCCCGGCCGCCTGGACCGGTGTCATCATCTCCTTCATCGGCTTCTGCGTCGCAGGCGTCTTCATGGTCGCGGCCAACCCGCTCGGCTTCTGGGCCGGTATCGTCGTGATCTTCGCCGGTGGAGTCGTGGGCCTGGCCATGCGGGCCGCCGGTCTGGGCATGCCGAAGGAGTCCGCCGAGATGGCCGAGGCGCGGGCCCGCGCCGGAGAGGCCCAGCTCTCCCACTGAGCAGCCGTCGGCCACGCCCCGGCGGCGGGCCGATCGCGACACGCGCGATGGCGCAGCCCACCAGGGCTGCGCCATCGCGCGTCAGCGGGGACAATCGCCGGGTGGACGCCTCGCCAACCCCCTCCGCCGCCCAGCCGCCGGACCCCGACACCGCCCCCGCGCCGGGCCCCGGGCCCACCGGCCCGGACCGCCCGGAAGCCGCGCCGCACGGCGTCGGCCCCGGGAACATGCCGCTGACCGTCTGCCCCACTCCGGATCCGGCTCCGCCGCCCTCCCGTACGGCCTTCGCCGAACACCGGGACCCGCCCGCGCACCCCGCCCCGTACGCCACCGGCTTCGCACCGGCCCGGCCGCCCGAGCCCCCGGTGCACCCCTCCCGCCTCCGCCGCCTCGCCACGCCGGCGGGCATCCTGGCCGCGGTCGCGGGGGCCTTCGCGTACGTCGGTTCGGTCGACCCCAACGAGCCGGGGCACTACCCGGTCTGCCCACTGCTCAAGATCACCGGGGCGTTCTGCCCCGGCTGCGGCGGACTCCGCAGCGCCCACGCCTTCATCCACGGCGACCTCGGCGCGGCGCTCGGAGCCAACGCGGTCGCCGTCGTCGGCTACTTCCTCTTCGCCGCCGTGTGGGTGGTGTGGCTGGTGCGGGCCTGGCGCGGACAGCCCCTGCGGACCGGCCTGGCACCGGTCTGGTGGTGGGGTGTGGGCGCGTTTCTGCTGATCTTCACGGTGGTCCGGAACCTTCCGTTCGGCTCGGCGCTCGCTCCGTGAATTCCCAGGTAGTGGGACGCGGCGTGGCCTGATGCGGGCCCGGCGGCCTCCTGCGGATACCATCGGTACGGCCGATCCTGTTCCCTCATCACCGTTCCGGAAGGGGGCCGCTCGCGTGAGTGTGCTCGACGAGATCATCGAAGGCGTTCGCGCCGACCTCGCGGAGCGGCAGGCGCGCGTCAGCCTCGACGAGCTGAAGGAGCGCGCGGCCCGCGCTCCCCAGGCCAGGGACGGAGTCGCCGCACTGCGCGGCGAGGGCGTGACCGTCATCTGCGAGGTCAAGCGCTCGTCCCCCTCCAAGGGGGCCCTCGCCGCCATCGCCGACCCGGCCGCGCTCGCCGCGGACTACGAGGCGGGCGGCGCGTCCGTCATCTCGGTCCTCACCGAGGAGCGGCGCTTCGGCGGTTCGCTCGCGGACCTGGAGGCCGTCCGCGCCCAGGTCGACATCCCGGTCCTGCGCAAGGACTTCATCGTCACCTCCTACCAGCTGTGGGAGGCCCGCGCCTACGGCGCCGACCTCGCCCTGCTGATCGTCGCCGCACTCGACCAGGAGGCCCTCGTCTCCCTGATCGAGCGTGCCGAGTCGATCGGGCTCACCCCGCTCGTCGAGGCGCACGACGAGGAGGAGGCCGAGCGTGCCGTGGACGCCGGAGCCAAGATCATCGGTGTCAACGCGCGCAACCTGAAGGACCTCAAGGTCGACCGCTCCATCTTCGAGCGCGTCGCCCCCGAGATCCCCGACCACGTCGTCAAGATCGCCGAGTCCGGCGTCCGGGGTCCGCACGACCTGATCGCGTACGCCAACGCGGGCGCCGACGCCGTCCTGGTCGGCGAGTCGCTGGTCACCGGCCGCGACCCGCGCGCCGCCGTCGCCGACCTGGTCGCCGCGGGCGCCCACCCGGCGCTCCGCCACGGCCGCGGCTGACCGGGGAAACCCGCCCGCCATGCCCCCTTCTCCCGCGCCCCGCACCCGGCCGGGCCCCGGCCCCGCCGGAGCCCCGGCCCGGGATCCGCACGCCCCGCTGGCGCGCGGGTGCAGGCCGCGTGGCTGCCGCGCCCCGGCGCGCCGCGTCCATGGACGGCGCGTCCGGTACGTCATCGGTGACGAGCCGGGTCAGGTCAACGGGATGCGATGGCGCCCGGGGTCCGCGCTGTAGCGAGCCCCGGCCGACGTACCGCACCACCTTCCTGTCCGTACGTACGACCGCACCGCCCCGACCGCACGCCGGTCCCGGTGGCGCTCGCCGCTCCGCGCATACGGTGAATCCATCCGTTGCCCTGCATGCCTAGGAGCACGTCGCATGACGTCTGATTTCTTCGTTCCGGACCCCGAGGGTCTGATCCCCAGCACTGAGGGCTATTTCGGTGCGTATGGTGGCAAGTTCATTCCGGAGGCGTTGGTCGCCGCGGTGGATGAGGTTGCTGTGGAGTACGAGAAGGCGAAGTCGGATCCGGTGTTCGTGGCTGAGCT